>JADIMA010000038.1 GCA_017694945.1 Candidatus Merdivivens pullicola | reverse complement strand
GAACGCGCATTCTGCCACAGCAGCGGGTCGGATGTCATCATCAACTGGAAAGCGGCCTCGACAGGCATGAACATGATATTGAAGTCAACCAGTTGTTTCTGCCTCGGCAGGTGGGAATTGTAGTCTTTCCGCGCCATTTCATCCACATGTGCAAGCACGCTTTGGACATGCTCCTTTGCAAAACGCTCCCTTTCAGCCTGCCCGGAAGCGTTCATATAGTTATTGAATGCCTTCAGCGAGACTTTCGAATCGACTATGACCGCCGTATCGTCCGGATAATATATTATCACATCCGGCTGCAATTCGCGACCCTGTTCGGTCTTTACTGCATTGCCCTGTTCGTCGCGTATCCTGCCCTGCACATCATAGTGAATTCCCTGCCGCATTCCGGCGCTGTCCAGCAGACGGTTGAGCAGCATCTCGCCGAAATCGCCCTGGAACTTGACCTGCCCGGTAATGGCATTGGCGAGTTTCGAGGCTTCTTCCTCGACGGCGGAGGAACGTTTCATGACCATTTCAATAGATGCCTTCAGTTCGGCGTTGTATCTCACGCTTTCCAGCCTGGTGTCGTTGAGGCTTTTGTCAAAACGGCCGAAACTTTCCCTTATCGGCTTTAAAAGGGCATCTATCTGGGCTGCCGAATTTTCCCTGAACATTTTTGAATTGTTTTCCATGATTTCGGCGGCGACAGCCTTGAATTGAGCCTGCATCGCTTCTCCCTTCGAGGCATCGTCCTCCCTCATGCGACGGATGTTTTCTTCATAAAACGCCCTTGCATCTTTCAGCCTTCCGCTCATGGCGAAATACATTACGGCCGCACCGGCGGCCAGCGATACCATACCTATGATTAAATAAACAGCCATACTCATAAATCCCCGTCAAAATTAGAAAAAATCCAAACAGTTTCTTAATTTTGCAGGCTGAAAAACATCAATTGCAATGAATCATTTTCTAACCAAATCTCTCATAGCCATGGCTGCCGTATCAGCAGGTTGCGCCGCTCCCCAGGACAGGGAAAACATCATTGGCGAAAGTGTAATCGAAGTAGTTGACGGAAAAATGACTCCGGAAATACTTGTAACCATGTCGAAAGTATCCGGGCCCCAGGTATCTCCCGACGGGAGCAAGATACTTTATACGGTCGGATACACGGACATCGCCCAGAACAAGGGCAACAGCGAGATTTTCGTAATGAACGCTGACGGCACCGGACGGACGCAACTCACCAGGGACGTTGCAGGTTATTCGAACGTAATCTGGATTGAAGGAGGGAAAGGGATAGCATACATCTCCGGAGGACAGGTATGGACTGCCGAATACAGGGAAGGAGAAAGGCCTTCGCTGGCCAGGACACACCAGATTACCGACATAGACGGCGGAGTAGCACAATTCAAACTGTCTCCTGACGGGAACAGCATCATGTTCACGCACTATGTCCAGTCATACCTCCAGAAACCTTCTGACACTTATCCTGACCTTGACAAGGCAAAGGCGTACCGCACCGAAGACCTCATGTACAGGCACTGGGATCATTGGGTTGAGGAAATACCGCATACCTTCATAGCGCAGATTCCCGCATCCGGAAAGATAACCCTCGCCGATGCGACAGATCTTCTGGCAGGTGAAAAGGAACTCTACGAACTCCCAACCGAACCGTTCAGCGGCATCGAACAGATAGCATGGAGTCCTGACGGCAAGAAGATTGCCTACTCATGCCGCAAACTTGCCGGCAAGGAATACGCATTTTCCACAAACACGGACATATACCTTTACGACATAGCCACAGCCGGCTGCACCAACCTCAGCGAAGGGATGATGGGCTACGATACCGAACCGGTGTGGTCGCCTGACGGAAGCAGGCTGGCATGGCTCAGCATGGAAAGGGACGGATACGAAGCCGACAAGGTAAGGCTTATGGTCAGGGACATGGCAAGCGGGGAAATAACCGAACTGACCGGCTCATTCAAGTACAATGCCTCATCCCCGGTATGGTCGGAAGACGGCACGCACATCTATTTCGCCTCCCTTGCCGAAGGATTGCAGGGACTCTTCGTCGCAGACCTTGAAGGGAACATCACACGCATCACTTCCGACAGCCTCTGGTATGATTTCATGACCCCGGCTTTCGTGAAAGAGAGCGTAAACGGAACGGAAATCATAACTTCATACATGAGCATGCTTTTCCCTACGGAAATAGTCTCACTGCAATGGAACGGAACAAATCCAGTGGATTCAGTGACACAACTCTCGTTTGAAAACAAGGACATCCTCGACAGGCTCGACACCCCTGTTATGGAAGACCGCTGGATGACTACCGTTGACGGGAAGCAGATGCTTACATGGGTAATGTATCCTCCTCATTTTGACTCGACCAAAGTCTATCCTGCAATAGAGATACTGCTCGGAGGCCCGCAGGGGACTCTCAGCCAGGCATGGAGTTACCGATGGAATTACAGGCTCATGGCACAGCAGGGTTATATAGTGATAATGCCTAACAGACGCGGAACGACAGCCTTCGGACAGGAATGGTGCGAACAGATTTCAAAAGACTACTGCGGCCTCAACATGCAGGACTACCTGACTGCCGCCCATGAAATGCAGAAAGAGCCTTATGTCGGAAAAATGGCCGCATGCGGCGCAAGTTACGGGGGATTTTCCGTATATTATCTGGCCGGCAACCATGAAAAGACTTACGACTGCTTCATCGCACACGCCGGCATCTTCAACCAGGAACACATGTACATGACAACCGAAGAACTCTGGTTCCCTACATGGGACAACGGAGGCGCTCCTTGGGATGAAAACCCCGTAGCCAAACGGCATTACGCCCATTCGGCCCACAAGTTCATCCGGAACTGGGATACGCCTATCATGGTCATGCACGGAGGCATTGACTTCCGCGTGCCGGTCGATCAGGGAATGGCGGCATACAATGCGGCCCAACTCATGGGCGTACCTTCACGCCTGGTGGTGTTCCCTGAAGAAAACCACTGGATTCTCAAACCGCAGAATGCGATTCTCTGGCACAGGGAATACTTCTCATGGCTTGACAGATGGATTAAAGAACAAGAATAGCATCATTTTTGCATAATAAAACAACTTGGTTTTGACAAAAATTACGATTTAAATATTTGACATTATGTACACAGATTTTCAAAAATTCCTCACTGATGAGCTTAACGCCATCAAGGAAGCCGGTCTCTACAAAGAAGAGAGGGTCATCACCACACCACAGAAAGCCGCAATAAAAGTGGCTTCGGGCCAGGAAGTAATCAACTTCTGCGCCAACAACTATCTGGGTCTCTCTGACAACAAAGAGCTTATCAAAGCGGCAAAGGAAGCACTTGACACTCACGGTTACGGAATGTCTTCAGTACGTTTCATATGCGGTACCCAGGATCTCCACAAGAAACTCGAAGCGAAGATTGCCGAGTTCTTCGGAACGGAAGACACCATCCTTTATGCTGCCTGCTTCGATGCCAACGGAGGAGTTTTCGAACCACTGCTCAATGAACAGGATGCAATCATTTCAGACGCCCTGAACCACGCATCCATCATAGACGGCGTTCGTCTGTGCAAAGCAAAGAGATACCGTTATGCCAACGCCGACATGAACGAACTTGAGGAATGCCTCAAACTCGCCCAGGCTCAAAGGCACCGCATCATCGTGACAGACGGCGTGTTCTCAATGGACGGCAACGTCGCACCTCTTGACAAGATTTACGAACTTGCAAACAAATACAATGCAATGGTAATGGTGGACGAATCCCACTCTGCAGGCGTCGTAGGCGCAACAGGAAGGGGCGTTACCGAACTCCACAACCTCCGCGGCAAGATTGAAATCATCACCGGCACGCTTGGAAAAGCATTCGGCGGCGCAATCGGCGGTTTCACTACCGGTAAGAAGGAAATCATTGCAATGTTAAGGCAGAGGTCAAGGCCATACCTCTTCTCGAACTCAATACCTCCTATGGTTGCAGGAGCGGCAATCCGCATGTTCGACATGATGGCTGAAACCAACGCCCTCCAGGACAAACTCCATGCAAACACCGATTACTTTATCAAGAAGATGGTAGAGGCCGGTTTCGACATCAAACCTACACAGTCCGCAATCTGCGCTGTCATGCTTTACGATGCGAAACTTTCACAGCAGATGGCAGACAGGCTGCTTGAAGAAGGCATCTATGTAGTAGGCTTCTACTATCCTGTAGTTCCTAAGGATCAGGCACGTATCCGTGTGCAGATTTCTGCAGGACACGAAAAAGAACACCTTGACAAATGCATTGCCGCATTCGTGAAAGTAGGCAAGGAACTCGGAGTTATCAAATAATATCGGCTCACAGACTGATAGGCAATGAGAAATATTTTTTCAGTTGCTATCGCCTTATCGCTCCTGATGGCACTTTATGGATGTGCCGGAGGGAGCGATTCCGTTTCAGATAGCACCTCCGCCGGCACTGCACCGGAAGTAAAAAATGTAATTTTCATAGTCGGGGACGGAATGGGCCTCGCCCAGGTAGCCGCACTGAATGAACTCGGAACGGACACCAACGCATTCTATCTGTTTCCACAGACTGCAATGGTTACTACATATTCGGCCAACAACAGGGTTACCGACTCTGCTGCAGGAGGCACCGCCCTGTTCACGGGCCACAAGACGAACAATTCCGTACTCGGAATGGATTCGGACAGCAACGATGTTGAAAACTTTGCTGAAAAATGCAGCGCCGCCGGGCTTGACTGCGGCATTGTAACGCTTTGCTCGTTCACGCATGCCACTCCGGCTGCAATGTACGCCCACAATGTCACAAGGCACGACGATGAAGGCATCGCTGATGATTTCCTGTCCTCAGGCCTGGATGTCGTCTTTACAGGCGGTTCCGGATTGATTGCCCCCGATGATGACGGCGACAGCCCCCGCCTTGATTCACTGAAAGCAATGGGATACAATGTCGTCCTTGACGATTACGATTTCATCGGCTCTATTCCTGACGAGTGGAACAACATCATATTCCTGCCTTTTAAAGGGCATTTTCCGGACACTGATCAGCGCAGGCCCGGGATGCTGGCCGAATGCACGCAGGCAGCCCTGGAAATCCTCGAAAAGGACAATGAAAACGGCTTCCTGCTGATGGTGGAAGAGTCGCAGATAGATTTTTCCTGCCATGACCACCTGACCGAATCCCTCTTCAAAGACATGGAAGAAATCAACTCCACCATGCTTGTCGCCAAGAGATTCGCCGACACACACCCGGGAACACTCGTGATTGTCACTGCCGACCATGAAACAGGAGGCCTTACAATAACAGCCAACGACAGCGATTTCAACAAAAAAGACAGCGGAATCGATTACAGATGGTCAACCGACGGACATAGCGGCGTACCAGTGCCGCTTTTCGCCTACGGAGCAGGCGCCGAAGAGTTCCACGGCCTTATGGACAACACCGAAGTACACAGGAAAGTATGTAAGTTACTGGGAATATAACGAGACAGGGATATAGAAAAGCGTGCCTTCTCCGCAGAGAATGCACGCTTTTTTTTGCTGGTCGGGATGAGGCGACTCGAACGCCCGACCCCTACGTCCCGAACGTAGTGCGCTACCAACTGCGCTACATCCCGAAATCAAGAGGCCGCCTGCAATAGGTAGGACAGCCTCCTGTTTATGATTAGTCGTTCAATGAGAAACGTGCGAATCCTGTAACCTTGACCTCAGGATCAACTGATTTGAGGTATTCTTTTACAGAAATCTTGCCGTCTTTCACGAAAGTCTGCTCTTCAAGAGTATATTCTTTGAAGAATTTGACAAGTTTGCCCTGGGCGATGTTTTCAAGCATCTGGGCTGGTTTGCCTGCCATCTTAGGATCAAGTTTGATCTGCTCGTGATAGATTTCAAGTTCCTTGTCAATCACATGTTTAGGGCAATCATCCTTGTTTACTGAAACCGGATTCATTGCCGTAACCTGCATTGCCACTTCCTTGCCGGTCTCTGCTGAAACCGGTTTTGAGAAACCTACAATCGACGCCACCTTACCGTTCATGTGGATATATGTAGCGATGAAAGGAGCCTCCAACTTGCTGTAATATGCTATCACATGTTTTTCACCAGTCTTTCCGGTCTGCTGAGTAACGGCTTCCTGAATAGTCTGTCCGTTAACTGAAAGAGCCTCGAGTTCTTCCTTTGTAGCAGGCATGTTTTCTATTGCAGCATCTGCAATGGAGTTGGCAAGAGCCTGGAACTCTGCATTGTTGGCAACGAAGTCAGTCTCGCAACCAAGGCACACCAGAATAGCTTTGGTGTGATCTGCATTAGTCCTTGCGATAACAGAACCCTCGGAAGTCTCACGGTCGGCCCTTTTAGCTGCCACGAGTTTTCCTTTTTCACGGATGATTTCCTGAGCCCTGTCAAAATCGCCTTCAGCCTCTACGAGAGCCTTCTTGCAATCCATCATACCTGCTCCGGTCATTTTACGGAGTTTTGCAACATCAACTGCTTTTATTTCCATAATGATAAATCTTTTAATTCGTTATAAAACATCCGTTATTCGGCATCTGCCTGAGCAGCGGTTTCCTGCTCCTGAGACTCGCTTTCAACGACTTCGGTGTCGGCCTCATTTTCGGAAGCATCTTCCTTTTTCCTGCGTGAACGGAGTTTTCTGCCGTTCTGCGCCTGTGCCGATGCTTCAGTTTCAGCATTTTCCTTGTCTTTCTCAACCTTTCTCTCTTCAAGGCCTTCCTTGACAGCATCGCACATTGCCTTCATGACAAGTTCGATGGACTTGGTAGCGTCATCATTTGCCGGAATCACATAATCAATCGGTGTAGGATCGCAGCAAGTATCAACCATTGCGATAACCGGAATATTCAAACGATTGGCTTCCTTTACGGCATTGATCTCCTTCTGTATATCGACTACGAAAAGTGCTGCAGGGAGACGGCTCAAATCGGCTATGGAACCGAGGTTCTTTTCCAATTTTGCCTTCTGGCGGGTAATCTGAAGACGTTCGCGCTTGGCCAAAGTCTCAAATGTACCGTCGGTCATCATCTTATCGATGGTGTTCATTTTCTTGACAGCCTTGCGGATTGTAGGGAAGTTGGTAAGCATTCCGCCCGGCCATCTTTCTGTTACATATGGCATTCCTACGGACTGTGCATATTCTGCAACGACGTCCTTAGCCTGTTTCTTAGTCGCTACGAAAAGCACTTTGCGGCCAGCGCGCGCAAGCTGCTTCATGACTGCAGCGGCTTCATCTATTTTAACGACAGTCTTATGCAGGTCTATGATGTGGATACCGTTCTTCTCCATGAAGATGTATGGAGCCATTTTCGGATCCCATTTTCTCTTCAGGTGGCCGAAGTGTACACCTGCATCAAGTAAATCTTGGAAATTCGTTCTTGACATTTTAATTTCTTTTTTCTTGTTTTTTATCCCCTTGCGGGGCTCTTTCTATCAATCAGGAGTAGCGGCATTGCCGGTCTCCTCAATTTTCCGCAGCCTGGGCAAATCCACGGTAGTCATAAAATATTATAAGTCCTCTGGATTTTAATACCCGGCCGTGCATGGTAAACCGACAGTAAACAATATTAACGTTTACTGAACTGGAAGCGTTTGCGGGCGCCTGGACGGCCCGGTTTCTTCCTTTCGACCTCGCGTGCGTCGCGTGTAAGGAAACCGTTGCTCTTGAGGATTGAACGGTATGCCTCACGGTCGATTTCGCAAAGTGCCCTTGCGATACCGAGCCTGATGGCTTCCGCCTGTCCTTTGATTCCACCGCCGTCAACATTCACTTTTACATCGAACTGGGCGAGGGTTTCGGTTACCTGGAACGGCTGTTTTACGATATACACCAATGTGTCCTGCTGGAAATATTCCTCAACAGTACGGCCATTGATGATAACGTTGCCGTTTCCTGCACTTACATAAACGCGAGCAACTGCCGATTTACGTCTTCCAAGGGCGTTAATTACTTTCATCTGCTCTGTTTAAATTTCGTTCAACTTAATAACTCTAGGCTGCTGTGCCTGATGAGGGTGCTCGCTTCCTTCGTACAGATAAAGGTTTCCGAGGAGCTTTGCACCGAGACGGTTCTTCGGAAGCATACCTTTGACAGCATGCCTGAGAAGTTCTGTCGGCTTTTTAGCCAATAAGCTGGCCGGTGTTTCATAGCGCTGTCCGCCCGGATAGCCGGTATGGCGCACATACACCTTATCGGTCATTTTCTTGCCGGTGAGGACAACCTTGCCCGCATTGATGACGATAACGTTGTCACCGCAGTCAATGTGCGGGGTGAAGTTAGGTTTGTTCTTCCCGCGAAGCACAAGGGCGATCCTTGAAGCAAGACGACCGAGGACCAAGCCGGTGGCGTCGATAACGACCCACTCTTTGTTCACTGTAGCCGGATTGGCTGATACAGTCTTGTAACTTAATGTGTCCACTGTCATGACTTTTTGGTTAATAACTTTTTAAAATTGCGATCTTTCCTTTATAAAAGGGGTGCAAAGATACACATTTTCATCAAATTGTCAAAAAATATCATAAATTTGCATTCGTTTTTCCGAAAAATGAATATAGCAGACATAATATTAAGAGACAAACCGTTATTGCTGGCGCCCATGGAGGATGTCACGGATGCCTCTTTCCGCTATGTCTGCAAGATGTTCGGAGCCGATCTCATGTTTACCGAGTTCGTCTCATCCGACGGCCTGATAAGGGATGCAAGAAAATCACTGGACAAACTCGCGATATATGATTACGAACGCCCCATCGGCATACAGATATACGGACACATCCCGGAAGCGATGGTCGAAGCGGCCAGAATGGCGGAAGCCGCAAAGCCGGATCTCATAGACATAAATTTCGGCTGCCCGGTAAACAAGATTGCCAAACGCGGCGCAGGCTCAGGAATGATGCGCGAACCGGACAAGATGGTCGCAATAACAGAAGCCATAGTGAAGAACGTCCGCCTCCCGGTGACGGTAAAAACCCGCCTCGGCTGGGATGAAGACTCCAAAATCATCGTTGAACTTGCAGAAAGGCTGCAGGACGCCGGCATCTCCGCCCTGACGATACACGGTCGCACGCGCGCGCAGATGTACAAGGGAGAGGCCGACTGGACACTCATCGGGAAGGTCAAGGAAAACCCCCGCATGAAGATACCGATTATCGGAAACGGAGACATTACGACCCCCCAACAGGCCAGGCGCGCCTTCGACACATACGGAGTGGACGGCATCATGATAGGCAGAGCCACTTTCGGACATCCGTGGATATTCAGGGAAATCAGGCACTATCTTGACACCGGAGAGATCCTCCCCCCTATGAGTGTCGAAGAAAGAGTCCGCCTTGCCAAATCCCATTTAGCCAAATCCATTGAAATAAAGGGCGAGAAAGTGGGAATACTTGAAATGCGCCGCCACCTGTCCTGCTATTTCAAGGGTCTTCCGGATTTCAAGGAAACCAGGCTCAAACTTGTGACCAGCGTTTCTCCGGAAGAACTCTATGCCCTGCTGGACTACGTTGCAGAAAAATGGAATAATTTTTAAAAACCGACATAACATGTCCATATCACCTTACGCGCTGATACTCAAAATACGGCATCTTCTTTATGACAAGGGCGTCAAGAAGTCCAAGTCTGCCGATACATTCACTATATGCGTAGGAAACATAACCGTAGGCGGGACCGGCAAGACACCGCACACCGAAATGCTCATACGCATGCTCGGGAACGAAATGAGGCTCGGAGTACTCTCGCGCGGATACAAACGCAAGGGAAAAGGTTTTGCATTTGTGAATCCCGAAGGGGGAGCAAGCCAGTACGGAGACGAACCGGTACAGATCAAACGCAATTTTCCCGATACGGTAGTGGCGGTTGACAAATCAAGGCTGCACGGGATTCAGGAAATGGAAAAGATGCCGGAAGACAAAAGGCCCCGGGCTATAATACTCGACGACGCCTTCCAGTACAGAAAACTGAAACCCGCGTTTTCAATACTCCTCATAGACTGGAACAGGCCGCTCAACAAGGACAGGCTCCTTCCGTTCGGGCGTCTGAGAGACCTGCCGTCCAGGCTGAAGGAGGCCGACATCATCATAGCGACCAAATGCCCTCCGTACATCACCGCAGCCGAAGCGGAAGAATGGGCCGCAGAAGCCGGCCTTGCGGATTGCGGGAAACCTGTTTTTTACACAAGCATAGAATACGACAAGCCAAAACCCGTATTCCCCGAGGGGGACATGCGCTACTCGTACTCATCGAGAGTCATACTGTTCACCGGCATAGCGAATGACAGGCCGATGAAACAGTATCTTTCGGAATATTACAAAATCATGCGCGACATCAGTTTTCCCGACCATCACAAATACAGCCGCCGGGACATCCGCAACATCCGTTCAATGTCAGATTCCAACCCGACCGCCCTCGTACTGACAACAGAAAAGGATGCCCAGCGCATAATGGAACGCACGGACATCCCGAAAGAATTAAAAAACAAACTATTTTTCCTTCCTATAAAAACCCGTTTCCTTTTCCCCGAACAGGAAAAGAAGTTCAAGGAGATGCTACTCTCGTCTCGCGATACCTATATAATATAACAGTGTCGCTATCGAACCTATGGCATCTATGACATAGGTATATGCCGCCCATCTGAGAGCGTCCACGGCCTTGTCGTGATTGGTAACATCGGTTATCCCTGAATCGCCCAGCCACGCTACGGCACGGCGGCTTGCATTGATTTCCACCGGGAGAGTCACTACGCTGAAAAGAGTGGTGAGCGCAAAAAGCGCGATTCCGAACCATAAAAGATTAGGGAAAATGTTAATCATCAGAATACCGAGGATAAGCACCCACGGAACAATCCTTGAAGAAAACGTAACGACAGGCACAAGTGCCGAACGGAGTCTCAGAGGAGCATATCCGACGGCGTGCTGTACAGCATGTCCGCATTCATGCGCCGCAACCGCTGCCGCCGCCACCGAAGTACTCGAATAGACGCCTTCGCTCAAAGCGACACGCTTCGAACGAGGATCGTAATGGTCTGTCAGCATTCCGTTCGTCGCAACGACTTCAACATCATATATCCCGTTGTCGGCAAGCATCTTCCTGGCCACATCCGCCCCGGTCATCCCACTCCTTAAAGGAATCCTCGAATATCTGTTAAAACGACTCTGCAACTGCCACTGGACAATCATACCCGCAACGGCTATAAGGCCGGCTATAAGGTAAATCGACATAAAACTCATATAAAATCAATATTTAAACATTAAAAGCCACTATCGCCTATCAAAATCCGTACCTCCGTTGCAGAATGCCAATATGGCATCCACTATTTTCCTGTCATTACTCAGGCGCGGCACCTTGTTCTGGCCGCCTTTTTTCCCGACAGACTCCATCCAACGGATGAAAGTTGATTCAGGGACTACCGTAAGCCTGAGCCTTTCCATGGTATGGGTGTGGGTCCTCTTGGCCTCGTAATCCGAATTGAGTTCCTGAAGTTCCTTGTCAAGGGCGTCGGCAAACTCTTCGACATCGGGCTGCCTGCCGATGAATTCCACAATCCATTGATGCGCCCCTCCGGCCTGAAGGAACACGGGAGCGACAGTATATTCTCTGACCCTGACTCCGAACCTTGTGCTTACGACCTCTATCGCCCTGTCCGTATTGCCTATCATCAATTCCTCGCCAAAGGCGTTGATGAACAGTTTCGTCCTGCCTGAAATCACCACCTTGAAAGGATTCAGGGAAACGAACCTCACGCAGTCCCCTATGAGATACCGCCATAGTCCGGCATTGGTAGATATGACCATTGCATAGTCAACTCCCGTCCTGACAGTCTCGATAGTATCGAACACACAATATTTTCCCCGTGAGGACTCGCCGGCAAGAATGAGGGCCGCATCCCTCTGCGCCTTCTCAAGATTCTGGAGAGGGATGAATTCATAATACACCCCGTTATTCAAAGTCAGCAGCATTCCCGGATCGGACAAATCATCCTGGAAGGCAAAGTATCCCTCGGAAGCATTGTAATTTTCAAGATACTGCATCCTGTCCGAAGGGATGAGCCTTTTGAAGGTCTCCCTGTACGGGCCGAAACCGGTGCCACCGTGCATGTAAAGTTCCATATTCGGCCACATTTCGCAAAGATTGGACAATCCGTTGAGTTCCAGAAGCCTTTCTATCATCAGAAGATTCCAGGCAGGGACTCCGGCCAACGAAGTGACATTCGCTTTCCTGTAAAACCTGTTTATTGCGGATATTTTTTCATCGAAATCAGAAATCAGAGCGATATCGCGTCTCGGTATCCTGAAAAAATCGGCTGCCTTAGGCGAATTGCTCATGAGAACGCCGGAAAGGTCTCCTGTAAAAATCCCCCTGCTCCCGTCCTGTGAAAGCGAACCGGCTATTGTAAGGGATTTTCCGAAAAACATGCGGCTCTGCGGATTGGAATCCAGATAACTGGCAAGCATCATCTTGAAGCCCCGAAGATGACATTTCTTGAGATTGTCCGGAGTAATCGGGATGAACTTGCTTTTTGAAGAACTCGTCCCGGACGATTTCGCGAAAAACCTGCATTTCTGCCCCCACAGGATATAGTCCTCGCCGTCAAGCAGTCTTCTGACATAAGGCTCCAGGGCATCGTAATCATGCAGCGGCACTGCATGGGCGAACTGTTCAGGCCCGCGTATCGTATCCAAACGGTATTTTTCACCGAAAAAGGTGTCACGCCCCCCTTCAAGAAGCCTGTCAAACACCTTTCTCTGTGCCTTATGGGGCTGCGGATATATTTTAAAGAGTTCTTTCAGCATAATATTTCATGCAAAATTTTCAACGATTTGGCATCTATGGTCTTGTCCGTATGGTATTCAAGATAACCTATCATGTCCTCCATGAACGAAAGCCGCATATTCCCGGTGGCAGGCAAAGCCATCGCTTCAACAAAACCGGATGCCGCGAGTTTGTGCAGGAGGGCGGAATTTTCTTCCGAAAACACGTAGCCGGTATCATCTCCGGGAGCAAAACCGAGCACTCTGCACAGTCCTATGATAAAATACAGGTGGAAGTTGGAAAAATTCCCGTCCAACTCTTCCAGAGTGCAGGCCATCTTCTCCACCCATTCGAACAGCCCTTCTTCCCTGCTCCCGTCAGAGAGTATCCGGTAAAGGACTTCGCTTATGAAAACGGATATGCAGTTTTTCAGAATGTTTCCCCTTATTGACGGGAAACAATGCTTCATCTGCACATCCCTCAGTGAAAGCAGGGCGCTGCGCGGATTCTCGTCAACGACCGCTTCCAGGATATTCAAAGGCTGGAACAGTGCAGAAACCCTTTTGTTCTTCCCGGTACCGCCTACGCCTTTAATTATAAGTCCGCATCTTCCGTAAACGGGAGACAGGGCATGTACGACAATCGAATTTTCACCGAATTTCGTTGTATGCAATATGATGATATCTGTCGTTTCGCGTTTCATCGCATCAGCATGTCACGCATCTGCACCAGACCGTGATAACGGTGGGATATTGAATTTTTTTCCTCCTCTTCCATCTGGGCAAGTGTCTTGTCGTAACCTTCGGGAATGAATATCGGATCATAACCGAAACCTCCGCAGCCTGCCGGCACGGGAGTAATCCTTCCCTCAAGCACTCCGTCGAAATAATATTCCCTCCCCTTGTAAATCAAGGCTATCACGCAACGGAAACGGGCGCGCATGTCCTTTTTGTCTTCCGCTGCAGCCAGGTCTTCCAGTACTTTGTCTATGTTCCTCGCAAAATCCTTATCCTCGCCTGCATACCTTGCAGAATACACCCCCGGTGCGCCTCCGAGAGCATCTACTTCGAGCCCCGAATCATCCGCAAAACAGTTTTTTCCGGTAAGTCTCCACAAATGCCTCGCTTTTATGGCCGCATTTTCCCTCATGGTCGCCCCTGTCTCCTCTACATCTTCAAAAACGCCGACATCGGCAGGAGACCTGAGAGTGAAAGACGGTCCCAGTATTTCGGAAGCCTCGCGGAGTTTCCCCTTGTTGCCTGTGGCAAAAACCAGTTCCATATCGCTTTACTAATTATCAGGCAACAAAATTACACATAAAACACTAACTTTGTATGTTTATTGCATTACAGAAAAAATAAATTTTCTAAAAACAGAGATATGCGAAGATTCAACTCATTTGCGCTGGCTGCCGTCATAATGACATTTTCAATTCCGACATGGGGGCAGTCGCAGAATTTCAAAAACGGAGAGGTACTTGAAATAGAACACGCAGTTATAAAGGAACTCATAAACAACTATGTCGATACAGTAAAACTGGACGAGATACTGACATACGGCATCGAAGCCATGCTCAACAGGCTCGACCCATATACTGTGTATATTCCGGAAGAAGACCAGGAGGGACTTGAGATGATGATTTCCGGGACATACGGAGGAATCGGGGCCATCATATTCAAACGCCCGGGAGAAGGAGTAATAATCAACGAGCCATACCAGGGAAGCCCCGCAGTCAAAGCCGGATTGCAGCCGGGGGACATGATTCTTTCAATCGACGGCCAGGATGTCTTCGATCTCGAGTCGGCCGAATGCAGTGAACGCATGAAAGGAAAACCAGGCACTTCCGTAAATTTCAAGATAAAAAAAGTCCGCAGCGGAGATACTGTCAATGTCGATGTTGTAAGAGAAAGAATCCACCTTCCTGACATTGAATATGCCGGGATGCTTAATGACAGCACAGGGTACATAAGGCTTACCGGATTTACTACAGGGGCGGCGCAGGACATGAGGGACGAGGTAGTAAGACTGAAAAAGGAAGGAATGAGGCGCATGGTGCTGGATCTCCGTGGAAACGGAGGGGGAGCGATGAACGAGGCTGTCGATATAGCATCGATTTTTCTCCCGAGAAACACACTGGTAGTAAGCGCAAAAGGGCGGAACAACGCAAAAGTTGCGGAATACCGCACAATGATTGAACCTGTTGACACCGCAATGCCGCTCCTGGTGCTTATCGACGGGGCTTCGGCATCCTCTGCAGAAATCGTGGCCGGAGCGATACAGGATCTTGACAGAGGGACAATCATGGGCACGCGCAGTTACGGAAAAGGACTCGTACAGACGATCCGCCCCCTGCCGTACAACGGGCAGTTGAAAGTCACCACTGCAAGATATTACACACCGAGCGGAAGATGCGTGCAGGCGCTTGACTACAGCAACAGGAAACAGGACGGCTCGGTAGGCTATGTTCCCGACTCGCTCAGGAAAGAGTTCAGGACAGCCAAAGGCAGGATTGTCAAGGACGGCGGAGGAATAACCCCGGATGTCGAACTTGCGACACAGGAATACAGCAGGATTGTTTATTCGCTGGTATTGAACGGAATCATTGAAGAATACACTCTCGACTATGTATCGAAACATGATTCAATAGCATCGCCGGATGATTTCCGTCTCAGCGACGAGGATTTTGAAGGATTCATAAAGTTCGCCTCCGGAAAGGATTTCGATTACCGCAGCCAGGCGAAAGCCCTAATGGACGAAGTGAAAAAAGCCATAGAAGACGAAGGCCTTGCCAAACTCGTCGGCACACAGGTCGATTCGCTTAGCAAAGCCGTTGATCTTGACAAAGAAACAATCATACGTAGCAATAAGGACGAGATTGTTCCTTTCATTGAAGAAGAAATCGTTGTCAGATACTATTTCCAGCCGTCAGGAGTAAAGGTACGCCTGAGGACAGACACACAACTCCATGAAGCGTTGGAAAAGTGGGACGACGGCGCTCTTCTTTCAGAAAACGCCTGAATCCTACTCGGCAGCCAGGGTGTGGAAACCGGTCTTTACAAGACCTGTCGTCGCCGTCCCGGTAATGTAGCCGAAAGCCAGTGCCGTGTATTCCGTACCAGGGGTTAACGGGCTGGCCGTATCCGAGTAGTCCCCATTGTAAATAGTTGTCGTATAACTGATGTTGTCCAGCGCAAACTGTATGATTTCATCATCGTCGAGACCCTCAAAAGTAGATGAAGGCTCAATGAAGAAAACATACGGGTCGTCATTTGTCGTAGTTATTTCAAAATCCGCCCAGTCCTCGCCTACATCGGTTATGGAAATGGAAATCCTGTTGTCGGAATCCCCGACCGGCAAAGTCGTGAATTCGGCCTTCGTCATCTCTGAACAGAATATGGCCTCGTCATTGATTGCAACTGCAAAGCCTACGTAGGTATTTTCAGGAAGAAGCCCGACTATTTCTATCGTCTTGGTCCCGATATTGGTCATCTGTTCGAAAAAATCTTCCAGCGACATTCCGAACATCAGGTACATGTCATACATGCTTGAAAGATTCTGCTGGTATTTGGCAAGCATTTCATCATCGGTAGTCCATGAATCGTTGTGTTCATACGCGAAATAATAACGCTGGTTCTGATCCTTGGGTTCTACGGTAGCATCCGCCACATTGCTTTCCACACGGTAAGTTATTGTAAATTCGGCCTCTTCCTGCGGCACCGGAACCGTGGTAAAGGACTCCTTGTAAACCTTGGTCACAGCATTTACATCAATGCCTCCGTCTTCCGGTTCCACGCCATAGGCATATATGTAGTAGTCGGTGCCAGGAGCAAGATTGTCCTGAAATCCGGAATAATCACCGGTTTTTGTAAATCCCTGGCTGGTCATAAGTGTCCAGACGGGAGTTCCTGTCATGCCGGCATACATCTGCAACTCATCAAAATCGGCCTGTATCAATTCATCATCCGAAGCAAACGCATCCACTACGCTCTTCAATGCCACCTTTGACAAATAATACATATCAGGATTGTCAGGAGTGATTTCATAAGTCAACGAGGTCTGGTCAACATTCCCCACGGATATGGAAAAACCGTATTCCACAGGAGTGTCTTCCGTCTTGCCTTCCTGGTTGACGACTATATTTCCGGACAATGCTGAATTGCAAAAGACGAAAACCGTATCCGTCCTCGCCGAAGTCCCGGCATTTTCAATGACATTCAGCACTATCTCTCCGATACCTGACGGATCCGCATCCAGCCAATCTCCTCCTGATACTGTTTCGATAAGGAGTGAATCCGAAAGATTCTCGACCGAATATGCAACACTGAACGTCCCTCCCTCCGCAGGAGCATTGATTTCTGTCTCCTGCAGGACAATCGTCGTTTCAGGAGCGGGTTCAGGCCCAGGCCCCGGCTTTTCGTCTGGCGTACACTGGACTGCAAGCACGACGGCTGCAGCCAAAAGAAAATAAAATCTGATATTTTTCATAAGCTAAAAATTAAAGTCTGTGGGATTAAAAAAAACCGGACACGCCAAGCATGCCCGGTCTTTTAAATATAGAAAATCTTACTTGTTCTCTTTTGCGAGTTCTTTATTTATCTTCCTGCGGCTCAAATCGTACATGATAGGAGTACCGATGAACATTGAAGCATAAGTACCCACCGAGATACCGACAACCAACGCTACCGAAAGTCCCCTGATGACCTCTCCGCCGAAGATTGCGATGGCAACCATAACGATGATAGTGGTGAGGGAAGTATTCATTGTCCTGGTAAGGGTACTGTTAAGAGCGTTGTTCACATTATCCTGCAAAGGACGTTTAGGGTACAGTCTCCTGTATTCACGGATTCGGTCGAAGATGACCACGTTGTCGTTGATTGCATAACCGATAATTGTCAATACGGCTGCTATAAACGACTGATCGACATCAAGACTGAATGGGAATACTCCGGTAAAGAGCGAGAAGAAGCCGACCGTTATGATAGTCGTATGCGTAAGCGACAGCACGCCGCCGGCTCCCCATGTCCAGTTGCGGAACCTCACTGCAATGTAAACGAATATCGCAAGCAGAGCCACGACAACCGCAATGATTGCGTCCCTCTTCATGTCGTTTGCAATAGTAGGGCCGACTTTGTCCGAACTGATGATACCGTTAGGGTTCTCAAGAGTTGACTTGAACTCGTCAAACGTAATGTCTTCAGCGAAGAACGGATGAAGAGCGTCGTAAAGCATCTGCTCAACCTGTGCGTCCATTTCGGTTGACTCGTCCTCGATCATGTATTTTGTCGTAATCTTCATCTGGCTTTCGCCACCGAACTGCTTGACTTCGACACTACCGCCGAACTCTGCCGTAGTCGCCTCCCTGATGTCTTCAGCGGAAACCGGCTGGTCGAACCTTACGACAAAGGTACGTCCTCCAGTGAAATCTACACCGTATGTAAAGCCCTTGAAGATTATCGAACCGAGGCAGATAAGTATCACTATACCCGATATGGTATAAGAGTATTTCCTCTTTGACAGGAAGTTGACCTTGGTATTGTGGAGGAAATTCCTTGTCCACTTGTTGTCGAAAGTGATATTTTTCTTCTTGGCAAGCCTTGCTTCGAAGATAAGCCTTGAAATGAATATGGAAGTAAGCAGGGAAGTGATGATACCTATGATAAGGGTGGTAGCAAAACCCTGTACCGGACCGGAACCGAAAACGATAAGCACGATACCGGTGATGATTGTAGTCACCTGACCGTCAATGATGGCAGAATATGCATTCCTGTAACCTTCCTTGACAGCAAGCGCAAGTCCTTTACCTGCCCTGATTTCCTCCTTGATACGCTCGTAAATGATGACATTGGCATCCACGGCCATACCGAGGGTAAGGACGAGACCGGCAATACCAGGAAGCGTAAGTACGGCACCGAACGAAGCAAGCGCTCCGAACAGGAACAAAACGTTGCACAGCAATGCGATATCGGCTGCAAGACCGGCTCCGTTATAGAAGAAGAGCATGTAAAGCAGTACGAGAAGGAATGCTATGATGAAGGAAATGAGACCCGCATTGATGGACTCGCTACCGAGTGACGGGCCGACAACCTGTTCCTGGACGATTGTCGCCGGAGCAGGCAATTTTCCGGACTTCAAGACGTTTGCAAGGTCTTCAGCCTCGGTCACTGTAAAGTTGCCTGTAATTGCGGAACGGCCGCCTGTAATCTCGCCGTTGACTCTCGGATAAGAGTAAACCATTCCGTCAAGGACGATTGCTATCTGATGCCCTATGTTGTCTGCCGTAAGCCTTGCCCAAGTCCTTGCCCCTTCGCCGTTCATCACCATGTCAACTTCCGGGCTGCCGTTTACATTGGAGTATGAAACACGGGCATCAGTTACGGCACCGCCGTCAAGAGGAGCCTTGCCGTCGCGTGACGAAGCCTTGATTGCCACGAGTTCATAGTAATTGCCGTCTGCCATGAAACCTGACGGCTTAACCGACCACATCGGGATGAAATCCGCAGGGAACAGAGCCTGTATTTCAGGCCTGTGGAGGTACTGGTTGACTTTTGCAGTATCCCTGTAGTGCGCCAGACCTATGCATGCGCCTTCCATAAGACTGCCATTGTACATTGCAGGCTGGAGCACGCCAAAAAGAGGATTTTCCTTGGCGTATGCCTCCATGTCAAGATTCTGGGAAGCGACTTTGTTAAGAAGGGTGTCGGTATCCGAAGCAACCGTCGTATCCGCTGCCGCAGATGCCGCAGTCGTGTCCTCAACGGCAAGTTCGGCGAGCATCGCATTGGCTTCCTGCATGTATGGGAATATCTCCGCATTTTCATAAGTAGTCCAGAACTCAAGTGAAGCGGTACCCTGGAGAAGTTTCCTTACACGCTCAGGTTCCTTAACGCCAGGAAGTTCGACGAGGATACGCCCGCTGTTTCCGAGTTTCTGTATATTAGGCTGTGTGACTCCGAAACGGTCGATACGGTTCCTCAGGACATTGAAAGAGTTGGACACTGCACTTTCCGCTTCTTCGGAAATAACCCTTATCACTTCTTCATTTGAGGTTTCAGGGGTAATCTTGTCCCTCATGTCATAAGTACCGAATACCTGGGAAAGCCTTTCCCCCGGTGCCACTTCATCCCATGCCTGAGAAAACAGGGTGATGAAATCAAGCCTTGAATCGACGCTCCTCTTTTCTGCAAGATCGAGGGCCTCAAGGAACCTTGGATCCTGGCTGTTCCCCGAAAGAGCCTTGACAAGGTCTTTCAACTGGACCTGAAGCATGACGTTCATACCGCCTTTCAAGTCAAGACCGAGGTTGATTTCACGTTCTTTCACCTCTTTATAGGTGTACCACAGATAAACCTTCTCTGCAGAAACGGAATCTAGATAAAAACTGTTTTTTGCCTTCCTGATGGAATCCAGGTAATACGCTTTGTCCACTTCAGGGACATTGGCGAATGATGGTGAAACCCTCTCCGCCTCCACTGCCGCAGAAGCATAGCGGTTGGCCTTTCCTTCCTGAATCTTGGTAGCCGCTGTAAATGAAAGCTGCCAGATGCAGGCCAGGGCGATAATCACTGCCAAAAATGTAATGGCTCCTTTGCTTTGCATAACTTTTTTATTTTATAATTTTAATAATTTTATCAGCAATCCTTTCGGTCTGTCCACAACTATTTGTAAAATAGGGCACAAATTTACACTTTTTTCCATAAATACGAACTTATTTATTACATTTGTTGTCCATTTTCTATATGGAACACTATGTATAGACTGGTAATAACGCTTATTTTTTTCATTGCCGGATTCGTACCGACGGTTTCAGCGCAGACCGGAAACATCCTGGCCAGAGCCGATTCGCTGATGAAAGCGTACCGGTTCGAGGAAGCGCTGGACTACCTTGAGGGCATCCCAGGCGAAACTCCGGACAGTACTTTGCAAATCCTCGTTGAAGAAAAAATGCTCTGCTGCCGCAACGGACTGGCGCTTACCGAATTCGTATCCACTCCGAAAATGGTTGCCAAAAAGGATTTTCATAAGGACGAATTCCTGATGTACCTCCCCATGAAGGACAGAAGCTGGCGTTTCAGTCCGAATACGCTGGTGAAGGATGCGAGAGACGACTACCAGTCGGCATTTTACTATCCTGACGGACAGAATACGATAATGTTCACCGATAAAGATGACAGCGGGGCATGGAATATTTTTTCTACGGAACGCATCAACGACACATTATGGAACTATCCACGGATGCTCAACGAAGCCCTTGTAACAGCAGGCAACGAACTTTACCCCGTCATTTCGCCTGACGGCAAGAATCTGTATTTCGCATCGGACGGGATGTACGGCATCGGAGGATACGACCTGTATGTTTCAAGACTGGACGAAGCCACCGGCGAATGGGGACGGCCCGAAAACCTCGGCTTTCCGTTTTCATCACCATACAATGACATCCTGTTTGCAATCAGCGACGACGAACAATACTACATCCTCGTATCCGACAGGGAGGCTTCCGGGGACAGTGTCACTGTCTATATAATGGAGTATGAACCGATACCGGTAAAGAAGAGAATCAGGGAGCCGGAAAGGCTTGCCCGGCTTTCTTCCCTTGAATACTCCGCACCGGCAGGGAGCGATGACGCAGAATCGACCGACAAAGTTGCAGCCGGGAAGGACATGAACGGTTATTCAAGGGTGCTCAGGGAAATACAGTCAATCAAAGACAGTATCGGACGATGCTCGGCAAGTCTTGAAAATCTCAGAAAGGAATATGCCGTTTCTGAAAATGACAAAGAAAACATTTACAGTGAAATCGTTTCAGGGGAAAGCGAAATGTCACGCCTCTCCGCGTCGCTGGAGGTGAAAAACAGGGAATTGAAAAAAATCGAAATGGATTTTCTCACAAACGGGATAATTGTAAATCCCGAAGAAGCGCTGGCCGCGCCAGATGAAGGAAAGCCACTTGAAGATAAAACACAATTCCGTTTTTCAAGGCACCGCCCCGGAAGCGATGTGGAAATAATGGTGAACGCGCCTGTCAAGAAATTCGACTATTCGTTCCAGATACTTCCACAGGGCAGATTCGCCGAAGACAACAGGCTTCCTGCCGGACTTGTCTATCAGATACAGATTTTCGCTTCTGCCTCCCCTGCCGGAGTAAAACATCTCAACGGCCTCAGTCCGGTATTCGAGCGAAACCCTTCAAGAGGCAAATACATTTACTCTGTCGGACTTTTCAGTTCATACGACGACGCGCTTGCCAACCTTGGCAAGGTAAAATCCAGAGGATTCAAATCGGCTTTCATCACCGCTTTCCTTGACGGAGAACGGATCTCCACAACTAAAGCCCGCGGAATGGAGAAAGACGGAACTCTTACGGAATACATGGTATGCATCCTTTCCCCTGACGGAGAACTCGGGCAGGCGGCATCGTCTGTCATAAGAGGAAAAACATCAAAAGACATACTGCGCGCCTCAACACCCGAAGGGGTCAAATACATCATCGGCCCGTTCCGCTCCAGAAACGAAGCCGAGGCAATCGCCGCAGAACTGATAGCGGCGGACGTAGAGGGGGTCAGTGTGGAAGAACAATAAAGACATTACTACTTTATAACACCATTTTTATGATATACATTATCACTCTTATTCTTGTCGGCCTGCTGCTGCTTTTCATTGAAATCATACTGATACCGGGGTTTGCCATAACCGGCCTACTCGGTCTCGGAGCCTTGGCCGGCTCGTATTTCTATGCCGACAAAGTATTCGGAGAACCTACGAGCACCATTGTCCTCGTCATCAATGTAGTGCTGGTCACCGCACTCACCATATATGTTTTGCGTGCAAAAACATGGAAAAGGTATCAGTTAAAGACCGGAATAACGAGCCGCGCCGGAGAAAACCTTTCGGATACAGGCCTTGATGTCGGCGACAAGGGACACAGTATTTCAAGACTGGCCCCGATGGGAACTGCCGTTATCAACGGCAAAAGATACGAGGTAAAGTCTCTGGAAGGCTTCATCGAGGAGGGAGAGGAAATCGAAATCGCCCTCATAGAAGACAACAAAATCATTGTAAAAAAAGCATAAACATAAATTAATTAATACAACATGGCAATTCAAGCATTTCTTTTATGGGCGGTTGTAGGCATCATAGCCCTCATCGTTTTTCTATGGTTTTTCCCCGTCACCTTATGGTTCCAGGCCCTCATTTCAGGTGTAAGGATTTCATTGCTCCAACTTGTACTGATGAGATGGAGGAAAGTCCCTCCGAGAATCATCGTCATGGCAATGATTACAGGAACCAAGGCGGGCCTGCAACTTGACGCCAACGAACTCGAGGCCCACTATCTTGCAAAAGGCAATGTGCCCAAAGTCGTAAACGCATTGATTTCGGCGGACAAGGCCAACATAGTCCTTGATTTCAAGATGGCTGCCGCAATAGACCTTGCAGGCCGCGATGTCTTTGAAGCCGTTCAGATGTCCGTAAATCCGAAAGTCATCAACACCCCTCCTGTAACGGCGGTTGCGAAAGACGGCATACAGTTGATTGCCAAGGCCAGGGTTACTGTCCGCGCCAACATCAAGCAACTTGTCGGAGGTGCAGGCGAAGAAACAGTCCTCGCCAGGGTCGGAGAAGGCATTGTTTCAAGCATAGGCTCGGCAGACAGCCACAAAATGGTACTTGAAAACCCTGATTCCATTTCTAAAGTCGTCCTACGTAAAGGACTTGATGCCGGAACAGCATTTGAAATCCTGTCCATAGACATAGCGGACATAGACATCGGAAAGAACATAGGTGCATATCTTCAGATGGATCAGGCAAACGCCGACAAGAACATAGCACAGGCCAGGGCCGAAGAACGCCGCGCGATGGCAGTTGCACTTGAACAGGAAATGAAAGCGAAGGCTCAGGAAGCACGCGCCAAGGTAATTGAGGCGGAAGCAGAAGTTCCTCTTGCCATGGCCGAAGCCTTCCGCAACGGCAATCTCGGCATAATGGACTATTACAGGATGAAAAATATCCAGGCCGACACGGAAATGCGAGAAAATATTGCAAAACAATAAAAATTTTTCATACCTTTGCATTCCCGATTGCAGTCGCCATGCTTTATCGGCCTCTGGCAAGGCATATCAGGATAGTTTGGTGAGATGGGTGAGTGGCTTAAACCAACAGTTTGCTAAACTGTCGTACCGGTTACGGTACCGGGGGTTCGAATCCCCCTTTCACCGCAAAGGCGATGTGGCCGTCAGTCAAAAGACTGGCGGCTGCTTTTGTATGACGGCCGTTGGGAACACCGTTCACATAAGGTCGGATACCAAGGCAGACGGCTGCGGAGCAGCAGCCACATCAGACTTTGCAAGGGCCCTCCCGGCAAGGGACGGGGGAATGCACAGCGAAGCGAGCACAATCCCCCTTTCACCGCAAAGGCGATGTGGCCGTCAGTCAAAAGACTGGCTGCTGCTTTTGTATGACGGCCGTTGGGAACACCGTTCACATAAGGTCGGATACCGTTCACATCCTGATATTATCAACAGGATTTACACGGGAGACAATACGTCCCTGGATACTCACTGCCGCATAAGACACCGCAAGGCAGAATATCGCCGTAACCAGCATGTACCAGCCGATACCGGAAACATGATAAGAAAAGCCTGACAACCACGCATCCGTCAGATACCATGCGAGGGGGCATCCTGCTGCAATGCCTATGACGGAATACAGCATGAAAGGGGAGACCAAATATATGAACGACTGGCGATTGTCTGCCCCGAAGACCTTCCGTATGGATATGTCATGCGACCTCTGGCGCATATAAAATAACGACATCGCCACGAGCCCTATGACCGAAATGACCAAGGCCACTACTGCAAAACATACAAGTATCTTGTTCAAACGGAACTGCTGGATAAATGAATCATGCACTTTGTCATTGAGAAAGGCGGCTTCAACATCCGAATTCCCTGGAAAGTTATCATCAAGAACTCTATTGACAGAATTACAAACTCCGGCATGGTCTCCCGACACTTCCACAACAATCGTCGTAAAAGGGCTGTCCGTTTCGTCCCAATGATTATAGACACTCACGAATGTCGGTTCCGGGACACTAAGAATATTAGTCTGCCTGATGTCTTCTATCATGCCGCGCAAGACTATGGTCTCGAAATACGAAGAATATTCATCACCCACATCCACATAAGAAGCATCCGTCGGCAAACCCATGGCTTCATAACCGCCGCGCGACAGAAAGCATGCTCCCCCGACATCCGTGCCATTGTCCCTCAACACATTGAAACCCATGATAGAAAATGCTGTTGAATCGACCTCCACCCAATCGGCTGTCATACTCCTGTGATTGTACTCGTCCATAATACTGTTACGACCTGCCGTAGGCAATGATGTCGCCACACCGACACGGGAGACACCGGGAATGCCGGCGATTGTCTCTGCCGCCGAACAGAACGCCTCTTTACCCCCTTTTTCAAAAACCACAGGGATAAAACAGTCAGCATACAAT
This sequence comes from Candidatus Merdivivens pullicola, assembly GCA_017694945.1. GTDB lineage: Bacteria > Bacteroidota > Bacteroidia > Bacteroidales > UBA932 > Merdivivens > Merdivivens pullicola. The sequence continues at coordinate 14,829 of JADIMA010000038.1, read as the reverse complement.
ATATCTGCTGTCTCATAGCCTAAAGGCGCATTGCACATCGAATAAGTCTGACGTCCTGTAACAAAAGCCAGAGAAAGCAGTACGAATGTTACGGCAATCTGGACTCCAAGGAAAATATCCCCTATGGTTTTTTTCAACAAATATCTGGAAGTACCGTTTACCATCTCTATCGGCCTGACGGAAGCCACAATGTATGAAGGCAGCATACCCGACATGAACGAAACGAAGAGCACCAGCAGCACACATACTGCAATTCCGCCAGGAGACATGAGCACGGACAAGTCTATTTCACTTTGCAGAAGCCTTTCCGCATAAGGTCGGAGAGCAAAGGCCAAAGACAAAGCCAGCACGAACGACAGCGAAGCCATACATAAAGACTCGGCCATCAGCCTTGTATAGACAGACAGCCTTGAAGCCCCCACTAACCGCCTCGTGGCGGATTCCTTATAGCGGAACCCCGCCTGTGCTACTGACAAGTTGATATAATTGAACAATGAGAAGACCATTACAAGCACGACCAGTATCCACAGCAGTTGCACCAGATTCCTGTCGCCGAAATGAAGAGAATACCTGCCTGCAAACTCATTGGCATCCGTATCGGAATCCAATATGGAAGAATATTGCCCGTTATTGAAAAAATATGCCTCATCCAACTTGACAAAACGGACATCCGTATTGGCAAAAGGGAAGTCCGCCGCATTGAAAATCCAGTACGCATTCCGACTGTACATTTTCAGGGCATCCTCACGATGGATGTTCATGTCTATCCCTGGAGCCGCTTTGATATATGTAATGGACGAAGATGAACTGTTCAGGCCCTCCATAGAAAAATTCCTGTTGAATTCCGGCAGTCTTTCAACCCTGAGAATCAGATCTGCATCAGGCAACATCGTCCTGTTGAAATCCTTCATCACGCCCCTTATTGTCACTACTGTAGAATCGCTGATTTTCAATGGTTTCCCCAACGGATCAGCATCACCGAACATTTTATTCGCAAAACTCTCGCTTACCACTGCGGCATAAGGATCGCCCAATACCGTTTCCGGAGTTCCCTCCAACAAAGGATATGAGAAGAAAATAAAAAAATTGTCCATACAGAACAGCGTCACATACCGACACCGCACATACATCTTCAACATCGGGAAATGTCTCTTTGTACCATCCCGCTACAGGAAATGCATCGCCTTCTTCCCACCATCCATCGCAAGTCCTGTTCATTAATAAATAAATCCTTCCGGCATCTTTATGAAAACGATCCACCGTGCTTTCATGCCATGTATAGGCCGCTGTCAGGATGACAAAGGCCATGGAAAACACGAAACCAGTGACATTTATCAATGAATATAGTTTGTTCCGTCCTAAAAAACGAAAAAAAGATTTCATTGCCGCAAACCGTTACATTGACGCATACGTGCAACAAAAACCGCTGCACAATCACAATGCATTAACGGTCAGTCCATTAGAAAACACAAAAAACCGTATGATGTAAAATAATCATACAATAGTGTAAAATTAATTTACAACGGGGAAAACCCTCCGGAATACAAACACGGAAAACCCGCCCGGAGGAAACATCCGTCCGGACGGGCTGCATGTCAATGGAGAGCCTGCCTGTTTTTCCGGCAGAATCCCGAAACCTTATTTTCTGTAATTTTCCAACTGGTCTGTCGTAAAGTTCCTGATGAATGTCTCGTGCTTTTCAACTTCAGCCTGTGCATAATTCACATAGACCCTGGCCGAAACTGCAAACATTTCAGGAGCACGGGTGGCATCCTGGATAATCAGATGCGACATCACGCAGACGGCTGCCATTTCGTAAAGACGCCTTGCCAGAAAATCATGGAGTTCCTGATTGTCGGCCGCCTTTACCGACTCGGTACAAGCCTCGAACTTGTCAGCCATCGCCTTTACACGCTCAAGAAGCGGCTGCATCTCGGCACTTGCCGGAATCTGCTCATATTCCCGAAGTATGGAAATATATGACCCGTTGGTCACATAACGGATTGCCGCCACGACCTGCAACTGCGTAGTACCTTCATATATGCTTGTGATACGTGCATCACGGTAAATGCGCTGACAGGCATACTCAAGCATGAAACCGCTGCCTCCGTGAACCTGGATACAGTCGTACGCATTCTGGTTTGCATACTCTGAATTCATGCCTTTTGCAAGAGGAGTGAAAGCATCGGCAAGTTTGGAATATTTTTTCTGCTCCTGGCGTTCTTCAGGTGTAAGCTGACGCTCGCGGGCAATATCTTCAAGAGCCTTGTAAATATCCACATAACGTGCAGTCTGATAAAGCAATGCACGGCCTGCATCCAGTTTGGCCTTAATAGAAGCGAGCATGTCATAAACAGCCGGGAACTCAATTATCGCCTTTCCGAACTGACGACGATCCTTGGCATAGGCCACAGCCTCGTTGTAAGCAGCCTGGCTCAGACCTACCGACTGTGCGGCAATGCCAAGCCTTGCGCCGTTCATGAGGGCCATCACATATCTGATAAGCCCGAACTTGCGGTTACCGCAAAGTTCCGCGCGAGCGTTCTTGTAAACAAGTTCGCATGTAGGAGAACCGTGTATGCCGAGTTTGTTTTCAATACGGCGTACATCCACACCGCCATCGCGCTTGTCATAGATGAACATGGACAAGCCTCGTCCGTCTTTTGTGCCTTCCTCGGAACGGGCAAGCACCAGATGGATATCGGCGTCGCCGTTAGTGATGAAACGTTTTACACCGTTCAGCCTCCAGCACTGGTTGGCTTCGTCATACGTAGCCTTCAACATCACGCTCTGCAAGTCGCTTCCGGCATCCGGCTCGGTCAAATCCATAGACATCGTTTCACCTGCACATATACGAGGGATGAAACGGCTGTGCTGATCCTCGTTCCCGAACTCATAGAGCGTTTCTATGCAGTCCTGCAAAGACCATATATTGCCGAAACCGGCATCGGCGGCTGCAACGATTTCCGCACACATGGTATATGGGGTTATCGGGAAATTCAGCCCCCCGAAACGACGCGGCATCGTCATCCCGTTAAGGCCGGCCTTTACCATCGCATCCAGATTCTGCCTGGTTCCGCTGGCGTACTCCACGCGTCCGTTGGAAAGATGCGGCCCTTCCTGGTCAACACCTTCGGCATTAGGGGCGATAGTTTCCCCCGTAATCTCGCCCGTGATTTCCAAAACCTTGTCATACGAATCCAGTGCATCCGCATAATCCTGCGGAGCATAGTCATATTGGTCTTTATCCCTGTACCCGCGTTCTTTCAGTTCGCAGATACGTTCCATCATAGGATTGTCAAGATGGAACTTCAATTCTGGTATGTCTTTATAAAAATTTGCCATGGCACTGATTACTTGCTGTGTGATTTGTAATACTTGATCATTTTAGGAATCACTTCTTCGACCGTACCGTTGATGACATAGTCGGCGATAGAATTGATCGGGGCGTTTTCATCATTGTTGATTGATATGATGATGCCGCTCTCCTGCATTCCGGCGATGTGCTGTATCTGTCCGCTGATTCCGCATGCTATATAAAGTTTAGGGCGGACGGTTATACCTGTCTGGCCTATCTGACGGTCATGATCCGCAAAGCCGGCATCGACAGCCGCACGGCTCGCGCCTACTTCCGCATGAAGTTCCTTTGCAAGTTCGAACAGCATGTCGAAACCTTCTTTCGACCCCATGCCGTATCCGCCTGCAACTACGATTGATGCTCCTTTCAGGTTGTGTTTGGCTTTTTCCACATGGCGGTCGATTACTTTGACCACATAATCCGTGTCATGCACATACTTGGCAACATCATGCCTGATGATTTCACCTTTATATGCCGGATCGAGTATCTCTTTCTTCATCACGCCTTCGCGGACAGTGGCCATCTGAGGCCGGTGTTCCGGGTTGACGATAGTAGCGACTATGTTTCCACCGAAAGCCGGACGTATCTGATAAAGCAGGTCTTTGTAAACCTTGCCTGCCCTCTTGTCCTCATGGTTTCCTATTTCAAGGGCGGTACAGTCGGCCGTCAGACCGCTTGTCAGCGCTGAAGAAACACGAGGGCCGAGGTCGCGGCCTATCACAGTGGCTCCCATGAGGCACACCTGCGGTTTTTCTTCCCTGAAAAGGTTAATCAGTATCGAAGCATGAGGCAGCGAAGTATATGGGAACAAACCCGGGGCATCAAAAACATGAAGACGGTCAACACCGTATGGCATTACCTGGGATTCTATGCCGTCAAGCCCGCTGCCTGCGGCAATAGCTTCAAGCTGGCAACCGAGCCTGGTGGCCAGTTTACGGCCTTTTGTCAACAGTTCAAGGCTGACATCGGCGACCGTTGTGCCTTCTATTTCAAGATATACAAATACGTTATTCATAATTATCCGATGGTATGGTTAGCTAAAAGTTCTACTATCAATCCTTCCACATCGCCGTCGCTGCCGGTAAGGGTTTTACTTTCCTTCGCCTGGAAAGAAATGCTTTCAATTGTCTTGACTTTCGTCGGCGAGCCGCTCAGACCGCACTGCGAAAAGTCGGCATCCACATCTGCCGCGCTCCACTCCACTATATTCAGGTACGGACGTTTTTCATACAAGTCGGCATAAGGAAGGGATGAACCGTTCTGGGAAAGAGCCGCCTTTTCCTGAACGCCCAACGCCCTTTTGTACTTCTGCACCAGTTTGGCATTGCGCGGACGGCATGGGGCGGCACTGCCATTCACGGTAACGACTAACGGAAGCGGTGCTTCGACAGTCTCCACTCCTCCGTCGATATGGCGTTTGATGGTAATCCTGCGTGACTTTTCATCGAGAGCCAGGATTTCTTCAGCGTATGTCACCTGGGTAAGACCCAGTTTTTCAGCCACCTGCGGGCCGACCTGAGCAGTATCTCCGTCAATTGCCTGACGGCCTCCTATGATAATATCGTAGTCTCCTATCTTTTTAATGGCAGTCGCAAGTGCATACGAAGTTGCAAGAGTATCCGCACCGGCAAAAGCGCGGTCTGTCAGAAGATAACCGCCGTCAGCACCACGATAAAGCCCTTCGCGGATAATCTCCGCCGCTCTTCCGGGCCCCATGGTCAGCAAAGTGACTGTCGAACCGGGATAGGTGTCCTTTATACGGAGTGCCTGCTCTAAAGCGTTCAAATCTTCGGGGTTGAAGATTGCAGGAAGTGCCGCGCGGTTAATGGTACCGTCGGCATTCATGGCATCCTTCCCGACATTTCGTGTATCAGGAACTTGTTTTGCCAATACTACTATTTTCAAACTCATATATATAATTATTAGTTATTTCACATCAGTCAACCTGCAAAGTTAAGGATAAATCTGAAAAAGCCAAAAAAGGCCGGCTCCATTTACGGAACCGGCCCAAACTTCTGCATATTTGAACTATTCGTCTTTTTCGCTTTCCATGTATGCCTTGAGCAGTTTTTCCTGAACATCGGCAGGCACCGGCTGGTAATCGGCAAAGTTCATCGTAAATGTAGCAGCGCCCGAAGTAAGTGATGACAAAGTAGTCGAGTATTTGTAGAGTTCCGCCAGAGGGACTCTTGCCTTAAGTACATCGAATCCTTTTGTCGTACCCATACCCTCTATGATTGCACGCCTGTTCTGCATATCGGACATGCAGGCTCCCATGTACTCGGTAGGGGTCAGCACCTCGACATTGTAAATAGGCTCCATGATTTTCGGGCCGGCATTGCGGAATGCTTCTTTGAAAGCGTTCCTTGCGGCAAGCACGAACGAGATTTCATTCGAGTCAACCGGGTGCATCTTGCCGTCATAAACAAACACCCTGATATCACGCGCATAGGAACCGGTAAGCGGGCCTTCGCTCATCTTGTCCATGATACCTTTGAGGATTGCAGGCATGAAACGGGCGTCTATCGCACCGCCGACTACGCAGTTGTAAAACTCGAGCCTGCCGCCCCAGTCAAGGTTAAACTCTTCTTTGCCTTTGATATTGAGAACGAGTTCCCTTCCGTCAACCTTGAACTTGTTTCCGGCTTCCACGCCTTCCACTATAGGTTCGATAAGCAGGTGGACTTCACCGAACTGGCCGGCACCGCCGGACTGCTTCTTGTGCCTGTAGTTGGCAGCGGCAACCTTTGTGATGGTTTCCCTGTAAGAAATCCTCGGAGCCATGAGTTCCACTTCCATCTTGTGGACATTGTTTATATGCCATTTAAGGATGTTGATATGAAGTTCTCCCTGGCCGCTCAATATGGTTTGTTTCAATTCTTTAGCATATTCTACTACAATTGTAGGGTCTTCTGCTGAAGCACGGTTGAGGATTTCGCTCAGTTTTTCAGAATCCTTTTCATCCATAGGCCTGATGGCAGTACGGAATTTGGACTGAGGGAACTGTATCGGCTCAAACACATACTCACAGTTAGGCTGCGCCAAAGTCTGGTTGGTCTTCACAGTCTTGAGTTTGACTGTACATCCGAGGTCTCCGGCGAACATTTCGGTAACTTTCTCCTTTTTCTTTCCGGCTACCGCATATATTGCAGACACCCTTTCTTTTGCCCCTGTTTCTGGATTTACCAGATCCATGCCCTCGGTGAGTTTGCCTGACATCACCTTGAAATAAGACACCTCGCCAAGGTGCTGTTCAACCGCCGTCCTGTAGAAGAAAAGCGACGTAGGGCCGTCTGAACTGCATTTGACTTCTACGCCTTCAGTAGTCACTGCCGAATATTCAGCAGGAGAAGGAGCCACATCGATAATGAACTCCATCAGCCTCTTCACGCCTATGTCCTTTTTACCGGAAAGCGTAAATACAGGATATATCAAACCTTTGAGGAAGCCGATTTTAAGTCCCTGGTACATTTCCTCGTCGGAAAGTTCCCCGGCATCAAAGAATTTCTCCATTAAAGACTCGTCGGCCTCTGCCGCCATCTCTATCAGAGAAGCCCTCATGGCCTCCGCCTCGTCGGCGAACTGGGCAGGGATTTCGATTTCCTCGCGTGTGCCGTTTTCATCCTTGAAAGTATAGGCCTTCATCTTAAGTATATCCACGAACCCGTTGAAATCGGCGCCTACGGCCATAGGAAACTGTACAACTACAGGCTTGCTGCCGAAATGCTGCTTCATTGAATCAAGCGTAGTCTCCCAGTTGGCCTTTTCGGAATCTAACTGATTGACTGCGATAACCATCGGTTTCTTGTGGTCATCTGCATAACGGGCGAAAATCTGCGTACCGACTTCAACGCCCTGCTGTGCATTAATCAGCAAAACGCCGGAGTCGCATACTTTGAACGCCGAAATAACGCCTCCGATAAAGTCGTCTGAACCGGGAGTATCTACAAAGTTCAGTTTATTGTTAAGAAACTCCGTATATAACGGCGTGGAATAGATTGAACGCTGATACAACTGCTCGACTTCCGTATTGTCGGATACAGTGGTCTTTGCCTCTATAGTACCCCTGCGGTCGATAACTTTTCCTTCATATAACATGGTTTCGGCCAAAGTGGTTTTGCCAGAGCGCGTACTGCCAAGGAGGACTATGTTCCTGATGTTGTCCGTAGAATAACTTTTCATTTTAAACTTTTATTTTAATTATTTATTTGAATTTCTTTGTCGCCAAACTTCGCAAAGTTATGATTTTTTCTCAAAAAACCTATACCTTTATTATAAAATATTATTAAAATAGGCATCTATATATATCTTTATCATCTTCCTGAGGGTTATTCCGAAATTTTCCAAAAGATACTTGTCAAACGACTCCTCATCCGCACCGGCATTCATGCACAATACGGGAATATTGAAATCAGGTCTCAGAAAAAACCTTTCCCTGTACAGCAGTGTCTCGAGTCTGTCAAACGAATCTTCCATATCACAAACAATTACACGCACAAAAATAACCGGCATAAGAACAACTATTCTTTAAAAAACGATAAATCTCCCGTTCTACCGTGGTATTTTATATTTTTTTGAGGATTTGTGGTGAAATAATAACTTTTGATTACAGTATAACAACCTTAGGTTATCCACAATAACAACCTTTATAATCTATTTTTGTTCCGATTTACATAAGGGAAATGGGAGAAAGGGAAATAAAGACATTTCTTTTCAACAGAAGAAAAGAACTGGGACTGTCTCAGGAATACGTGGCAGGCCTGCTTGACATTTCCGTAACCTCTTACCGTAAAATCGAAAACGGGAAAACCAGCCTGTATAACAAAAAAGTCCTGAAACTGGCCGAAATACTGGACACATCCCCTTCCGAACTGCTGTTCGGTTACACTCTCCCGGAAGAAAGACAGAGTGTCCTGAAGGAAGAATACGAGAAAGGGGTTGAATCCCTGACAGAGAAAAACGCCGAACTTCGTGAACGGATCCGCAATCTTGAAGAACTCGTAAAAGCCAAAGACGAAATCATCGCAATGCTCAAGAACGGGAAAAGGGAAAAATGACTATTTTCGCAAAAATTTTCCCGAAAAAGAAGTGAAAGGACATCTTGACAATTTTTATAAACAAGGAATACTGGAAGCCGGCTGCGATGAAGCCGGGCGCGGATGCCTTGCCGGGCCCGTATATGCCGCCGCCGTAATACTGCCTCCTGGCTTCATGCACCCGCTCCTCAATGACTCGAAGCAGATGAGCCGCAAAAACCGCGACATAGTTCGCAAAGCCATCGAAGCCGAAGCGGTATCTTACGGCGTATGCGCAATCCAGCCCGAAGAGATCGACCGCATAAATATCCTGAACGCATCCATCAAGGCAATGCATGGAGCACTGGACATGCTCGGCGCCGCCCCCGAACTCATCCTTGTGGACGGCAACCGTTTCAAGCCATACCGTGACATCCCGCATGTCTGCATGATAAAAGGAGACAGCAGGTTCGCTTCAATAGCCGCCGCTTCCGTACTGGCCAAATGTTACAGGGACGAATATATGGAACGCATTGCAGATGAATACCCCCGATACGGTTGGAACAAGAATAAAGGCTACCCGACAAAAGAACACAGAGAGGCCATAAACATGTTCGGCCCAACCCCTTACCATAGAAAGAGCTTCAACCTTTACGGCGAAAATCTGCTTTTTTGACAAGGTTTTCAAATTAATCTGACTATATTTGAAGATTACTTGAAAGGCTTTGGAATTTTTATTAACAAAAACCTTATAAATTATGATTAAAAGATTATCGATTCTGGCTGCCGCCGTTATCCTTGCTGTCACTCCAGCAATAGCGGACGAAGGAATGTGGCTATTGCCTCTTCTGAAAAAAATGAACATCGGCACAATGCACGAAATGGGTCTTGAACTCAGCGCCGAAGACATTTACAACATCAACAACACATCTCTCAAGGATGCAATAGTCCAATTCGGGGGAGGCTGCACGGGAGAACTCATTTCCGACAGGGGCCTGCTTGTAACCAACCACCACTGCGGTTATTCGAACATACAGAAACTCAGTTCCGTAGAACACGACTACCTTAACAACGGCTACTGGGCGATGAACCTTGACGAAGAACTTCCTTGCGAAGGACTTACAGTCACTTTCGTAGAAAGCATGACCGATGTGACGAAAGACATCGAGAAAGCGCGCAGGACAGCAGAGAAAAAAGGCATCGACGCCGACTCTACAATCCAGGCTGCCATAGACAGGCTCACAAGCAATGCCGTTGCCGAAAACCCGCACTGCGATGCAAGAGTACAGAGTTTTTACAACAACAACGCCTATTACCTCATAATTACCAAGACATTCAAGGATATCCGTTTCGTGGGAGCGCCGCCTTCCTCGATAGGCAAATTCGGAGCCGACACCGACAACTGGATGTGGCCGCGCCATACCGGAGACTTTTCGATGTTCCGCGTGTATGCCGACAAAGACAACAATCCTGCCGAATATTCAGAGGACAATGTTCCTTACACTCCTAAACGCCACCTCACGATATCCCTCAACGGAATCCAGGAAGGCGACTTCACCATGATTATAGGCTTCCCCGGTACGACCAACAGATACATGGCCGCATCCGAACTTGAAATGACCCGCGACATCAATAACGCAATCAGCATCTACGCAAGAGGCGAACGCCAGGACATTCTTATGGAAGACATGCTGGCAGACCCTAAGGTGAAAATCCAGTATGCAAGCAAATATGCAGGCTCCTCAAACGGCTGGAAAAAATGGATAGGCATGAACGAGTCGTTTGCAAAACTCGGAATCATTGAACGCAAAAAGGCCGAAGAAGCCGAATTCACCGAATGGGTAAATGCGAAAGAAAGCCGTAAAGAAGCATACGGAAGCGCACTTGACAAGATAAATTCGGCGGTAGAACAACTGGCCGAGGCGAACTATGTTTACAGGTACTTCATCGAAACCATCAATCAGATTGAACTTCTCCAGATGGCCTCAATGGCTAATTACGGAGCATCGGACGAAGCAATCGAGGCATTTTTCAAAGATTATTCAATGGCTACAGACAAGAAGGTGGCAAAAAGGATGATTGAAATATACAAAGAAAACGTATCGCCTGAATACTACCTCCCTATATTCAATGAATATACGACCGAAGAACTCATAGACAAGATGTACGGCGAAAGTTGTTTCACTTCGATGGAAAAACTCGCTGCCGCACGCAGCAACGGCGACACCCTCGCCAACGACATCGCTTCACGGATACTGTCCGAAATCCAGCCTGCACTCATTCCGATAATAAATCAGATGAGCAATGCTTATCCGCAGTATTACGAGGGCAAGAAGGAATACACCGCCGGCCTGCTTGAAATGAAAAAAGGCCAGCCTATATATCCGGATGCCAACCTCACCATGAGACTTACCTACGGAAGCGTGAAACCTTACTCTCCGAGAGACGCCGTCTTCTACAACTACTACACTACCCTTGACGGAGTAATGGAAAAAGAAGATCCCGACAATTGGGAATTCGTAGTTCCTGAAAAACTGAAGGAACTTTATGAAGCCAAGGATTTCGGCCAGTACGGAATGACCGTTGACGGCGAACTTAAAATGCCTCTCGCCTTCATCAGCAACAACGACATTACCGGCGGCAACTCCGGAAGCCCTATAATGAACAGCAAAGGCGAACTCATCGGACTTGCGTTCGACGGCAACTGGGAGGCAATGAGCGGCGACATCATTTTCGAACCGGATCTCCAGAGGTGCATCAATGTCGATATAAGGTATGTCCTGTTCATCGTTGACAAGTTCGGCGGAGCGGGATACCTCCTGGATGAAATGACCTTTGCCGAATAATATTGAAATGATTACACAAGAACAGATACTTTTGGCATTAAGGGAAGTAGAACACCCTGCAAAAGATCGCGATATCCTCTCCCTCGGCATTGTCGAGGGAGTTGATATTACGGACGACAAGGTTACGATAACCCTTGGATTCCAGGGACGCGACCCTCTCACGGATTACCTTATCGCAGCATGCAAGTCAGCCGTCAAGAGAGTTGCCCCACAATGCGAAACCGAAGTCCGCACCATCCTCAAGGAACGCAAACCGACCAAAAAGCAGACAGGTCTTGAACTGGGGATGGACGAAATCGAGCATATCGGCAAGATAGTCGCCGTTTCCTCGGGAAAAGGCGGCGTAGGAAAATCCACCGTGGCAGTAAATCTTGCAATAGCCCTGGCCCGTCTCGGCTACAAGGTAGGACTGGCCGATGCCGATGTCTATGGGCCTTCGGTGCCGAAAATGACCGGGACGGAAGGCATGATACCGGACAGCGAGGACGAACTGATACTTCCAATCGAAAAATACGGAGTAAAATGGATGTCCATCGGTTATTTCGCCCAACCGGGGCAGGCCCTTATATGGAGGGGGCCTATGGCCTGCAATGCGCTCAAACAACTGATACTCCAGGTAAGATGGGGAGAACTTGATTTTCTTCTGATAGACCTGCCTCCCGGAACGGGAGACATACATATCTCATTAGTACATGACATACCTTTATCAGGAGCCATCATAGTCACAACGCCGCAGGATGTGGCCTTGTCGGATGCGGAAAAGGGTGTGAACATGTTCCGCAACGAAAATATCAGAAAACCGATTTACGGCCTTGTTGAGAACATGGCATGGTTCACCCCGGCCGAACTTCCGGAAAACCGTTATTATATATTCGGCAAAGACGGAGGAAAGAAGATGGCAGACCAATACGGCATAGACCTTCTCGGACAGATTCCCATAGTCCAGAGCATAAGAGAAGGCGGAGATGCCGGAACACCTGCCGCCTTAAACGATGGCCCTGACGGGAAAGCGTTTCTCGATTTAGGAAAGAAGCTTCTTGACAAGTGTGGATATTAGTTTTCCATCCGCCTCGCCTGAAAGCCTTTTCATGGCAATGCCCATTACCCTGCCCATGTCGGCAGGGTTTTTTGCACCCGTCTCCTCTATGATTTTCCGTAATTCGGTTTCGATTTCCGCCTCGCTTTTCTGTGCCGGAAGATAAACTTCCATTGCAGCCGCTTCAGCCAGTTCGTTGTCAGCAAGATCCTGACGGTTCTGGCCGGAATAGATTTCGGCGCTTTCCTTACGTTGCTTGACGAGTTTGCGGATTATCTTTATAATGTCAGCATCAGTAATTTCGCCTGTACCTCCTTCGGAAGTCTTTGCCAACAATATTTCAGCCTTGATTCCCCTCAAAGCAGCAAGGCGTACTGTCTCTTTCGCCTTCATTGCAGCGACCATGTCGCTCTGTATCTGTTTTTCCAACATGATTTTACCCTTTAAAAAATATTACCTGTCACTTTCACGCGGAGCAGTGGATTTTATCATCAATTCATCCATCTGCACATCGTCTATATAAGACGGAGCGTCAATCATCACATCACGCCCCTGGTTGTTCTTAGGGAACGCTATATAATCCCTTATGGTCTCCTGGCCTCCGAACAGCGCACAAACCCTGTCAAAACCGAAAGCAAGACCTCCGTGAGGCGGCGCCCCGTATTTAAAGGCGTTCATGATGAAGCCGAACTTGTATTCGGCATCTTCTTTTGTAAAGCCGAGTATCTCAAACATCCTCGCCTGTACTTTTGCATCGTGAATCCTTATGGAACCTCCACCGAGTTCGGTACCGTTCAGGACGAAATCATAAGCGTCAGCGCACACCTGCTCAAGATCCGACTTTTCATTGCTGTAGAACTTGTCCAGATGAGCCGGTTTAGGAGCCGTGAACGGATGGTGCATTGCATAGAACCTTCCTGTCTCATCATCCCATTCAAGCAGCGGGAAGTCGCACACCCAAAGAGGGGCGAAATCGAACGGATTGCGAAACCCGAGCCTCTGTCCCATCTCTATTCTGAGTACTCCGAGCATCGTCTGTGTTTTACGGCGCGGGCCGCAAAGCATAAGTATCAGGTCGCCTTTGGCCGCTCCCATCGCATCAGCGACTTCCTGCAAATATTCAGGCGTATAGAACTTGTCAACAGAGGACTTCACCGAACCGTCTTCATTAAGTCTGATATAAACGAGACCCTTAGCACCGACCTGAGGACGCTTTACCCACTCGGTCAACTCATCAAGCTGTTTGCGCGTATATGAGGCACACCCGGGCACTGCTATTCCACCCACATACTGGACTGAATCGAATACCTGGAAACCCTTGCCCTGCATCATGGAAGTCACATCCTTGATTGTCATCCCGAAACGTATGTCAGGCTTGTCGGAACCGTAATTGTCCATTGCATCCGCCCAGGACATCCTCGGAACTTCTTTAACGTCTATATTGTGTATGGCCTTGAAAAGCCTTTTCATCATGCCCTCGAAAGTGACAAGCACATCTTCCTGCTCGACGAAAGACATCTCGCAGTCAATCTGCGTGAACTCCGGCTGCCTGTCCGCCCTGAGGTCTTCGTCGCGGAAACAGCGCACAATCTGGAAATACCTGTCGTAACCTGCCACCATGAGCAACTGTTTGAAAGTCTGGGGACTCTGAGGCAAGGCATAGAACTGTCCCGGATTCATCCTCGACGGCACCACGAAATCCCTGGCACCTTCCGGGGTCGATTTAATCAGATACGGGGTTTCTATCTCAAGAAAGCCCTGTTCGTCCAGATAGTTCCTGACTTCGTGAGCGATGCGGTGACGGAGCATCAACGCCTTCTTCAGAGGATTGCGGCGCAGGTCAAGATACCTGTATTTCGCCCTCAACTCCTCTCCGCCGTCGCTCACATCCTCGATTGTGAACGGAGGCACTTCCGACTTGTTGAGTATCTTGATTGCTGAAAGGACTATCTCTATATCGCCGGTATCCATCTTAGGGTTTTTACTGGATCTTTCGGCAACCGTACCCGTGGCTTGTATAACATATTCACGACCGAGACTGAGGGCTGCTTCATTGAGTTCGTGCGAAGCCGAATCCGAAGCCACCAACTGGGTTATGCCGTAACGGTCTCTCAGGTCGATGAAAGTCATACCGCCCATCTTCCTTGCTTTCTGCACCCATCCGGCAAGGGTGACAGTCTTTCCTACATCTGATATGCGGAGCTGACCGCAAGTGTGTGTCCTGTACATATTTTTATTTTTTCAAACCAATAATCAAACGACCTGCAAAATTAGGGAAATTTCAGAATATTTCGCTAGATTTGTCCACACATTCTGTATGTCCTGTTTCCCGAGGGGAAGGCAGGCACGGCAGTTCATCTTCAGCCCCGCCCTGTCGCACCGAAAAGCGGGCAAAACACACAATGATAATATCACCGACTAAAAAGCAGAAGAAAATGAAAAAGTACCTGCTGATCCTCATGTCTTTTGTTCTAATCATGGCTGCCTCCTGCACAAAAGAGACAATGACTGAAAATCCTGACAGAAAAAGTGTCGGCACCGAGGCATCAAACAAGACCAAGGCACTGGACTATC
>JADIMA010000037.1 GCA_017694945.1 Candidatus Merdivivens pullicola | reverse complement strand
AAATTCTTTTCTTTCTGCTTTCTTGATTCTCTGCGGCTTCTTCCGAGATCCTGCCCGGTGTCTTCGTCCTTTTTGATTCCGGATTTTTTGTTGTCCTGCTTGTCCTGGATATTTATGTCTTTTGCCTTGCGGTAGTAATCGAAGAACCTGTTGAACTCGTAGGAGAGCATTTTTTCAATAAGTTCTTCCTTGGATATGCCGTCCCACTGTTCGTTGATGAGCGGAAGGAAGTTGTAGATGTCTTTGCGTACTTCTACGGAATTGATGCCGTTTATAAGGTGCAGCAATTGTTTTTCGCATATTTCTCTTGCGCTCGGGATAGGCAGGCGGGTGAACTGTTTTTTGATTACCTGCTCGATGCGGCGAAGTTTGCCTTTTTCTCTCTGGTTTATGATTGCTATGGATATTCCTTTACGGTCTGCACGGCCTGTTCTTCCGCTTCGGTGCGTATAAAGTTCGATTTCCTGCGGGAGATTGTAGTTGATGACATGAGAGAGTCCTGTTACGTCGATTCCCCTTGCGGCCACGTCGGTCGCAACCAGCAGGTGCAGGGCCTTGCGCTTGAATTTGCCCATCACATAGTCTCTTTGCGCCTGTGACAGGTCTCCGTGCAGCGCGTCTGCATCGTATCCGTCTCTCTGAAGGGCGTCAGCGACTTTCTGGGTCTCTTCCCTTGTCTTGCAGAAAACTATTCCGTATATGTCGGGATTGAAGTCCGCGATTCGTTTCAAGGCTTCGTAACGGTCTTCTTCCCTGATCATGTAGTAGTAATGTTCTACATTTTCTGATCCGGCGTTTCTCGTGCCGACGGTGACTATCTCCGGATCCTTCATGTATGTCCTGGCAATGGCCTCTACTTCTTTCGGGAGCGTGGCTGAAAACAGCAGGCTTCTCCTTTCTTCCGGAGCGGATGCGAGGATTGCGTCAAGGTCGTCCTTGAATCCCATGTCAAGCATTTCATCGGCTTCGTCCAGCACGAGAGTGTTGATATGCGATATGTCGGCTTCCTTGCGTTTTATGATGTCGAGAAGCCTTCCCGGAGTGGCCACTATGATGTGTGCCCCGTTACGCAACTGCCTCATCTGCGTAACGATGGATGCTCCTCCGTAAAGGGAGACTATCTTGACGCCTTTTTGGTATTTTGAATAATTTTCAAGATCCTGGGTAATCTGGCGGCAGAGTTCCCTTGTCGGGGAAAGTATGAGTACCTGGGTTTCAGGATTGTTCGTGTCGAGGTATTCAAGTACGGGCAGGCCGAATGCGGCGGTTTTGCCTGTTCCTGTCTGCGCAAGGCATACTATGTCCTTGTTTTCAACTAAAAGTACCGGGATAATCCTCGCTTGGACGGGGGTCGGCTTTTCAAATCCCAATTCGGCAACAGCGTTAAGCAGCTCGTTGGAAAGGCCTAAATCTAAAAAATTGTCAGTCATCTGTAGTGTATCGAAAAAATAAGGGCGCAAAGGTAAGTAAAATACTTTGAATAAAGCAAATATATGTGTCGGTTTTTTTCTGAAATCTATCGGAAGCCGATAAGTTTGTGTGTTTGCAGAGAGAGCCTCCACCTCGGGTCGGTTTTGCAGATTTCGATGCATTCGTCAGTCAGTCTCCGGTTGGTGTCCGCGTCCTGTGTGTCACACGGCTGTATGAAATGCCGTGAGGTGTCGATGCTGTCGTAGGCCGACATGTCCTGTCCTGTATAGACGACCTTCAGTTCATCGCAATGCTTTATGGCCGACGGCAGGCCCTGTTCCGGTTTCGGGGAGCATGTAATCCAGTCGATGCCTTCAGGGAGCGCTCTTGTGCCGTTCGTTTCGATGGCTATGAATTTGCCGGCCTCGTGCAGTGCTGCAATGAGTTCCCCGTCTGCCTGCAGGGAGGGCTCGCCTCCGGTCAGCACGACAAGTCGTGACGGATTTGCCGACACTGTATTTACAATCTGTCCGAGTGTCATTTTCCGGCCGTTTTCATGGCTCGTGTCGCAGAACGGGCATTTCAGGTTGCAGCCTGAAAAACGGATGAATGTAGCAGCCGTGCCTGTATGGTAGCCTTCGCCCTGGAGCGAATAGAAGATTTCATTTATATAATAGGTATTCATAAGGCGGCGTTCTCGCAGCCGTCCTTTATGTATGCGGCGCTGTTGCCCTCGGATTCCTGGAAAATCACTTTGTAGCAGTTAGGTATCCGGTCGCATATCCATTTTGCAAGGTTTTCGGCAGTGGGATTGAACGTGACTGTCTCGTTGAGGAAGCAATGGTCAAGGCTGTCCGATATCAGTTCCTTGATTTTGGTGAAGTCTGTCACCATCCCGTTTCTGTCCAGTTGTTCGGAGCGGCAGAATACCGTTACTATGCCGTTGTGCCCGTGCAGGCGGCTGCATTTGCTCTCGTAGTCGAGTTTTAGTTTGTGTGCGAAAGATATTTCAAGTCTTTTTGAGACGTAATACATGTTTTCTGTGTAATTTTGCTGCAAATATACTCATAGTTGAACAAAATCATATAAACAGTTTTATGAAGAAATTGATTTTTATAGCAGCGTGCGCCCTGCTGGCAGGTTGCGGCGGTTCGCAAAAGGGCGATGTCCTGAGAGGAAAGGTAATGGATGCTTCCATGAATACGCTCATGATAGTGACGGCCGCAGGAGATACATTGTCTTTCAGTACCATGAATGCGGACAGGGCGGGCCTGGACGGCCTGTTCATAGGGGATTCGGTGGAGGTCGGCTATACTGGAAAGTATGTGCCGGGAATGGAGGTTGAAAGTATTTCGGTTTTAAAGAAAATCAAATAATAATTTTTATTAATTGAAAATTGTTATTATCTTTGCGGCGTAAAACAGAAAAACGATGGATGTTCCGACTGTAGAGCAAATAGGTGATAAACTGCGCCGTGCCGGTTTGAAGGTTACGAACCAGCGAGTGGCGGTTTACCGCGTACTGGCTATGCTGGGGCATGCTTCGGTCGATTCCATTGTTGCCAGGGTGCGTCAGGCTCTTCCTGTAGTTACAGTCGCCGCTGTTTACAACATACTTGAAGCAATGGCAGATGCAGGCCTTATAGGAAGGGTGCATTCTACGGGAAAGATGGTTTATGACATCACTTCTACCTGTCATGATCACCTGATTATCGACAACGGCAAGGCCGTGGCTGATCTGGACGACCCGGATTTCAGGAAGATGATAGAGTCCTATTTTTCCGGTAAGAGGCTTGACGGCTACAGGATCAACGGAGCAAGGGTTTACATAGACGTGGAAACGATTTCCAAATGCAATTAACACATATTCACTAATTTTAAAAAGTATTTAATTATGGAACTTAAAGGATCAAGGACTGAGCAGAACCTCATGACTGCTTTTGCCGGTGAATCACAGGCAAGGAACAAGTACACTTATTATGCGTCAAAAGCGAAGAAAGACGGTTATGTACAGATAGCCAAGATATTCGAAGAGACTGCCGCTAATGAAATGGAGCATGCCAAGATATGGTTCAAACTTCTTCACGACGGCGAGATTCCTGAGACTCCGGCCAATCTTCTTGATGCGGCTAAAGGTGAAAATTACGAATGGACAGAAATGTATGCGGAGTTCGCGAAAATCGCCAAGGAAGAAGGCTTTACACGTATAGCATATCTTTTCGAGGCTGTCGGCAAGATTGAAAAAGAGCATGAAGAGCGTTACCGCAAACTTCTTGCAAATGTGGAAGGAGGGCTTGTATTCTCACGCGAAGGCGATGTGATATGGCAGTGCTCTAACTGCGGCCACATCCATATAGGCAAAAAGGCTCCTGAAAAATGCCCGGTATGCGATCATCCGAAGGCTTTCTTTGAAATCAAGGCCGAGAACTATTAATAGTTAAAAACAGGTGAATCATCGCGGCGGACGGCTGTTTGCAACGGCTGCCCGCCACTGTTTTCCAGGGTTCGCATCAACATTTCTAAAACATCATGCCGGCAATCTCTTCAGGGCTGGTTCCGGAGATATATCTTGCAATGCCGGTGCGACGTAGAATGCCGGTGACGGCGTTTTTCTCGTATGGGCAGCCGGAGAGCGCGGCTTCCAGTTCTTCCGTAGGGGCTTCGAAAAAATAATCTCCCATTATCCTTATGCTTGAAATCTTTCCTCCGTCGATGTCAGCATAAATTTCTACAAGCCCCGAGGGGAATTTGCGTACCCTGCTTATGCTGTATTTCGGAGATTTCCCGTAATTCCAACTGTCAAGGCGGTATTTTCCGTCAGCCAGCCTGTCTATGGCTTCAATGTCGGCTTGCGTGAATGCATATTCAGTAATGCCTGCATCCGAAATGGCCTGCCTGTCGGAAAGGGCATGGTCTTTCAACAGTGAAATGAATTCGCTGATTTCAAGCGGCGAATGCAGATGTTCCGAAATGTTTGTGACGCGGCTGCGGTTTGATGACACGGCTTTGCCGATGAATTTTTCCGGACGGGATTTGAGGGCTTCGGACAAATGTCCTATTGATGCGTCGAACAGGATGCATCCGTGGCACAGTACCCGGTCTTTATGTATTGCTATGGCGTTTCCTGAAAATTTGCGCCCCTCTATTGTCAGGTCGTTTCTCCCTTCAAGCCTCGCGTCTATGCCAATTCCCTGCAATGTGTCGATTACGGGACGCGTAAAACGTTTAAACATGGAATATGTGTCTTCGCCATGAAGTCTGCGGCTGATGAATGTGAAGTTGACATTTCCCAAATCATGGAATACCGCGCCTCCTCCCGTAAGACGGCGGACTACCGGTATCTGGCTGGACGACACCCAGTCGATGTTTATTTCGGCCAGGGCGTTCTGGTTCTGGCCGATGATGATCGAAGGGGAGTTCCTCCACAGCCTGAATACGGGATTGGAAAACTCTTTCAGCAGGTATTCTTCGGCTGCAAGGTTCCAGTACGGGTCGTGTCCTCCATCGGTGATGCAAAGTACTGTATCGCTATTCATCGGCGGGCTGCCTTTTTTCAATAATCCTTTTTTTGACGAAGTTGATGGCCAGGGTGCATATCCTGTATGCGAGCCATCCGAAAAACAGACCGAAAAGGGTTCCGACAAGTATGTCTCCGAGATAGTGTTTCCCTACATAAATGCGGCTGATGGCCAGCAGGGCCGCCCATACATAAATTGCGATTGAATACCATTTTTTTCTGAATATCAGAGATGTAACCGTCGCCCATCCGAATGCGTTCGATGCATGTCCTGAGAAAAATCCGTAAAATCCGCCTGTCCCTTCGAGAATCCTCAGTCCGTTGCTTAGCATGTAACTGTCATGGCAGGGCCGCAGCCGTTCTATGCCGTTTTTGAACAGGTTCGCCGTCTGGTCGCACAGGAGCAGGGTAAGCCCCATTCCGAGCAGTACATAAATGAGCGACGCCCACGCATTGGTGAAATGTTTTTTCTTTTCCAGCCCAGTTACAACCCCGTTTTTCCAGAATACGAAGAAGATGGTTATCGCGTAAAGAGGAAACCATACAGGTATTTTGGAGAAAAATATCATTATGGAGTCAATGGCTTCACATGGCTGGTGCATGTTGAGCCACAGGGTTATGTCCTGGTCGAGATAATGGAGTTTTTCGAAAATGGTCATTGGTGTCATTCTGCGTCAGTGTTATTTAATGCTTTCCAGAGCATGTCTTTTAATTGTTTGAGGCCTTCGCCGCTCAATGAGGATATGAATACCGATTCTATCCCTGCCGGGAGGGTTGCGGCCAGTTGTTCTTTGAGTATGTCGTCCAGCATGTCGCATTTTGATACTGCAAGCAGGCGGTGCTTGTGCAGCAGTTCGGGATTGTATTTTTTCAGTTCTCCAAGCAGTATGGCGTATTCCTGTGCGATGTCATTGCTGTCTGCCGGAATCATGAAGAGGAGTACTGAGTTGCGTTCGATATGTCTCAGGAAGCGCAATCCCAGTCCTTTGCCTTCGGCTGCTCCTTCTATGATTCCCGGGATGTCTGCCATTATGAACGACTGGTCGTCGTAGTATTCGACGATTCCGAGGTTCGGTTCAAGTGTCGTGAAGGCATAATCGGCTATCTTGGGCTTGGCGGCGGACATTTTTGAAAGCAGGGTGGATTTTCCGGCATTTGGAAAACCTACAAGTCCCACATCTGCAAGTACTTTCAATTCAAGGACAAACCATCCTTCGCTTCCCGGCTCTCCCGGTTGTGCATAACGCGGTGTCTGGTTGGTGGGGCTTTTGAAATAGGCGTTCCCGAGCCCTCCCCGTCCTCCTTTGAGAAGTATTTTTTCCTCTCCCGGGTCAACTATCTCAAAGAGTTTTTCTCCGGTCTCCGCGTCTCTTGCAATAGTGCCGAGGGGGACTTCAAGTACTATATCCTTGCCGTTCCTGCCCTTGCACAGGTTGCCGCTTCCTGCTTCTCCGTGTTCGGCCTTTACGTGTTTGCGGTATTTCAGGTGGATGAGTGTCCACAGTTGCGGGTTGCCCTTGAGTATGATATGTCCTCCACGGCCTCCGTCGCCGCCGTCAGGGCCTCCCTTGGGTATGTATTTTTCCCTTCTGAGGTGCATTGATCCGGCTCCCCCGTTCCCGGAGGCGCAGAAGATTTTTACGTAGTCTATGAAATTCGATTCGGCCATAAAATGCTGAAAAATGTAAAATTCCTGCAAAGATATGCATTCTTTCTGTGTTGCAACGGTTGATAGACCGTAATTTCTCGATGTCGGGAGAAAATTTATGTGATTAACCGTGCTTTCTGCCAGGAGAAAGCACGCCCATTCAGAAGGAAATTTTCAGTTTGATTACGCAGTCATAGCCTTCCCGGAGCCAACTTTCCAGATTTCCACCTTGACCGGCTTGCCGAAGGCTCTGCTCCGGCAGGCTTTCTCATGTCCCCGGGTGCAGTGGCATAATGCCGCTCCGGAGACCTCGGGAGCCATCGGACAGGTGCATCGGGATTTGTTCAGACGAAGGAGGATGCCGTCCTCTGCCTTTTCTGCAAGTCTGATGTCTGAGCGGAACGGAGCCTGCGGAGTGAGGATGGGCGCGCGGCTGACACCGCTGGAATGGGTGGCATATGGTTAAATATCTGGTGCATTGGCATGTTCATATTTATTGACTAATTCAATGTTGATATAATCCATATAGCAAAAACTTCTGTTGTTGCTGTTTATGGCACTTGATTCTTCATAAGATGTACCTACCTTGTTCGTGTCATCTGTCCAGAAAGAGATATTTTATTGCCTCGTATTCTTTCATCAATTTTCTATAACCAGACAATAATTTATTATGATTATCCGCAAAGATACCCCTATGGGGGCAGAGGCGTGCCTTTTCCGGCCAGAAAGCACGCCAATGTGTTCCGCAGTGCATTCTGGGAGGGGTAGCCGTGCTTTTTACGGTCAGAAAGCACGCCTGTGCGCCCGAGGCCACGCCCTGACTTAACTTTTATTTTTACAATTTATTGTAAATCAAGAAGAAATGACAAGCATATCAAAAAACAAGTGTGGATTTCAGGGGCTTCCAAACCACTCGAATTCCACACTTGTTAAATATTATTGCAGCAGTCGTACTGTGTCTCAAATAAGTCGTCCCCGGTTCTAAAGTTTGTCTATTATCCCGCAAAGGACGGTGAATACGTCTTCGATGTCTCCCGAACCGTCGATTTCTTTGTATTTCCCGGTTGATTTGTAATGATTTATGACAGGTTCTGTCTTTTCGTGATAAGTCTTTACCCTGTTGCGGATTGTCGCCTCGTCGGCATCGTCGGCGCGGTTTTCTATTTCGGCGCGTTTCTTGATCCTGCGGACAACTTCGTCATCGTCAATCATCAGGGAGATTACGGAAGTCACTTCGGAGTTCCTGTCTTTCAATATCTTGTCAAGAGCTACGGCCTGTTCTTCAGTACGAGGGAAGCCGTCAAGGAGGAAGCCTTTGGATGTTTTGTCATTATCAAAAACATTGGTAATCATTCCGATTACCACTTCGTCTGGAACAAGATTCCCGGCTTCTATCAGTGATTTGGCTTTTTTGCCCAGTTCTGTTCCTGCCGCTATTTCCTTGCGGAGCAGATCTCCTGTCGAAATGTGGTGGAGGGAGTATTTTTCCCTCATTTTGGCCGCCTGGGTTCCTTTTCCCGCCCCCGGAGGCCCGAATAATATGAAATATTTCATTTTAAATATTTGATTTTAGTTCTCGTCGATAACGTATATTTCCTTGAGGCCTCTTCCCAGGCCGTCGTAGTCAAGCCCGAATCCGACGATGAAGTCGTTCGGGATTTCTTTTGCGATATAGTCTATGTGTATGTCTTTGTCGTAGGAATCGGGTTTGAAGAGCAGCGTGCAGATGGTTATTTCGGCCGCTCCGGCTTCCCTTAAGATGGAATCAAGCCTGACAATAGTGTTTCCTGTATCAACAATGTCCTCAATCACGATGACTTTGCGCCCTTTTATGTCGCATGTCAGTCCCATTGCCGTCTGCACGCATCCAGTGGATTTGGTTCCGGAGTAGGATGAAAGTTTGATTGAAGCAAGTTCGCATTGGAAGTCCAGCCTCTGCATCAGTTCGGCTGTGAAGATTATGGAACCGTTGAGTACGCAGAGGATTACCGGAATGTCGGCAGTGCCTTTGAAATCTTCGTTCATCTTTGCGGCCACCCTGTCTATGGCCTCTATGATTTCCTCATGGCTGATGTAAGGTCTGAAAGTTTTGTCAAAAATTTTGATATGTTCCATCGTTATTGCTTTTAAACTGCTAAAATAATCAATATTTTTGTGACGGAAGAAAATTTAAGCATGAAGATTAACAAAACCAATGCAGCCCGCCTTCTGGACAAGGCCGGCATAAGTTATGAACTAATTCCTTATCAAGTGGATGAGGAAGATCTTTCGGCCGTGCATGTGGCTTCGGTGCTTGGAGAGGATGTGGCCCTTGTATATAAAACCATAGTTCTAAGGGGAGACCGTAACGGAATCTTTGTGTGTGTCATCCCCGGCGAGGCCGAAGTGGATTTGAAAAAGGCGGCCAAGGTTTCCGGGAATAAAAGTGCCGCTACGGTGCATGTCAAGGAACTGTTGGGGCTTACCGGATACATTCGGGGAGGGTGTTCTCCCGTAGGGATGAAGAAACCTTATCCCGTATTCATTTCATCGGAAGTCCTTTCATGCAGTTACATATATGTCAGTGCGGGAGTGCGCGGCCTTCAGATGAAACTCGCACCTTCCGATTTGATGAAGGTGACAGGTGCGGTGCCTGCCGAGATAATCTGAATTTTCTGATGGATGTTTTTGACAAAGAGAAGCGTTCCGCCGTCATGTCGCGTATCCGCAGCAAGGATACCAAGCCCGAAATGATTGTGCGCCGGTATCTGTATTCGCGAGGTTACAGGTATATGAAAAATGTGAAGCGGCTTCCGGGCACTCCTGACATAGTCCTTAAAAAGTACGGTATCGTCATATTCATCCACGGATGTTTCTGGCATGGCCATTCGGACAGTCACATGCCGCATTCCAACGTGGAGTTTTGGGAGCGCAAGATAAGCCGCAACCGCCGGAGGGACGAATGCAACAAGGAGGCCTTGAAAAAGATGGGGTGGAAGGTCATGACTATCTGGGAATGCCAGTTGAAGCCGTCAGTCCGTAGGCAGACCCTTCTTGAAATGGAGTACCTGATAAACCGTTCGTATCTTGAGAGGTTCAGGTAGGGGCGATTTTGCTATAATCAAAAAAAAAAAAATTATCTTTGCAAAGTACTAAAACCAGAGAGGCTGTTATGCCTCCGAAACCGCATATGATGAAGTTTTTGGATATTCGGTTTTGATATGGCTCGCTTTGTCGTTTATTCATCTGAACTGATATTCATTCTATGTAAGAATGATTTCGACATGATGCCGCGCAGGTAAAAGTCGGTGTGCCTGTGCGGTATGGCTGTTCAATTACTTCCTATACTTCCTAAAATATTTGTATCATGAAAAAAATAATATTATTGCTTTTTATCCTGTTCCCTGTTGCTGTATATGCCGAAGTATTGCCAGATGTCCCGGTAAAGTCGATTACCCGTGGTGCGGACAAAGTTAAATATGCAGGGAGTGTCTCAGCAGGAGTCGCCGTCATGTTTCCGTATGTGAATACCAGCCACGGGGTGATTTTCCCCGGCTGTAATATTTATGTCGGAGGCAGTGCCGAATATCTCTATGCAGGAAGGAGTTTTATCAATGTGGCTGCGGACGGGCGGTGGTTTTATCCTGCAAACGGCAAGGTTCAAGGCTATGTAGGGCTTGAAGCAGGTGTCGCTTCAATACTTCCGGGAGTGACTTTCGATAGTTCCGAAGGGGTTGAGGAATACAGTCCCGGAAGCGCGGATTTTTTCGTCCGTCCAGGTCTGGGACTTGTGGTGAACTTTCAGAAAGTATCATTGGACATAGGTGTGAAATGCGGTTTTACTCCGCAGGTGACATATTGGAAATCAGGCAAAGAAATATGGTATCCCATCCCGTTTTTCGGAGTGGGGCTGTGGTTTTGAGAAACTGTTTGAAATTTTTTCAAAAGTTCTTTGTGGCATCATTCCGGCATCTTTTTGCTGTTTTTATCGTAAAATAGCTCTGCTATTCTCCTCAAAAAACGGCAAAAACCTGCTCGGAAGCCTGCCTCAAATGTTTTGAGAAAAAAATTTAATGATTATCCGCAAAAATACCCCTATGGGGGGCAGAGGCGTGCTTTCTCCGGCCAGAAAGCACGCCAATGTGTTCCGCAGTGCATTCTGGGAGGGGTAGCCGTGCTTTTTACGGTCAGAAAGCACGC
>JADIMA010000036.1 GCA_017694945.1 Candidatus Merdivivens pullicola | reverse complement strand
ATGGCACCCTACATCCGTCCAGCCCCTTACGGGTATTTCCTGAAACGGGAGTGCAAATATAGGCGGAATTTTTGAATCTGCAAAATTTTCTTGCAAAATTTTCAATCCGCCTTTGCCGTCACAACGATTATGCGTATTTTCGCACAGGCTTAGTTAAAAGATTATGGGCAGGCGAAGATACATAAAAGCGGTTGTTCCGGTAAAGTTCCCGGGGGAAGTCACATATGCGCTGCCCGAAGGCGTGGAAGCAGAAACAGGAGACTGGGTGACAGTCCCTTTCGGAGCCAAAAAATATCTTGGAACAGTAACGGCGACGGACATTGCCGCCGAAATACCCGATAACCGCATCAAAGACATCATCACAGTAGAGCAGCTGCCCAAAGTCAGCGGACAAGAAATCAGCCTGTGGAGACAGATATCCGAATACTACATGTGTACAATCGGAGAAGTCTTCAAATGCGCCTACCCTCCGAGGAAAGTAGCAAGAGAAGAACAGCGCGCACAAAAAAAAGAGGCATCCGAACAGAGAAAAGCAAGACTGGCCTATGAAATAGAAGCCAAACTGGCAAGAGAATTTTCACGGATAGAAAAAAAAATCATCCAAAGCGCGGCATCCAGGGAAGACCTATTCATCAAAAGCCGGGTATTGGGCCGTTTTCTCAAAGAAGACCGTCCCATAATACAGATCAAAGAATACAGCCGGGAAGAAATACGTTCCCTGAGCCGGATACTGGCGGAAAGGATGTCATCCGGGAAAGGCGGAAAACAGGAAAACACGGATGAAAACTGCATCGACGCACCAGTACTTTCCAAAAGGCAGGAAGCCGCGAAAAACTCGGTACTTGAAAATTTCGCCATCGGGAAAAGAGTACTCCTCAAAGGCGTGGCCGGCTCCGGAAAGACCGAAATATACGCAAGCATAGCCGCCGATATCATGAAATCCGGCAAAAGCGTGCTCATGCTCGTACCGGAAATATCCCTCAGCCGCCAACTTGAAGACAGGATAAAATCATTTTTCCACGACAAAGTCCTCGTATATCATTCAAAAGAACCCTATATAAAAAAGGACGAAGTATCATCAAGGCTCAGAAGCGGCGAAAACCTGTTCATACTCGGCACACGCTCCGCCCTTTTCCTGCCCTGGCCCAATCTCGGCTGCATCATAGTCGATGAAGAAAACGACAGTTCATACAAACAGACCGAGCCCGCCCCGAGATACAACGGCCGCGACACTGCCGCATTGCTCTCCGCAATAACCGGCTCCCCTCTGCTGCTCGGCTCCGCGACCCCGTCATACGAAAGCATATACAATGTCATCACAGGGAAACTGGCTGAAGTATGCATAGATGAAAGATACCACAAAGGAGGCGTCGCTGAAACAATTATAATAGACACTCTGGCCGAAAGGCGCAAAAGAGGGATGCACGGCTCTGTCTCAAGAAAACTTGCCGGAATGATGCAGGACACTCTCAACGCAGGAAAACAGATAATGATCTTCCGGTCAAGACGCTCGTACTCTCCCGTACTGCAATGCGGCGAATGCGGCGAAATGCCAAAATGCCCGGACTGCAACGCGTATCTCAGCCACCACAAAAGCGACGGCTACCTTGAATGCCACTATTGCGGAAGCAGGTTTGAATATACGGGGACTTGCCCGAAATGCGGCGGCCCGCTCAAAGGCAGAGGGGCCGGAACCGAAAAAATAGAAGAAGAAATAAAGGAGATGTTCCCCCATGCCAGGGTAGCAAGGCTGGATTCTGACATCGCCAGAAACCCTGCCGTCGAGAAAAAGACGCTCCGGGATTTCGCGGCAGGCGAAACCGACATCCTGATCGGCACGCAGGTCATCGCCAAAGGATTCGACTTCAGCAACGTATCGCTTGTCGCAATACTGAATGCAGACTCACTGATAGGAATACAGAACTTCCGCGCCGATGAAAACGCCCTGCAACTTCTTGAGCAACTTAAAGGAAGATGCGCGCGCAGGGAGCAGAACGGCTTGTTCGTAATACAGACAGAACAGCCCGAACACCCTGTTTACCGGCGTTTCCTGCTACACGAACCGGAAGAAGAGGGGCTGAAAGAAAGACAGGCTTTCGATTATCCCCCGTTCACAAGGATGGTAGAAATCACAATAAGGGGGAAAGACGAAAAATGCGTCTCCGATGATGCGGGAAAACTTTACCGCGCACTTCTGTCATCCGGAATCAACGGTCATGTCGGAATACCGGTAAGCCCCCAGGTTGACAAAATAGCCGGCAGGCACCTATGCGTTATACGCATAAGGCTGAAACGGGACAGAAACCTGCCCGCATCAAAACGCAGGATCATCGGAATCACAGAGGATATAATGAAAAACAGCCGCAGCGAGTATTTTTTCAACCCCGACCCGCTATAGACAACCCGGACAGAGCCGTCACGGGATCATCACATCGATCGCAAGATTCATATTTTCAATCAATACAGGAGAAGAGCCCAGGACTTCTCCGTCAACCTCGACCAAAGTAGAAGGAGAAGATTCGATCCTTACAGAACGGCATCTGCCGGCTATGACATACGGATCCGACGGCAGCGAACCGTTAAAAAGTTTTTTAACTTTGAAAATCAGTTTTCCGAAAGGAATAGCCCTGATGACACTGACATCGAAAAGGCCGTCATCGGGAACCGCATCCGGAGTCTGCAACATTCCGCCTCCGGTATATCGGCCATTGCCGACAGAAACGGACAGCAGCCTTCCTTCATATACCTCCCTGCCGTCACAGAATATTCTCGCATTCCTGTTTTTATAGGAAAAAAAAGCCCTCGCCAGCCCCTCGACATAAATCCTCCTTCCGCGTTTTCCCTCAGACTTCATCCTGTTCACGCATTCGCACACATAGGCATCCAGCCCGGCTCCAGCCACATTCATCAGATAATATGTCTTTCCGTCAGAAAGAAAAGTGACCTTCCCCACATCCTGAGGAATCCTCCGTCCGCCTGCAATGACCTTGACAGCCTCCCTGTAGTCCTTCGGAATGCCATAAAGTTTAATCCAGTCGTTGCCCGAGCCCACAGGAATGACCCCCAGAACGATGCGCTCCTCCACATGCCCTGCCGACATTATTCCGCACAGAACCTGGTTCAGAGTACCGTCGCCCCCCACGGCAATAAAACGCCTGAAGCCTTTTTTAACGGCAGCGGCCACGAAATCCGCCGCATATATATCTTCCTTTATAAAAAACGGCTCATAATCCATCCCGTTCCCGAGCAGGGCACTTTCTATTTCCTTCGACAACTGGGAAGCGCACCTGCTGCCTGCCATGGGATTGAAGACCACGAACCAACGGTCCTTTCCTGCCTGTTCCATTTAACAAAATTTTCATATCCGAAAACAGAGCGACAAAAGTAAGAAGCTGTTTGAAAATTTCAAAAAAGATTTTGTAATTTTGCCCCGTTTGGGAAGGAATTTTTGTAAAAAAATGGGAAAAGTCATTGCTATAGCGAACCAGAAAGGAGGGGTAGGAAAAACGACTACCGCCATCAATCTTGCGGCCTCACTGGCCGTACTTGACAGGAGAGTCCTCATCATAGACGCGGATCCTCAAGCCAACACTACGTCCGGACTGAATTTTTCCCCGGATTCCAACAAAAAGCGCACTCTGTACGAAGTACTTATAGGCCAGATCGACGCATCCGACACATTGCTGCAGACAGAACTGCACAACCTGCACATGATTCCGTCCCACATAAACCTTGTCGGTGCGGAACTTGAAATGATCCAGTTCGACGACAGGGAAAAGATGCTGAAAAAAGCCTTGGACGGAATCAAGGAAAACTATGACTACATCATCATCGACTGCTCCCCTTCCCTCGGACTGATTACAGTCAACTCACTTACGGCAGCCGATTCAGTAATCATCCCGGTGCAACCCGAATATTTTGCTTTGGAAGGACTCGGAAAACTGCTTAACACCATCAAACTGGTACAGGCAAGGCTCAATCCTTCGCTCACCATCGAAGGCTTCCTTTTCACGCTGTACGACAGCAGGCTCAGGGTACACAACCAGGTCGTGGAAGAAGTCAGGAGCCACTTCGGGAAAGCGGTATTCGAGACATCGATACAGAGGAATATACGCCTGAGCGAAGCCCCTTCGCATGGGAAACCGGTAATACTTTACGATGCCATATGCTCCGGCACCAACAATTACCTTAACCTTGCGAAAGAGGTTATCAGCCATAACGACAAAGACACGAAAAAGGCATAGACAGGAGACAACAGATGGCAAAGAAACCAGCACTCGGCAAAGGATTGGGAGCCCTTTTAGGGAACGAATTCGACAACATCGGACGCGAAGTCAGGTACGTTTCCGAAACGCCGCACCACATCCCGGACAAATCGACGGAAGACAACGCGCCTGAAAAAAATGCGGCAGCCACGGCAGCGGCAGGCGCCGCAATCAGCGAAATTCCAATCAGCCAGATTGAACCTAACCCGTTCCAGCCAAGAAAGGAATTCGACGAAGAGGCCCTGTCCGAACTTGCCGAATCGATAAAAGCCCTGGGCCTGATCCAACCTATAACAGTACGTCGCATTACGCCATCCAAATACCAGATCATAAGCGGTGAAAGACGATACAGGGCCTGCCGCATGGCCGGCATAGAAAGCGTACCGGCATATATCCGCGAAACAGACGATGTCGGAATGCTTGAGATGGCAATCGTGGAAAACCTGCAAAGGGAGAACCTCGACCCTATCGAAATCGCCATGAGTTTCAGAAGGCTCATCGAAGAATGCCGCCTTACCCAGGAAGAAATGGCCGTGAGAGTCGGAAAGAAAAGGGCCTCGGTGACAAATTACCTGAGACTGCTGAAACTTACCGCCTCTGCCCAGCATGCGCTCAAGATTGGCAAGATATCTGTAGGGCACGCAAAAGTCCTGCTCGGAATAGAAGACGAAAACCTGCAGGACAGACTGTGCGAAGAGACCATCGCTTCCGACCTGTCAGTAAGGCAACTTGAGCAGAAAGTCAGGAAAATGCAGCGCGAAGCAAGCATCGTGAAAAAGGAAAGCCCGGAACTTCCGGAGCCTTACATGAGAGTGCTTGACAGGATAGGAAAATTCTTCGACAACCGCATAAGTCTCAAACGCAATGACAACGGAAAAGGAATGATGACCATTCATTTCGAATCCGACAAAGAAGTGGAAAGATTCCTCAAGGCATTGGAGGACAAAGACATTTGAGAATTTACAGATGAAGCACATATACAAATGCGCGCTTTTGGCGCTTACCATACTGTTGCTGTCTGCGGGGGAAATCTTCGCACAATTCCCCATGGGCGGAGGTTTCGGCAGTTCATCCGGGCAGACCGTCAACAACAGGCAGGCGCGCAACGACACCACGGTAGAACAGGTTTTCAGTTTCAAAAGGCTTTTCAGAGGCCTGGCCCACAAGGACACAATGGCAGTAGGCTACGCATTCGGGGCAAGCATGATAGTACCCGGCCTGGGACAGGTTTACAACCGCGACTACTGGAAGATTCCCGTGATTTACGCTGGCCTTGGGACCACGATCGGCTTCGGAGTACATTACAACAATCTTTACAAGCAGTCGGCAGCGGCAGCCGAAGGCATAGAAGGCGCCGTACCGAACCAGAAATACAAAGACATCAGCACGGCATGTTTCATCGGAGCCGGTCTCATATACTGGGCGCAACTGCTTGATGTAAACATCAGTTACGACATCAAGACCACCAAATCTGCAGGAAAAGCCACCGTATATTCAATCCTCTTCCCTGGAGCCGGGCAGATATACAATGAAGAATACTGGAAAGTCCCGATATACACCGGAGGACTGACAGCCGGAGTATATTTCTGGACATTCTACAACAAACAATACCAGAGATACAAAAGGATACACAACGAGGCCACCAACCCCGACATACCTTATGAAGGCCCTATAGCCGCCGAAACAGCCCTGTACTACAGGGATTCCTTCAGGCGCAGTAGAGACATAGCGGTAGTAGCGACAGTCCTCGTTTATTTCCTTCAGATTATAGACGCGAACGTATTTTCATACATGGCCGATTTCGACATATCAGACAACCTCGCAGTCAACGTAAAACTCGAACCGACAATCATTTCACCCCTCAATCTGGAATACGCCTCCGTTGGAACGGCATTGGGAGCCGACAGCGCGGTGGGACTGAGAATCGGCATTAATTTTTAATTATAAATTCATGATGGACAGAAAAATAGCATTATTGGCAATCACGACAATCATTTTTTTCGGAAGCGGCATAGCCGAGGCATATTCAAAAACACCTGTAAAAAAAAGGAAAACGCGGAAAGAACTGATATCGGAAAATGACTCGCTTAGAAATGCTCTCGACTCGCTCACGATAAGGCTCAGCGATCTTGAAGAACTCACACGCTCCAACGACAGCATCACTGACGTGATTTTCGGCCATTATGAAGAAGAAATCGGAGACGGGCTCATTATACGCGACAGCACCGCATCGCTTGACTCTCTGCTGAGCATATATTACATGCAGCGCAGGCTCAACGATTATGACCCGAACATAAATCTCGACGATGTGGAATACACATCCAACATACCAGATTCGGTATATATACGCAGGCTGGAAGAGATGAACTCCTTCATAACCCTCCCATACAATTCAGTCGTAAAGAACTACATCATTCAATATACGGAAAAAATGCCTACGGCTGTCGGGAAGATTCTCGGCCTTTCCGCATATTACATGCCTATATTCGAAGAAATCTTCACATCATACGGGCTTCCGCAGGAACTCAAGGCAATGGCCGTAATCGAGTCCGCCCTGAACCCTACCGCCGTTTCAAGGGCAAGCGCAAAGGGCATGTGGCAGTTCATATATCCGACGGCAAGGCATTACGGGCTGACTATAAACTCTTTCGTTGACGAAAGGCTGGATCCGATCAAATCCACTTATGCGGCCGCCCAGTACATGAAGGACGCATACGAAATCTTCGGAGACTGGGCGCTTGCAATCGCATCATACAACTGCGGAGCCGGAAATGTCAACAAAGCAATAAGACGGAGCGGCAATTCCAAGGACTTCTGGGAAATATATTATTATCTTCCACGAGAAACAAGAGGATATGTCCCTGCCTTCGTAGCAGCCCTCTATACTTTGAAATACTACAAGGAACACAACCTCCAGCCGGAATCCATCGCACTTCCTCCGCACGTTGACACAATCCACGTGCACAAGATGCTGCATCTGGAACAGGTAAGCGCGCTTACAGGCATCAAACTCCAGGAACTCAAGGATCTGAATCCGCAATACGTACACAACATCATTCCCGGAAACGAAGCCGAATACATACTGCGCCTGCCATACAATTATACAAACGCATTCATAGACCACGAGAAAGAGATTTACGACTACCAGGCAGACAAATATTTCAACCCGGTAGAACTTAAAAAGATAAAAGACGGCGGGGACGGCGAGAGGATAGTATATCGCGTAAAAAGCGGCGACGTCCTCGGGAAAATAGCCATGCGCTACGGCACCACGGTCGCAAAAATAAAAAGATGGAACGGTCTTAAATCCGACCGCATCAGGGTAAACCAACGGCTTATCATCTATCGGGGAGGCAACGGCCCTGCAGCCTCATCTTCGACCTCATCCTCGTCCGGCGGCGGCACATCGACCAGCGGTGAGAAGATAACCTATACGGTCAAGAGCGGGGATGTCTTAGGGAAAATCGCAATCCGCCACGGCGTTTCCG
Source organism: Candidatus Merdivivens pullicola (assembly GCA_017694945.1). Lineage (GTDB taxonomy): Bacteria > Bacteroidota > Bacteroidia > Bacteroidales > UBA932 > Merdivivens > Merdivivens pullicola. Next base: position 75,425 of record JADIMA010000036.1, on the reverse strand, counting down.
TAGCCTCAATAAAAAAATGGAACGGGCTCAAATCCGACAAAATAAGCATCGGACAAAAACTCACGATATACACAAACGGAGGCCCTTCGGCATCAGGCGGCGGTGAAAAGACGGTTTACACGGTCAAGAGCGGAGACGTCCTCGGAGACATAGCCATCAGGCACGGAGTGACTGTTTCGGAAATCAAGAATTGGAACGGGCTCAGGTCAGACCGGATCCGTGTAGGCCAGAAACTTACGATATATACAGACGGAATCGCCCATTCAGGCTCAGAAAACGGGACTGTAGAAAACGGATACATAGTCTATACGGTTCAGAAAGGGGATACTTTCTGGGACATAGCCAAGAAATTCCCGGGAACCACATCCAAAGGAATCATGTCCCTCAACGGCATGGACAAGAACTCCAAGATATACCCTGGAATGAAAATCAGGATTAAAAAGGCATAATCCGGCCTTTGATTCCTCACAGAGAGACCTCGCACTGGAACTTCAAGTCCACGATGCAGGTCTCTTCTTTTTTACGGTTATACCATCCCGCTCCTGCCTTGAACGACAGTTTGAGCCATCTGCACGGCCTGTAAACCGCCATCAAATAAGACGACACCCCCCTTCCGTACAAGGCCGGCACGGACATGGAGCCATAAAGATCCCGCTCATAACAATAAATCCTCTCCCCCCAGCCGTCGCAATGAAAAAGCGCCAGACGGGCATACACGGCAAGTACAGACGAAAAACGCCCAGCCACACGGTAACTGCCTTCGGCAGAGACGGCCCTCCCGCAACCGACAGGCGAAGATTCAGCCGTCAGTCCGGAATACAGCGAAACATCCGCCCTCACATTCACAGCGAAGCCGCTTCCATTGACATCTTTGGGAAGCCCGGCATACCATTCGGCACGAAAAGAAGAAGTTATATCATACATTCCCCTGAGTGTCAGGGACGCAACCGTTTTCAACGCATCCTTCCTCCACTCCCCACGGCACTTGAACTGAAAATCCACTCCGCTCCCTATACTTTTTGTTTCGGGAAAATACGCCATGTCCGCTGCCAGAATCATATCCTTCGACATCCCTGCACGGCGGCGCAGCAACACGGAAAGCGCGCATTCGTTCCCGGCACCGGAATCACTCGAAAAAGGAGAAGAATATTCACCTTTGAAACCGGTCGGGACGAACCTGCCGGCCACAGAACAATCCCAACGCTCCCCAACCGGCATTTCCGCCCCGGCCCATACACCTAAACTTTCCTCATAGGCAGCCTCGGCATACAGAGACACCGCCGACAACTGCAACCGCACATCCGCCGACACTCCATAACCGGCATCCTTTAAAGCACCTCCGCCGTCCGTCCCGTACCATATCCCCGTAATCCCCACCTTAAACCTCGGAAACCAATACGAAAAATTGGCACCGGCAAGGAAAGGGACTCCAGCATGCCCTCCGGCAGCGGCATAATCGTATTTATACGAACCCATCAACGATACAGACACATCTCCTGCCGCAAGTTCCACGGCAGTGCCCCTCAGCCGCACACCGCTCCCTCCGGTGCAATATCCCGTTATGCCCGGCTCCGTTTTCATGAACGCCGTCCCGGAAGACAACGAATTCATCGTGAACGAACTCCACATAAGCCCTCCCTGACCGAACCGTGCATTATAATCACCGATTATTATTTTCCTGAACACCTTGGACTTCGGTTCATACGAAACAAAAGCGGAAAGACTTCCGGGAGGGAAAAAACCATCTCCCGGAACAGATCGGGCCGCAATCCCGAAAGACACTCCGGACACAGAAGCAGCCTTGTATTTAAACAACCTGTCCACCGGATTGGCCATTTTCTCTGCGCCGAAAGCCCTGTATTTCAATCTGGACATTATATCATGGGCCCAGTCTCCGCCTTGTGCGGACGAATAGCCGGCAGGGACATAATTCCCCAAAGAAATCATCCCTGATATGCCTTTTACATAATCTCTCCCGAAACCCGGAATGTTTGCAAGTTCGGTAAGCGACAGGACATCCCCGAACCTTTCCCTGTAATCCAGAAACGAGGCTATCCTGTACTGCCCCAGAAAACCCGCCCTCTCAAGTTCGCGGCGGGAAGCCTTGTTAATGTCCAACGGAAAACGCAGAAACCTCCTATAGGAGCCAATAAGTTCATCCACATAATCGGCGGCGGCCTCCCCGTCAATGCCGGCATCTTCGGCCAGCAGCGAATACAAAGAATCCGCAACCGCATCATAATCCTTTTCATCCGGGGCAGCCGGAGACTGGGCATAGGAACTTGAACAACAGAAAAACAGCAAGACAGCCAGGAACAGCCTCCCGGCATACGGAAATCCACAGCACATAATCCAACTTCATCAGTCGGACAACCACACCTGACGGATGCAAAAATACGAAATTTTCAGATGCGATCACCTGTTGCCCCTCGGATGGTGGGAAAGTATGGACTTCTGCCATTTCGAAGTCTCGACATGAGTGTAGATCTCTGTCGTCAGGATACTTTCATGCCCGAGCATCTGCTGCACGGCACGAAGGTCAGCGCCATTTTCTATAAGATGCGTGGCAAAAGAATGCCGGAGGGTATGCGGGGATATGTCCTTGGTTATTCCAGCATTGGCCGCAGCATCCTTTACTATTTTAAACACCATCACCCGTGTCATCGGACAGCCGCGGCGGTTCAGGAAAAGCACATCCGTATCCTTCGCCGACGGATTTGAAGCAAGAATGCGGTTCCTGTCCGGAAGGTAGTAGCCTATCGCCGACAAGGCGCATTCTCCTACTGGCACGACTCTTTGCTTGTCCCCCTTGCCTATGATGCGGATGAACTGTTCCTCGGGAAAAATATCCGACACCCGTACAGATATGGCCTCGCTGACCCGCAGTCCGCAACCGTACATCAGTTCAAGGATAGCCTTGTTCCTATGCCCGAGCGGCTCTGCAAGGTTTATCGAAGAAACCATGCGGTCTATCTCTTCCACGGAAAGTACGACCGGAAGTTTCTTCAGAAGTTTGGGAACTTCTATGAGTTCGCAGGGATTCGAGCCGCAACGGCCCTCTTCCATCATGAAATTGTAAAATGTCCTGATTGAAGTGAGAACCCTCGCCTGTGAACGGGACGACAACTCCGGCACACGCGATTCAAGATACGAATACACCGCGTCTTTTGTACAGTCTTCAGGTTTTTCCAGACCTGCATCGGACAGATAACCGAAAAAAAACGACAGGTCGCTCAGATATGAAGATACCGTATTGTCTGAAAGCCTTCTTTCCAACTTGAGATAGACCCCGAAATCCGCCGAGGCTTCGGAAAACTGTTTGTCCATGGCTTATTCTGTAACAAGATAGCGATGTCTTATGCCCGGCGCCAGCCACTCCCCGCAATAAGGCCTGTCATCAACATAGGCCTTTAGGCCGTGTTCAAGTGCAAGATTCAATCCGGCCAGCATGTCCCACGAATATGCACCGCGATAATGCCTTATGGAACGATAAGAACCGGTTACGGCATAATAAAAATTAACGGCGCAGCTTCCCATTGTACTGTATTCGATATCCCCGGCCAGAGAAGCATAGTCATCCGGGGGGACTATCGACGGCAGGCCTGCAAGCCTCGCCCCCGCCGGCCGGCGGAAACCGTCTCCTGTAATCAGGCAGCGGTGCAGTTCTGGAAGACATATCATGCTCTGCCAATGCTTCATGCGCCTATATACCGACACAAGCACGCCCCATTCGGCAAGTCCGTAAGTAAAATTGGACGTGCCGTCAATCGGGTCGAGGGTAACCACGTATTCGGCATTATCCAGGCCTGAAAGTTCAGGTTTCTTCTCCTCGGAAACAAGAAGTACATCCCCCCTGCTTCCGCACAGCAGGGAATCGACGAGCGAATGCACGTACATATCCCCGTCCGTAACCCATGAACCGTCAGGTTTCAAACGGCGGGTATCCCTGAAAGACAATATCTTATCTAAATTATCATATACGGCATCCCTTACAAGCCGGCAAAAATCGAATTCCATTGCAGCGCATTTTTTAACCTTTGGATGCAAACATAAAAAAAAGTTGGTAAATTTGTTGTTTGTGAAACCAATATTAACACTTGATACAATATGAAACATTCAATGCCGCAGCTTCCTTACAGCACGGAAGCGTTTTCTCCCGTATTGAGCAAGGAGAGTTTTGATTTCCATTATGGGAAACACTTGCAGACATACATAGACACCCTCAACAAACTCGTAGAAGGTACCGAACATGAAAACGAGAGCCTTGAGGAAATCATCATGCATGCCGAAGGCCCTGTTTACAACAATGCCGCCCAGGCATGGAACCACACCCTGTTCTTCATGACCCTCACCCCGTCTCCTAAAGCGATGCCTTCAAGGCTTGCCGAAATGGTAAAACGCGACTTCGGTTCCGAAGAACAGTTCCGCGACCAGTTCATCGCAAAGGCTGCGGGCCAATTCGGCTCCGGCTGGGGATGGCTTTCTATCAACAGGGACGGAAAACTTGTCATCACCACTGAATCAAATGCAGGCAATCCGATGCGCAGCGGTCTCAAGCCAATAATGACTCTCGATGTATGGGAACACGCATACTACATCGACTACCGCAACAGGCGCGCCGATTATCTCAAGGCGGTATGGGAACATATCGACTGGGAAAAAGTAGCGGAAAGGCTTTAACACCAATCAGTCACATAAAACCGACATGGCCGATGCAGAAAATCAGAACTGCATCGGCCATGTTCGCAATACCTTTCATTTACCGGCCTAAAACGCAAGCACGAACCGCACAAGACTCTGTTCGAATGTCTTGCTATTCGGAGAAATGATAGCCATGATAAACGACATGCTGTAACTCTTGTCCTTGTAACTCGGCGAATCATAATATGACGCCTCCGCACTCGTTCTGTAAAACGAAAGTTCGTCGGTACCGAGTTGCTGCGCCCCGTCTATGGTAGCGAGAACTTTGTTGAGTTCCAACATATTGTCCTGAACCATAGGCGTATAATAATATATATTGTCAACATCCTTGTTGCAAATGATGAATATCTCCTTAGGGGACGGAAGATACCAGTCGCTGCTGCTTGACGGAGCAGGAACGGCGGAACGGTATTCAACCGCCTTCTGTACGGCATCCACCGGCCAGCCGCTGTTTTCCTGAGCGGCATTGAAAGCCTCTATGGCCTTGGTGTGGTTGTAACCGAGAATCTGGTTGAAATGGTCGCCGGGCTCTACCGTAGTGGCAATTGAATGGAATGAGGTATTTGCAGAGACCCAGTCGTCAACCCTTTCCCCGTAAGCGGAAAAATTGGACTGCCATGTACTGAATTCTTCACCGTTTATTGCAAGAGCAAGCCCGTTCGTACATTCCGGGTGATCCTTTTTCAATGTAGGATCCTGCCCGGTAGGGTCTCCTGTCCAGAAAACCACTCCTATAACCGTTTTTGAAGGATCAAGTTCAGTTGACCAGGTCCCGTCGGAATAATAGTAATCTCCGAATTTGGCCGGGCCTGAAGGTTCCGGATCAGGATCAGGATCAGGATCCGGTTCCTGGCCTCCCTGATTGGAGCCCGAATAAGCGAAAGTGAACTCTTCCGACTCGGCGAGCACTTTGTCACGGCTCACTTTATACACATACACGAGCTCGAAAGACCCCTTGCCGAAATCTCCTGAACCCACAGTAGTTTCAAACTCGTCCAGCAATCCCTGCATTGCAGCCACAGCATCGTCATAGCCTTCCAGTGCCTGCTCGTCATAAGAAGCCAGGGCCTCGTCGAGGCTTTCCCCGGAAAACGTAACAGTCCATGATGAAGAATATTTCTTCTGCAATTCTCCTATGTCATCCAGCAGATTCAGATAAAGTTCCTCCGCTTTTTCAGTACCGGTTCCGAAAATAGTCACCGAAGACAGGTTTTCAAATCCTTTCTTGTAAGGCATCATCCCGCTCGTCGTTGTTTCAGGAACGCATGAGCCAAACACAAGAAACGGTAACGCAAGCATTGCCATTAAAATCTTTTTCATACCTAATAAAATTAATCAAACGAATTGCAAAGATAAATAATTTAAAATGATTATCATATATTTAACTTATCACCGCCTAAGAAAATCAGATATATCCGATGAATTCATGGCCTCATAACCAAAAACGGCCTCTGCCCTTTCTCCTGCCGCACCGTGACGATAAACGCCCACTATCGCCGCCGACAATGCCGAACACCCCCTTGCAAGCAAGCCTCCTATATATCCCGCAAGCACATCACCGCACCCTCCCTTGGCCATGCCTGGGGTTCCGGTAGAATTAAAAAACATTCTCCCGTCAGGAGAGACCGTCATCGTATGCGCCCCCTTCACTACCACAACTGAAGACAAGGACGCAGCAAGCGCGACAGCCTTTTCAATTTTTTCTTTTTCATCGGCCCATGTACCAGTCAGCCTCTTCAATTCACCCAGATGAGGAGTCAACACCGAGCCTTTCGGGACAAGGGATTTTAATCCGGAATCTGACGAAATAAGATTGAGTGCATCAGCATCTATCACCATCGGCTTCCCGCATTCCAGCAAAGAGCCGAGAGCATTTGCAGTCCGTCTGTCTTTTCCAAGCCCGCACCCTGTACAGACAGCCGTGTATTTCTGCATATTGTCCGGAAGCATGGTGAAGCATTCCCCTTCATCACAACTCACAATAGCCGAAGGACAGGCCGTATGTATCACGGCACGTTCCGACTCAGGCACATGCGATGTCACGATACCGCACCCTGACCTCAGGGCGGCCTTTGTAGCCAACACCGCTGCACCGGTCATACCTTTGCAGCCGCACACCAGAAGCAGATGGCCGTTGTCACCTTTATGTGTGAACTTATCATGCCTGCAAAGGCACGGCTCTGTTGAAACTATCTCATTATACGCTGCTTCATCCACATAAAAATATTTCCCACTGCTGTTGGAAGCATTGTTGCTTTCCACTCCCGAACCGACTATGACGATTCTCCCGGCATTGTTTCCATAAAGAGGCAGCAGCATGGACAATTCGGGATAATCCACCGCCACAGTAACATCAGCCTTGACTATTTCGGTCGCAGTTTCTTGTGTAAAAGGGTTTGCAGGCATACCGGACGGTATGCCGATGGAAACGACAAAGGCGCCAGAACTATTTATATATCCTGCAAGAGCACGTGCAATGCCGCAAAAACCCGCATGTTCATCTGCACCGGAAATGGCGTCTATGTATATCTCCCCCATGCCGGCCTTTCTGCCGGCATGGGATTCAAGATATGAACCTGCATCCTCAAGTCCAACCACCTCGCACTTGAAGCCTTTGGAAGAAAGCACTGAGGCGGTTTTCATACCGTCTCTCCCATTTCCACCATTTCCTGCAAATACAGTAAACATTGCATCATTCCCCAAACCGCGCTCATGCGCCAAGTGTATGACACACAATGCGACCGCTTCTCCTGCATGTCTCTCTGAAGTGTTTCCTACATAAATCTCCATCGTCTATTTATATCCAAAAAAGGAGGATGCCCTCGCACCCTCCCGTAAATTTTTCACTTTATTAATAGAAGAATCATCCAAGCAACTGATCCACTGGGGTTGTCTTTCTGACATCGCTCCTCTTTTCTTTAGCGCGCACGAGTTGATCCTTGAGAACAGCGACACAATCGACTACGGCATCTTCAAAAGTAGAAGCATTTTTTTCCACGACAAGATCATTACCAGGAACCATCACTTTGATCTTTACATTTTTGTTGTCCACATCAGGGAGCAACGAGAGTACTACTTCAGTTCTGATTACATCATCGAAGAATCTTGAAAGTTTCCCGACTTTCTTGTCAATGAAATCCAACAGTTTCTGATCAGCGTTGAACTTGACCGATTGAACTCTAATCTCCATGTTTCCCTCCTTTTTTTGCTCTTGGGTGAGCGGTTAAATATGTTTTCTTGAGTTGTTCGAAACTATTGTGGGTATATACCTGCGTCGAAGCAAGAGTGGCATGGCCCAGCATCTCTTTGATGGCGTTCAAATCCGCTCCTCTGTTAAGCAGATGTGTTGCTATCGTATGCCTCAGCACATGAGGACTCTTCTTTCCAACAAAACCTTCGTCATCAACCAGTTGCGCCTTTATAACCCTGTTTACGAACGCAGGATACAGAGGTTTTCCCGAGTCTGTAACGAAGAGCGGCATCCCCGGCTTCGCACCAACTTTGCGTAAATATAGTAAAATTTTTTCACTTATCTCATCCGTCAGTGGAATTTCACGCATTTTTCCTCCTTTTCCCATAACTCTGAGTACGCGCCTCGACAGATCCACATCCTCCACCTTTAAAGAGACCAGTTCGCCGCGCCTGATTCCAGTCGAATAAAGCAGCAGCACAATCAGCCTGTTCCGGGTGTCGGAAACAGAACATGCCTCCAGGGGATTGTCTTCCACATAGCCGGCAAGAGCCTCTTCTGTATAGAAAGCCGGAAGCCGTACAGGCTGTTTGAGATGCCTTACCTTGTTCACCGGATTGGAAGGAAGCATGCCTGCCTTGACGGCAAGACGGCAAAGACAACTCACAGACGAGAGCCGGCGGTTTACAGTAGAAGCCGCCCTGCCTTCCTTAACCTCGGACATCACGTATGCACGGAGCATGTCCTTGGTAAGACAGGACAGCACATCATCCGTCGAAAAGGACAGCATCTTCCTGCATATCTCGACTCCGCCGGACGACAAAAGCGCACGGAGGGATTCGGGAATGACCGTCTCCCCCGGACCGGACACATCCAGCCCTGATTTTGAAAAATAATCGGCGACATCTCTCAGATAGTTTTCAACAGTATTGACCGAATACCTCTTTTCATATACGAGGTAATCAATAAAGCCGCCCATCAGATTGCCATTGCTTTTCATAAACGCCGTTTTCCAACATTATCAATAATCCAGCCAGTTCCGGATTTTCATCCCCTGCGAATCCTTGAATTCACCGCAAAGTATCACGACAAGGTCGATTATAGTCCAAATGCCCAACAGCCCAAATGTGAAAAGCATGAAGATTCCTGAGAGTATCCGTCCTGCATAAAACCTGTGAACGCCTATGTGTCCCAGAAAAAAACACAACAGAGCAGCAACGAGACGGCTCTTTGGGCTCGAATCCTCATAACAATAAACCACCCTTCGCACCGGAGCCCCGCAATTAGGGCATGTCACCGCCTGAGGTGCCAGTTCCTTGCCACAATATTGACAGTACATAATGATATGCTTTAAGAATGAAACAATGCAATTTAGGGAAAAAACAGAATATTTCCAAAATAAACTTCTGCAAGGCACCCATAGGTATGCTTTTGCAAATCAAAAAATACGATTATCCGCAAAAATACCCCTTGAAGAATAACCGGGTACGCCTTCTTTGCGCCACGCCCCGACTTAATTTAAAAATGTTGCAATATATTGATATATAGTGAATTGCTACTGTAACAATATTTTATAAGTGTGGATTCTGAGGGGTCGGGAAGCCCTTGAAATCCACACTTGTTTTTCGGGATGCTTATTATTTATTCCTGATTTACAATGTGTTGTATAAACAAAAGTTAAGTCGGGGCGTGGCCTTGCGTGCGCTTCATGCCGTTACGCAATGCAGACCGCCATGCCCGACGCATACTGCCGGAGGCACTTTCCCCCCCCCCATGCACATAAGGGGTATTTTGCGGATAATCATAATCAAAAAAAAGCCGCGCCCCTGTTCGGGACACGGCATATCGTTTTCACATAATTGACTTATTCGTCACGAAGCTGCATGTGCTGTACATAAATGGCTTTCTTGATTTCTTCCCTTCTCTTGACAGATGGTTTCACGAAAGTCTTCCTGGCGCGGAGCTCGCGGAGAGCACCGGTTTTCTCGAATTTCCTTTTGAATTTCTTAAGAGCCTTTTCAATGTTTTCGCCCTCTTTTACTGGTACAATAATCACTTAACACACACCTCCTTTTATTCCGGGGTGCAAAGTTAAGGAAATTTCGGCAATTACAAAAATTTTCTTTCACTTATCAATTCCAAAGCCTTTTCCAGCACTGGATCCTCCTCGCTCGTATAGACTTCTTTGTATGTCAGCGGCACTTCATAATCAGGCATCAGACCACGCCCTTCCGGGAAGCGTTCTGAAACAATCTCGTCGAACACACATTTTACAAGAGGAATCCTTACTGTGATGAGTGAATTTGGAAGCCTTATTAGGGCAAAATCATATGCTGTTATGTAATGATATCCAGACCCTGTCTCTCGCCCTACAGTCACGGCACGACCGGCCTTCACCAATATCGAAGGAAAAAGGGAAGCCGCCGAACAAGAAGTTTCATCGGTCAGTACATACAGCCATCCCTTATAATTAAGATTATTATCCGGAACAATTTCTCCGGAAACCTCATAATCAGCCTTGTAAAAACCAGGTTTTCCATCCAGTTTTTCATATCCGCTGAAAATAGCCGTCTCGGGATAATTCAACGAGTATTTCATACTGCGGAAAGCCGTGTCCTTAACCATTCTGTATGAATCCAGCCCTGCTGAAGTGTCATTTAGAAAAACGGAAGCCAGTTTTTTCACCACCCGCACATCACCACCGGCATTGTTTCTGACATCGACAATCATATTAGGCATGTCCATATAATGCGAAAGCGAATCACGGAGTTCATCCATCTCTGTATCATTAAGAGAAAAAGTACTGATACGGAAAAGTACGGTACTATCGTCAAGTGCGGCAAAACTGAATTTCCTTCTGGCGTTCATCAGATTTTTTATATACGCCGAATTTTCAGTCCACTGCGGATAATATTTTTTGCCCGACGGCCATTTATCCCATTCGTCCCTGATAACCGTCCCATCCTCCAGGACTATCACAGCCGTCCGGGGACGACTGACATCATTGTACAAAAACCAGTTATTCATCAGCAACGACCTCTCCACACGGCTTTCATTCCTGCCATCGAACATTATCGCCCTTTCTTTGCTGATACGGATGATTTCATCGGAAGGGATGCCATCTATGGAAACTATCCTTTTGCCCAAATGCTCACGATACTGTTCGGACACGACTTTGACAAAAACGCTCCCGTCCAATATTCCGTGAGCGATGTTCGGCACATAACTCTCCACCGGACTATCTACTTTCGGATTAGGCGTGAGCAATTTAACGTGTGAATCATGTACAAGCCTTGAACTTACCGAACTACGTACTATATCATAAAAACCCTCATAACTAATGCCCTCCTTGAAAGCCTCTGCGGCATCGGCTTCAAATGCCTTCATCTGCTCCGGCGTCACTATCTCGTCCAATGAAGGAAAACACTCTTTGTAAGTTTCCATGAGTATGGCAAAATCCTTTTCCGCCTGCTCTGCGGTCAACCATTCCGGAGCGGCCTTAGACTCATCACCCTCCTTGAAAGTGGATTTAAGTCCAAAAGGCGACATCGGATCGCTCACCGTCCCGTCACGGTCATAGACATTCAGCATTATATGAGGTTCCTTTATCTTATGATAAGCATATTTCACCTCTCCTATTATATCTCCTTTGTTTAGCCGCATACCAGTTTTCATCGGGACATCCCCTGAAAGCCCGGAAATAAATATATTCCTGCCGTCGTCTGTCCTTATCGTTATATCTCCGCACAGATATTCCGCCGGCACCGGAAGACCCTTATATTCTCCCTTGGCTGCAAGTTCGTCGAATATCGCATTGAAATTGTCAGAGTCGAAATGGTACGAAGAAGAGGATGTCAATGAACTATGGAATCCGACTGAAAAATGAGACACAATCCCGTCGGCGGGGCAAACGACTTCCGTGCCTTCCGGAGCAGCAATGAAAATATTGTCAAAATTCAATTCTCCTCCCATTTCCAGCTGCGGCCACCCCGCCAGACCATGACCTGTCTCATATCCTTTTATCGGCCACAGCCAGACAGACTGTGAAAAAACCGACTGCGGTGAAAACAGGAAAAACAACGCGGTAAAAACTACCGGACACATAATTTTTTTCATGAGAATGTATAACTAAAAATATTAGTTATTGCAATTTCCAAGCCACAAAAGGCCAATGCATCAACGGAAAAGCGTGCTGGAATTGCCTACACGGATTTTTCGGCAATCCTATATTTCAAAACTGTTCAAACTGTCAGAAATTTATGTAACTTTGCCGAGTTAATGACAGAAAACAAGTTTTTATCTAAAATATCAGAAAATGGCAGAGAAATTATTTGCTGAGTTTCCTCCTGTAACCACCCAAGAGTGGGAGGAGGTCATCAACAGGGATCTCAAAGGTGCTGACTACAACAAGAAACTGGTCTGGAGAACAGGCGAAGGTTTTGATGTACGTCCATATTACCGCGCCGAAGATCTTCAGGGGATAAAACACCTCGGCACACAGCCGGGCGAATTCCCTTATGTCCGTGGAACCAAAGAAGACAACCACTGGCTGATCCGCCAGGACTTCTGCGTATGCGAAGGCTATGACAAGGCCAACGCACACGCACTCGACGCACTCATGAAAGGCGCCGAATCGATTGGTTTTGTAATGAAAGGAGCGATTAGCGAGGCCGAAATGAACATGCTCCTCAACGGCATCGAACTTACAGCCGCTGAAATCAATTTCGTTTCACTTTGCACTGAAGCACCTGAAACCATAGGCCGTTTTCTCTCATACGTGGAATCAAAGGGCTATGACAAAGACAAGATAAGGGCTTCGTTCGACTTCGACCCAATCCGCACCCTCAACACCAAAGGATATTTCTGCAACGACAAAGTATTTGAAACGGCGGCAGAATGCATAAGGCTCGTAAAAGATTACAAAGGCATAAGGGTAGTCGGAGTAAGACCTTACGTTTTCAACGACGCCGGCGCATCCATAACCCAGGAACTCGGATTCGGGCTGGCAATGGGTGTCGAATACATGGACAGGCTCACAGACCTCGGCATTGCTGCCGATGAAATCGCCCGCCGCATCAAATTCACCTTCGCCGTAAGTTCGAATTATTTCATGGAAATAGCCAAATTCCGTGCAGCACGCATGCTGTGGGCCAACATCGTAAAAGATTACGGCGTACAGTGCGGATGCTCCATGAAGATGAAGATACATGCCGTGACAAGCGCATGGAACCAGACTGTATATGACGCATATGTGAACATGCTCCGCGACACTACCGAAGCGATGAGCGCCACCATAGCAGGCGTTGACTCCCTGGAAGTGCTTCCATTCGACCACGCATTCCAGAAAGCGGACGAGTTCAGCAACCATATCGCCCGCAATGTGCAGAACATCCTCAAGGAAGAAAGCCACTTTGACAAAGTTGCCGATCCCGCAGCCGGTTCATACTATGTTGAAAACCTCACTGCTTCAATAGCAAAAGTGGCATGGGACATTTTCAAGAAAGTAATAGACGAAGGCGGCTACGTAGAAGCATTCAAATCAGGACATATACAGAAAGAAATCAAGGCAGTGTCAGCCGACCGCGACAAGAAGTTCGAAACTCGCCGGGCAACCATACTCGGAACCAACCAGTATCCTAACTTCCTGGAAAAGATTCACGACGGCATCACTCTCGACATAGTAAAGCGTGGAGCGGTCAAACCTGAAATCAACCAGCCGCAGATTGCGGAGCCGCTTGAAAAATACCGCGCCGCACAGCCATTTGAGGAACTTCGTTATTCGACCGACAAGAGCGGAAAGCAGCCTATGGCCTTCATGCTCACTTTCGGGAACCTCGCAATGTGCAGGGCAAGGGCGCAGTTCGCCTGCAACTTCTTTGCGGTGGCCGGCTTTAAAGTAGTTGACAACAACCGCTTCTCCACTATTGAGGAAGGCGTAAAGGCTGCCATCGACGCCAAGGCCGACATCGTGGTTGCCTGCTCATCGGATGAAGAATATCCTGAAGCAGTCCCTCAGATTGCAGAAAAACTCGGGGACAAAGCACTTTTGGTTGTAGCCGGAGGCGAAAATGAAGAACTCATCGCCAAAGGCATCACCCATTTCATCAACGTAAAATGCAACGTTCTTGAAACACTCAAACAGTATCAGGAAAAAATGGGCATCAAAGAGCTTTAACATAAAAGACAATAAGAGATGAAACCGAATTTTAAAGATATAGAATTCAGCAACAACAGTTGCGGTCACGCAAATACGGCCGAAGCGCCTGTTTGGAATACCCCGGAACAGATTCCGGTAAAACCTCTTTACACCGCCGCCGACCTTGAAGGCATGGAACACCTCAACTATGCGGCCGGAGTAGCCCCTTATCTCCGCGGGCCTTATTCCACAATGTACGTACAGAAACCTTGGACTATCCGCCAGTATGCCGGATTTTCCACTGCTGAAGAGTCCAATGCATTCTATCGCAGGAATCTCGCAGCAGGACAGAAAGGTCTTTCCGTGGCATTTGACCTTGCTACACACAGAGGATACGACGCAGACCATCCAAGGGTAGTCGGCGATGTCGGCAAGGCCGGAGTAAGCATCTGCAGTGTTGAAGACATGAAAGTGCTTTTCGACCAGATTCCGCTCAACAAGATGTCCGTTTCCATGACAATGAACGGAGCCGTCCTTCCTATCATGGCCTTTTACATCGTGGCTGGCCTTGAGCAGGGAGCCAAACTTGAAGAAATGGCCGGCACCATCCAGAACGACATCCTTAAGGAATTCATGGTACGTAACACGTACATATACCCTCCTGAATTTTCAATGAGGATTATCGGAGACATTTTCGCATATACCTCTAAATATATGCCTAAGTTCAACTCCATTTCCATCTCGGGATACCACATGCAGGAAGCAGGAGCGACATGCGACATTGAAATGGCCTACACTCTTGCCGACGGTCTTGAATACCTCCGTACAGGTATCAAGGCAGGCATAGATGTGGACGCATTTGCTCCGAGGCTCTCGTTCTTCTGGGCTATCGGAATGAACCATTTCATGGAAATCGCAAAAATGCGTGCGGCACGTATGCTCTGGGCGAAGATTGTAAAACAATTCAATCCAAAGAACCCTAAATCCCTTTCGCTCCGCACCCACTGCCAGACTTCAGGCTGGTCGCTCACCGAGCAGGATCCGTTCAACAACGTGGCGCGTACCTGCATCGAAGCGATGGGAGCCGCTCTCGGACACACCCAGTCCCTGCACACCAACGCGCTGGACGAAGCCATTGCATTGCCTACCGACTTCTCGGCGCGTATCGCACGCAACACCCAGATATACATTCAGGAAGAAACGAACGTATGCCGCAGCATAGACCCGTGGGCCGGTTCATACTATGTTGAATCGCTCACCAACGACATAGCACACAGGGCGTGGGAGCACATACAGGAAGTGGAAAAACTCGGCGGCATGGCAAAAGCCATTGAGACCGGACTCCCTAAACTCCGCATCGAGGAAGCAGCCGCACGCAAGCAGGCAAGAATCGACTCCGGACATGACACCATCGTCGGCATCAACAAATACCGTCTTGACCACGAAGACCCTATCGAAGTCCTCACAATCGACAACACCGCGGTACGCGAAAGCCAGATAAAGAGACTTCAGGAACTTCGTGCAAAACGTGACAATGCAGCCGTAGAGAAAGCACTTGAGGCCATCACGAAATGCGTTGAGACAGGCGAGGGCAACCTGCTTGAACTTGCAGTGGAAGCAGCGAAAGTTAGGGCTACCCTCGGCGAAATCTCGGACGCATGCGAAAAAATCGTAGGACGTTATAAAGCAACCATCCGTATGAACACAGGCGTATATTCATCAGAAGTTCACAATGACAGCGAATTCGAGAAAGCAAAGGCAATGGTTGCCGAATTTGCCAAGAAAGAAGGCCGCCAGCCTCGTATCATGATTGCAAAACTCGGACAGGACGGACACGACCGCGGAGCCAAGGTAGTCGCAACGGGTTATGCAGACTGCGGCTTCGATGTCGATATGGGACCATTGTTCCAGACCCCTGAAGAAGCTGCAAGGCAGGCCGTGGAGAACGACGTACACATCGTAGGCGTATCGTCTCTTGCTGCAGGACACCTCACCCTTGTACCTCAGATCATCAACGAACTGAAGAAACTCGGCCGCGAAGACATCATAGTAATTGTCGGCGGTGTCATTCCTCCGCAGGATTACGACGCCCTCTACAAAGCAGGAGCCGCCGCAATCTTCGGCCCGGGCACACCTATCAGTTATGCAGCCATAAAAATGATGGAACTGCTCAACAGATAACGGTTGTTTGAAACAGAGAAACTGTGCCAAAAATAACTTTGGTGCAGTTTCTTTTTTATTGAAAATACACATGAAAAGGAACACCAGCATACTGTTTGCCAGCGTAATCATTGCATTCTCCGCGCTTTTCGCATCGTGTTCTGAAAGAAAGGACACGGACGGAAGGCTTGAAAGACTCGTCGGACGAATGGCTGGCAGAAGGCTGGGACGAGACCTGGCTTCAGGTCGAAACAGACCAGGCATCGGGCATGATTACGCTGACAGCACAGGCCAACAGCACCGGCTCGATAAGAGAAACGACAATAACGCTTGCATGCGGCACAGCCGAAGCAGGAATAACCGTATCACAGTTTTACGAAGGCTTCAATGGGCTGTTCGTTGACATGCGCGAATTTGCGGACAAACCCGTATTCTCAAAAAACGGGAAATACTATGCGACCTACGACCATGAATATCTGGAAGACGGAAACACCGCAGTAAAATACCCGCTTATAATAAATGCCGAAACGGGCGAAACGACAAGGCTCGAAGGCAGTACTGAATATACCGATGTAAAAGCAGTCAACAATGACGGCACGATGCTGTCGATCGGCACGAGCCTGTCATGCGTAGTATTCAAGAACGGTGAAAAACTTTCCCTTGAAATACCTGGCTATAAAAACATCAATGTAGAAGGATTCAACGGAGACGGAAGCATCATGGTGGGATACGCGCAGGAATCCGAAGGCAGAAAATACATGCCCGTGAAATGGAACGGCCTCGAACCGGAACTTCTCCAGATTCCTGAAGAGAACATGAACGGGACGCAACTGAGAAACGGAGCGATGGCGCGCGGATGTTCAGAAGACGGAAGCGTGGTTTACGGCTCCGAATGGGACACGCAGGGAGTCGTTTACTGGAAAAACGGTGAAATGAAATATATCGCCAAAGAAACCGCCATCGCGCGCACTACACTTGTATCCAACATGTTTACCGGAGAACTCGACGAGGTGGAAGACTATGCCTATCTCAAGAAAAACGCAGAAAGATACTGCATTTCCCCTAACGGAAGATACATAGCCTGCACATTCTATGATTTCTACACTGACGAAAGCGGTTCCGAACCAAGTTCTGACATAAACTACCCGGCGCTCGTTGACACTGAAACAGGCGAGGCAATACTGTTCGACAAGGCCGGATTCATGAAAAGCATGGGCACAACGGCAAGCAACGACGGAACCCTTTTCGGAAACACTACTGATTCCGGAGACCCTCAGGGATATGTCTTTACAAAAGGCACCTCCTCCGGAGTACACGTAGGCGAATGGATGATGAGCGAATATGGAATAATCACGGACAACAACCGCTATGTCATGAATATCAGCGCAGACAACAATACAGTCAGCGGATGGAGAGTGGAAAGTTCAGCCACCGGCACCACCTACCGCGGATGGTATTACATAGGAGAGTAACATGAAAGGCAAAAATTATTTTTTGTCAGCATCTTTTATTATTTTTGTATGATAAACGGTTTTAGAGAATCGATGGAAACGCCGTTCCCATACGACAGATACGCAAGCGGGAAAAATTTTATCGGACGCAAATCGGAAACAGTAATCCTTGAAAGCATGTTGAGGAGCAAACAGAACGTACTGCTTTACGATGCTCCAAAAACAGGCAAGGGGTCACTGATAAGACATGTACTCTACAATCTGAAGATAGGCTCGTATCCATTCATCGCCTGCCATGTCAGCCTCGGCAACATCAGGGAAAGGGCCGGATTCCTTGCCTCATACGCCTCCGCGCTCGTAAAAGCCGCAGCATCCGAAGCCGGCGGAATGAAAGAGATTTACGACAGATTCCTTGCCGGAACATTCCTCAGCCTGGATCTTGCCGAAGAGAACGGCAAGGGCATATTCCGGCCGGAAAAAGCCCCTTCCCGTGAAGATGAAAAAGCGGTATTCGAACTCGGTGAAAAGATCGCCGGCTATTGCGGGACGGCGGTAATAATCGTCATTGAAGAATTCCAGAATCTCCTGATGTTCGATGACAGCGACGAGATACTTGACACAATGGAGTCGGTACTGAACGAGAGGGAAAACGCGACTTACATATTTTCCGGCTCCAGAATCAACGCGATGAAAAGCATCTTTGAAGAAGAAAGGCGCTTTTACCGGTTCGCCGAACACGTGCCTCTGCAGACTATCGATGAAAGGGAAATCACCGAATATGTCATACGCGGATTCTCAAGGGGCGGCAAGATAATAGAACACGACCTCGTACTCGGAGCCGTCCGCCTTTTTGAGAACAATTGCTGGTACATCAATCAGTTTGCATCGATATGCGATTCGTTATCAAGAGGATACATCAATGAAAACACGTTAATGGACGCGTTGAAGATGCTGATTGCCGTACACAGCCTGCGCTTCAGGGACATGGTTGACGGCATGACCGGATTCCAGACAGACATGTTCAGGGCGATTCTTGACGGAGTGACCAGGTTCAGCGCGACCGAAACGATTGAAAAATACGGGCTTAACTCGTCGGCGAATGTCCGCAGGCTGAAAGACGCCTTGAAAAAGAAAGAAATCATAACTTTCGATGAAAAGGACATCCCGCACGTAATAGACCCGCTTTTCAAATACTGGATGAAAAAATATTATTTCAAACAAGAGACATGAAACGGATAGCAGTCCTAACAGGCGCGGGAGTAAGCGCCGAAAGCGGAATCAAGACCTTCAGGGACAGCGGAGGGCTCTGGGAAAATTATCCGGTCGAAGAGGTTGCCAGCATTGAAGGCTGGCACCGTAATCCCGGATTGATGCTCGAGTTTTACAACACGCGGAGGAAAGAGCTGGAAAACAGCAGACCTAACGAAGCACACAGGATAATAGCAGCCCTGGAAAGCAGGTACAAGACGGATGTCATAACCCAGAACGTTGACAACCTGCATGAAAAGGCAGGAAGTACACATGTGCTGCATCTGCACGGCGAACTGACCAAGGTGCGGCCTGAAAACTGCTACAACGACAGAGACGGATTTTCAACCCAATCCGTTTTCGACATAGGCTACGAGCCCGTGCATCTCGGAGACAAGGCGCCTAACGGAGCACAACTCCGTCCGCACATAGTTTGGTTCGGAGAACCGGTACCGAACATCGAAAAAGCGATTACCCTCGTTTCGGAAGCCGACATACTGATCATCGTAGGCACTTCCCTGCAAGTATATCCAGCCGCCGGGCTGTACCGCTACGCAGGGAACGACACCCCGATATACCTCGTTGACCCGAAACCGGCGGAACTAAGGGACGGCAGGCTTGTGAAAATACCTATGAAAGCCACTGAAGGAATGAGAAAACTGGCCGGGATGCTCGGATTGGAAGGATACGGGGATTAAATAATCTCCATATCCTCTTTCTGTATCCACCCCTGGCGGCCATCGGCTATTTCAACCTTCGACCATTCGCCCAGTTCCTCAAGAATCTCCACTTTCGTGCCTTCATGAAGCATGAACAGGCTTTTTGTGTTCTCATCCGACGGAGAACTCCTTACAGGAGACACGGCCGACACGATTACGGCATAGTCTTCCGACAGACAGTCCGCCCTTTGCTTCAGGGAAAACGCTATCGATATTGCAGAGAACACGACAAACACTATACCTGCAACGAAAAACGTGATTTTAACGCCCCTGCCAGCCTTTATGAACATGAACGCAAGGAAAGACAGGGCCGCAAGCGCAAAAAGCACGATAAATACCACCGCCCATGAATCGGAACCCATTGACCGGCGGCAATTGTCCAGCCATGTCTTAAGTATGAACTCCGGAACATTGTCTATCCTATCGACAGTAAGGGAGGAAGCCATGTCAAGATTGTTGCGCGCATCCTCGAATGACGGATTCAGCCTGAGCGCACGCTCGTAATTCAGAATCGCATGGGATATGTCCCCGGCCTTGTAGCAGGCATTGCCCATATTGTAATACAGTCTGTCCGACTCCACGCCGGAAGCAAGTATGGCATTGTACTTTTCCAGAGCCGAATCCCACTCTCCGGCTTCATAGTCCGCATTGGCCTCCGTCCACAAAACAGAGACATCCTGGCCTCTGGCCGGCTGCCAGAACGAGCCTGCTGCAAGCATCAATACAATTACCGCCGTCGTTTTAACGCCCTTGAATCCCTTCGCGGCATTCTTTATCATTCCGTCCATAGTAGATATAATCCTTACTGCTTCATTGTAGTGGTTCTGCATAGCGTCATGGCTCCCCTGAGGAGAATACCGTGCAAACTCGCACGCATCCAGAAGTGCCATGAAAGCAGCCTTTATCTCTTCTGAAACGCCGTGCCCGGCAAATTGCAGAGACATGTTCTCTTTCGTCATGTCCACTACATCAATGGCCAGTTTGTCCGAAACATAGCCAAGCAAAGCCTTGTGGAGTTCTTCGTAAAACGCCGAATATATTCCTTCTTTCAGATACGCTCCTGCCGCATGAAGGCGTCTCATGGCCATCTTCGTAGCCTTCCTGTTTCTTGAAGAGACCACATCTGAACTCATCCTGATGTATTTTCTTGCCACGAACACCGTTATGAGAAAGAGTGCCACGACTGCAAAAGAAAGGATGAAAAACAACGGACTGGCTACGAAAAACCTGTCTTTCTCACTGAAAGACGGATTGCCCGTCGCTATGAACCTTATGTCCTCATTCAGGTTTTTGACGGACTGTCTGTTAACACCAGTGGAATAGGACTCCTGCCGCCCGCCGGCATCTTCTCCTTTCAGGACTGTTATCCTGAGCGGTTCGCTGCGGAGCGTAACATATTTACGGGTTGACACATCGTAGTAGGAATATTCCACGGACGGGATGTCGAAAGTTCCCGGAGTACGCGGTATGAAAGGGAACTCATATTTTTTCGTTCCTGACATGCCTTTGCCTCCCGAATCCGAAACTTTCACATCGTATGACTCGAAATCTGCCGGGAAAACTACCGTCGGGGGTTCTATAAGGGAAACATTCCCGTTCCCTGTTACAGTCACCGTGACAGTTCCGGCCTCATGCGCCTTCAGGGTGTCGCTGTTTGCAGACACCTCCATGGAAAATCTGCCCACGCCTCCCCTGAAAGACTCCGGCGCACCGTCTGGAAGAGGTGAAACATTCACCGTATAACTGTCTGTCCTGAGGCGGCGGCGCACTGTCTGATAACTGTCGAAGAAATTGTCAAATATACTTGCGCCTCCGCGAGAAGAGTTTCTCACTATGACGACTGCCACCATTTCCGCCGGCTCGATTGTCAACTGGCCGCTCTGCTGCGGGATAAGCATGTACCTTCGCAGCAATGCACTCTGGTAAAGCCTTCCGTCCACATTTTCACGCTGAAAATTTAGATTCACCGGAGCATCTATTTCCTGGCTCCAAAAACCGTTGAATACGGGGAACTGCGGATTTTCTACGCCGCTCAGGTCGGCATTCGTATATAGTTTCAACGTAGCTATTATAGGCTCACCCACCACGGCCCTGTTCTTATTAAGAGACAAAGTCATGAAAACATCGCCAGATGAGTCCGTCCGGTCATCATCACCCTGAGAACTTTGCCCGCTACCGCTCCCGGATGCAGAGGATCGGGCTATGACTTCTATATCCAGAGGAGAAGTCGTATATTCCTTGCCTTCAATGACCGCCGAGGCCGGAGGCAGTTTGAAAGAACCTTCGTTTTTTGCCTCAAGAACATACGAATAAGTATGTATGACCGTCCTTGAGGATTTGCCGTTTATACTCGTAAAGTTCCTGCTGGTCCCGCTCACGGGGCCCCATACAAGATTGAAGTCCTCGCCGTGTTCCCATTTGAAATCGCTTACTTTGGAACCTTCCGCCGAAAACACGACAGTGAACTGTTCTCCGTAAGCAACTATTTTCGGCGCCTGTACTGAGAGATCCTGGGAAAAAAGCGGATGGCACAACGCTGCCAGGGCTATTGTCAAAATAAACTTCAATCTGCTTGTCATATATTAACTCCTCCCTTCTTACCAATTTTTTTCTTTCTGACGGGATTTCAAGGCTTCCGCCTTTTCCTTCTTCACTTTATCCTGTGTTTCTTTCTCCTTTGCCTGTATGGCCTGAAGCATCTGCTGGGCCGCCTGCGGAGTCAGTTTTGAGTCGGAAGGCTGCCGACCGTCCTGCCTGTTCTGCTGTTGATCCTGCTTCTGGTCTTGCTTCTGGTCTTGCTGTTGATCCTGCTGCTGATTTTGCTGTTGGTCTTGCTGCTGGTTCTGCTGTTGGTTCTGCTGATTCTGCTGCTGGTTTTTCAGCATTTTCTGGGCATAAGCGAGATTTTCCTTGGCATCCAAATCGGCAGGATTACGCCTCAACGCATTTTTATATGCTTCTACCGCTTTTTCGTAGTCTTTCTGCTCCAAAGACAGATTGCCGAGATTGTAATTGTAATCGGAATAATAGCGTCCCAAAGCAGTAGAATCCGTGATTTTGCTGTAAAACGAAGCCGCGCCGTCAAAATCGCCCTGCCTGTACAAAGTGTTGGCAAGATTGTAATTGGCGGCGACCGACATCGAATCTTTCAACAAGGCCTTCCTGTAATCTATATCGGCTTCCGCATAAGACTCTTTCTTGAAATCCCTGTTGCCTTTACGGATATCCTTTTTGTCAGGCTGGGCGGAGGCAAGACCTGCCGAAAGCATGAATACCAGGGCCGTAGTAAAAATCTTCCGCCCCACGCGTCTTTCACCTATAAGCATCTCGATAACAAGAAGCACAAGGGCAATGGCAAAGAAATACATATACTGTTCATCAAAATCTTCAAAGACTACGGATTTGAATTTCTCCGCATCCATGTTCCGGATTTCATCTATTATCGGATTCAGGCCGAACTCACTGTTTCCAGCCCTGATATAAAGGCCGTTGCCTGCATACGCGACTTCTTTAAGGACATCTTCGTCAAGCCTTGTCACGACAATGTTCCCGTCCTTGTCTTTCAGGAGCCCTCCTTCATAAGGTATCGGCTCTCCTTCCGGCGACCCCACGCCTATACAGAAGACCCTGATTCCCATCTCGGCCGCCTCTTTCGCCAAAGCGACCGGGTCGTCTTCATGGTTTTCGCCGTCAGTTATCAGGATTATGGCCCGGCTTCCTTCACTTTGGGAACTGAATCCCCGTATGGAAGTCGCAAGGGCATCGCCTATGGCCGTCCCCTGTACGGGAATTGAATTGGTCGATATCGAATTGAGAAAAATCTTGGCCGAAACATAGTCCGCTGTTATCGGAAGCTGCACGAAGGATGTACCGGCGAAAATGACCAGCCCTATCCTGTCGTCACGAAGCCTGTCCACAAGACTCGATATGGACAATTTGGCCCTCTCCAGCCTGTTGGGAGTATAGTCTTCGGCAAGCATTGAATTGGAAACATCGAGAACTATCATTATCTCCGCCCCGCTTTTTTCCTGTTCTTTCAGCCTCGCTCCTATCTGCGGGCGCATCAGGCCTATTACAAAAAAGAAAAAGGCAGCGGAAAACAGAACCATCCTCACCCATCCTTTTACACGGGAACGCGAAGGCATCAGCGACTCCACCAGCCCCGGGTCCCCCATCCTGGATATCCTGCGGCGACGGACTCTCCTTCCAATCCCGTATATGATGAAGAACACGGGAATAAGCAGCAGAAGAAAAATATATTGTGGATTTGCAAAATTAATCATATTACGGCAGCCTCCTTATAATTAAAAGACGGAACAGCATTTCGACAAGAAGGGCCGCAAGGGCCGCAAGGGCGTAGCCGAGATACAGTTCCTTGTAAACCGGGAAACTGTCCACGGTGGTGCGCGTTTTTTCCATCTGGTTGATTTCTCCGTATATCTCCATGAGTTTCGTATTGTCCGTGGCACGGAAATATTTTCCGCCGGTCATATCGGCAATGTTCTTTAGCAGGTCTTCATCTATTTCAACCTTAACCTGCTGAAGTTCAACTCCCCACGGCGTCATTACCGGATAAGGGGCCACACCCTCGGCTCCTACACCTATGGTATATACCCTCACTCCGTATGTCCTGGCTATTTCCGCCGCCATCTGCGGAGAAATCTCTCCGCTGTTGTTGACACCGTCGGTCAGAAGTATTATGACACGGCTCACAGCATCCGAATCTTTCATCCTCGCAACGGCTGTCGCAAGTCCGTTTCCTATGGCCGTACCATCGTCTATCAGTCCTATTTCAACTTCCTTCATAAGATTGATCAATGTCTGCCTGTCCGTAGTAAGCGGAGCCTGGGTATAACTTTCACCGGCAAACACCACGATGCCTATCCTGTCCGAAGGCCGTTGTGCTATGAACTGTATCGCAATATCCTTGGCAGCCCCTATCCTGTCCGGGGTAAAATCCCTTGCGGCCATCGATGTGGACACATCCATTGCAAGAACGATGTCTATGCCCTCGGTGTCTATATTCTCGAAATTATCGGAAGACCTCGGCCTTGCTATCGCGACTATTATCAGAGCCACCGCGCACATCCTCATGACAAAAGGCACATGCCTGGCAATCCTCATAAAATACCCTCCGCGGCCCTTCCACGGGAATATGGAGGATACCCGCACATGCGGAGCCCTGCCTTTCAGTTCCATGTACAGATAATGCAGAAGCAATGGAACCAGCAGGAGTTCAAGCCACAATAAATCGGGATATTCAAAAAACATAAATCATTCCTCCTTACTCGTCTTTCGGCCCGCCGGTACCCGGAGCCTCCAGATCATGTTGGTAAGTATCATTAACGAACTTGACAGCCACCGGCACTGCCGCCGCATTCTCCTGCTCGCTTGCAACGTATTTGGCAAACTTCACAAAATCGGCCCGCTCAAAAAGCGTCATGAGATCTTCGTACTGCTTCTTGTCACGGATTTCCTCTGAAAGAGCGCTGAAAATCTCCGCAGTCGTCATTTCCATGGCGCTTATGCCGTATCTCGCATTAATATATTCCCTCACGGCATCGGTAACACCGGTATAAAACATCTTCTGCTTGGACGGCTCCCAATATTTCGAGCCGCGCAGGGCGTCGAGTTTCCGTAAAGCCGTTATGTGGGCCGGCTCCCCGGCCGCTTCATGGACTTTCCTTGTTCGTTTCGCTATCCATACAATCCCGGCGACTATCACGCATAGCAGCAAGGCCCCGCCTATCCATGGAAGAAGTTCCTTGAATGTCAGCGGATACTTTATCTGCCCCTTGATGTCGTGTTTCACGAAAGTCGCGGTATCTATCGGAAAAGTGGTCACCTTCAACGTATCATTCCTGAAAACGAGCGTATCGGATGTCCCGTCCTTTTTCAGGACAGCCACTTTGAACGGAGGGAGCACGAAAGAACCGCTGTCGAACGATGTAAGCACAAAGGAGCCTTCAAGGTCAAGGACGCCCTTTCTGTTTTTCAATGTATCGAGAGACAGGCCGGAAATCACCTCCACGCCTTCCGCCATATCCATGTCGGATACGGAAACAGCACTTCCGTCCTCAACCGTAAGACGGAATCCGTATTTTATCTGATCGCCTATCAGAACCGAATCCCTTTTCTGAAGATTCTCAAAAACCGGCTTGTCTCCGTCCCCTGCCGCCGATAGCGGGACACTGGGAACGGTCAGAAAAGCCAGAACAGCCAACAAACTGAAAAACCTGCCCATATCATCTGTTTTTGAAAAGAGCCATCAGGCCCTTGACATAATCCTGATCCGTCGCTATGCTCACGCTGTCCACCTTGTACTTGTTCAACAATGTCAGGGTGGACTCGTATGCCTTGCGGGCCCATTCCTCGTAATATTCTCTCACACGGCGGCTGGAAGTATCCACCCACATGCCCTCGCCGCTTTCGGAATCAATCACATGAAGAAGCCCTACCGGAGGAATCTCCCTTTCCATCCTGTCATAAACATTGACAACCGCTATATCGTGACGGTTCACTGCTATCTTCAACACATCTTCATAACGCGGACTCGCATCTTTGTCCAGATCCATCATATCCGAAAGAAGAAAAGCCGTACATTTGCGCTTGATGGCATTTGTAAGAAACCTCAATGCCGCACCTATGTCCGTACCGGTCCCCTTCGGTTCGAATTCAAGTATCTCGCTGATAATCCTCAGCAGATGAGTCCGGCCTTTTTTCGGAGGTATGAACTGCTCAATCCTGTCACTGAAAAACAAGGCTCCCACCTTATCGTTGTTTATCGAGGCCGAGAAAGATATGACGGCGGCTATTTCAGCCATCATGTCCCGTTTGCTCTCGCCTACCGTACCGAAAAGCCTGGATGCGCTCACATCGATAAGCAACATGACCGTAAGTTCCCTTTCCTCCTCAAAAACCTTGACATAGGGATTCCGCAGACGGGCCGTAACGTTCCAATCCATATTGCGCACATCGTCGCCGTACTGGTATTCCCTCACCTCGCTGAATGCCATTCCCCTTCCTTTAAAGGCAGAATGATATTCGCCGGCGAAGATCTGATGGGAGAGCTTCCTTGTTTTGATCTCGATTTTTCTTACTTTTTTCAGAAGATCATTAACCATGGCTCAATCCCCCAACCGCTATGGAACTTCTACTGTATTGATTATATCGGAAATAATCTGTTCAGAAGTAATGTTTTCCGCCTCCGCTTCGTAGGTAAGGCCTATCCTGTGCCTGAGCACTTCGTAGCATACCGCCCTCACATCTTCAGGAATGACATAACCCCTCCTCTTTATGAAAGCATAAGCCTTCGCCGCCATTGAAAGCGATATGGAGGCACGCGGCGAACCGCCGTAGGAAATAAGGCCCGAAAGTTTCTTGAGACCGTAATCCTCGGGAGTCCTTGTCGCATATACTATGTCAACAATATAACGTTCAATCTTTTCATCCATATACACATCCCTGACGACTTCGCGCGCACGGATGATGTCTTCAGGCTTCAGCACCGGGTTCGGTTTTGGAAAAGCACCGCTGTTGTTCATCCTCACAATCAGGCGTTCTTCCTCTTTTTTAGGATAAGTCACCACTACCTTCAGCATGAAACGGTCAACCTGCGCTTCGGGCAGAGGATAAGTACCCTCCTGTTCAATCGGGTTCTGAGTGGCCATCACCAGGAAAGGTTCCGGCAACTTGAATGTCTGCTCGCCTATCGTCACCTGCCTCTCCTGCATCGCTTCAAGAAGTGCCGACTGCACTTTCGCCGGAGAACGGTTGATTTCATCGGCAAGGATGAAATTGGCGAAAACAGGACCTTTCTTTATCTGGAACTGCTCGCTTTTCTGACTGTAAATCATAGTACCGATAAGATCGGCCGGAAGCAGGTCCGGAGTAAACTGTATCCTGTTGAACTTAGCATCCACTGCCGAAGCAAGGGTGTTAATTGCCAATGTCTTGGCAAGCCCCGGAACACCTTCAAGAAGTATATGTCCGTCCGCCAGCAAACCTATAAGCAGATTTTCCACCAGGTGCTTCTGCCCCACTATCACTTTGTTCATTTCCATCGTAAGGATATCGACGAAAGCGCTTTCTTTCTGGATGCGGTCGTTCAACTCTTTGATGTTTACACTATCCATAAATTTAATTTTTTATAATTTTGTCTTTTGTTCTTATCAAAATCACAAATGCGTTACAAAATAACATTTTCATACTCCGGAGCCCCGTACTGCGGCTGGCAGATTCAGGACAATGCCCCTACCGTACAGGGAGAAGTCGAAAGGGCTCTTTCCGTGCTTCTCGGACATCAGGTATCGGTTACCGGGGCAGGCAGGACCGACACGGGGGTCAACGCCCTTCACTATCCGGCACACTTCGACACGGAACTCCCGATTGAAGCAACGTACCTGCTATACAAATTAAATGCCATTGTAGGAAAGGGAATTGTATTTCATTCTATCGAACAATGCAGCGAAAACTTCCACGCGAGGTTCGATGCCGTCAGAAGGACATACAACTACTTTGTAAATAAGAAGAAAGATCCTTTCATAGAAAATTTTTCCTACAGATACCCCTATGAACTCGACATTGAAAAAATGAATTCGGCGGCCGCCCGCCTTGTCGGCGAAAAAGATTTCAGCGCGTTTGAGAAAACAGGCACAAGCAATTCGACATCCGTCTGCAAAGTATTTTCGGCGAAATGGGAATGCTATGTGCCTTCATACCTGTCGGCCGCCGGACTTGCCCCTCAGGACAGACAGGACTACCTTGTTTTCGAGATTTCGGCCAACCGCTTCCTCCGCAACATGGTGAGGGCAATCGCAGGAACCTTGCTTGATATCGGAAGGGGGAAACGCCCTCCTGAATGGATCAGCGAGGTCATCGAGTCGAAGAACAGGTGCTCCGCCGGACAGTCCGTACCGGGCAGGGCGCTCTTCCTGACAAAAGTGGAATACTGATTTTTTTTTGAAAAATTCAAAACCGATTCATAACTTTGCCGCCTTAATATTATACGACTACAACTGTTATGATTTTGACCCTATTATTAAACAGCCTGAACACTACCGCAACAGGGGCGGTGGCTGAAGTAGAACCCGTTCAAGAGGAGATGACTTTTTCATTGATTGACATGGCCGTAAAGGGAGGCTGGCTCATGCTCGTACTCCTCGCCCTTTCCATTGTCGCAATATATATTTTCGGACAGAAATGGTGGATGATACGGAAAGCCGGAAAGATTGACAAGAATTTCATGAAAGACATACATGACCTCATACACGAAGGCAAGACCAAGGCAGCCGTATCCCTGTGCGAACAGTTCGACTCTCCTATAGCAAGGCTGGTACAAAAGGGGATAGAAAGGATAGGACGCCCGCTGCAGGACATACAGACTACGGTAGAAAACACCGGCAACGTAGAAGTCGCACGCCTTGAAAAAGGCCTTCCGCTTCTGGCGACTGTCGCCGGAGGAGCCCCTATGATAGGTTTCCTTGGAACAGTCATGGGTATGATACAGGCCTTTTTCAACATGTCGCAGGCAGGAAACAACATCGACATCACGCTGCTTTCAGGAGGCATATATACCGCAATGGTGACCACCGTCGGAGGACTTATAGTCGGCATCCTTGCATATTTCGGATACAACTACCTGACATCCAGCATCTCCGATCTTGTTTTCAAGATGGAGAGCACAACCATAGATTTTATGGACATATTGAACGAACCGGCTGAAAAATAAGTCACACCCACACTGCACCATGGCCATAAAAAGAAGGACACAAGTCGAAGCATCATTTTCAATGTCGTCAATGACGGACATCGTTTTCCTGTTGTTGATATTTTTTCTTGTCACTTCGACATTGATAAACCCGAATGCGCTGAAACTGCTGTTGCCTAAAAGCACAGGGCAGGTGGCCGCAAAAGCCACGGCAAGCGTATCCATAAAGCACTACATTGACAGAGGGACATTTTCCTACCACATAAACGGCGACCAGGAACCGGTAAGGTTCAGCGAGATAGAGGAACGGCTAAACGAGATTCTGAATGATGAAGAAGACCCGACATTCTCAATTTACGCCGACGAAACCGTACCGATCAGCGAGGTAGTGAAAATAATGAATATAGCCAAGCGCAACCACTATAAGGTGATACTTGCGACCTCTCCGGAATAAGGAATTGGAAAAAATGGGGAACTACAAACAGTTAAGGGAAGAAAACCGGAAGAAATCAGTAGCCGCCGGTATCGTATCGGCAGCCGTTTTCCATGCCGTCGTACTCGCCCTGCTGCTGTTTACCGGACTCAGATATATCTATCCGCCTCCTCCCGAGGCCGGAATAGAAATTTCCTTTGAAGAAGAGCCGGAACCGCCTCAGCCTATCAGGGCCACAGCAGGCACGGCGCCGAAAGCCCCGGTTGCCGATCCTGACAAGGATATAAGACTGGCAAAGGCGTCCGCCTCCCCTTACGAAGGAAGCAGGCCGAACGAAGCCGAGGAAGCAGTCAATGACGATTTCGGCGACGTTGAGACCGAGGATCCGAGAACTGAAGAAGAAAAGAAAGAAATAGACAAACGCGCCCTCTTCCCGTCAGCGGACAACAAAGCGAAAAAAGACACTCTGGCGGCACAGACTGCTGCAATAGTATCCAAGGGACTGCGTGCCGGACATCCGTCAGGCAATACTTCAGACGGGGAAAATGAAGACACCCCGAATGTCATACTTGCAGGCCGATGGACTGAAGGGAGCCTTCCCGAGCCTGAATACGGCGTACAGATTGACGGAAAGATTGTCGTAAAAATACAAGTTGACCAGCACGGCACAGTCAAGAACGCCTATCCGGGAGAAGTAGGGACTACAATAACCAGCAAGGAACTGTGGGAAGCCGTAAAGGAGGCCGCATTGAAAACAAAATTCAACGTAAGTTCCGAAGCTCCACTTCTTCAAGAAGGTACTATAACATATTATTTTAGACTAAAATAAATTAAAATGCTTAAGGATTTTAAACGTAAAGGGAGTTCCGCCGGAGATGGCGCAGCCCCAAGGAAGCCTTACCGCAGCAGAGACGGCAGGCCATTTGAAAACAGAAGATTCGGAAAAAAACATTTTGACAGCGACCGCGAAGAAAAACCGTGGCGCGGACAGGGGCCTGCAAGGGAACAGAAGCGGGAAGGATTCCGTGAAAGGCCTTCATTCGGGAAACGTAACGACCGTCCTTTCGAGAGACGTGGAGACCGTCCATTCGAGAGACGCGGAGACCGTCCATTTGAGAGACGCGGTGACCGTCCATTTGAAAGACATGGAGACCGTCCTTTCGAGAAACGAGGCGACGGGATCAGAAAACGCAGCAGAGCAGACTTTGAATTGAAAAGAAGGGACAATGCGGCAAAACTCAGGCAGGAACGCAGCAAGACTGTCTATAAGAAGACCGAAATACGCGACAGCGATGAAGTGCGCCTCAACAAATTCATAGCCAATTCGGGGTTATGCTCCAGAAGGGAAGCGGACAAATACATACAGGCAGGCGTAGTCTCGGTAAACGGCAATATCGTAACCGAACTCGGAACCAAGATTAAAATGGGCGACGATGTGAGATTCAACGGCGAACGCCTCACCGGTGAAAAGAAAGTATATATCCTGATGAACAAACCGAGGGATTTCGTAACCACTACGAGCGACCCTCATGCAGAAAAGACCGTAATGGATCTGCTTACCGGATGCAAGGAACGTGTTTTCCCGGTCGGACGACTTGACAAATCGACAACCGGCGTGCTGCTTTTCACCAATGACGGAAAGATGGCAGAACATCTCACCCATCCTTCATATGACAAGAAAAAGATTTATCAGGTAACACTCGACAAACCTTTGACAAAAGAAGATTTCGACAGCATCCTAAAAGGTATATGGCTTTCAGACGGCATGATAAATGCGGATGAAATGGCCTATGTCGATAACGACCGCTCGGTCATCGGAATCGCAATACATTCCGGAAGAAACAGGATTATCAGAAGAATCTTCGAGTCGCTCGGCTATAAAGTCACAAAACTCGACAGGGTATATTTCGCCGGGCTCACGAAAAAAGGCCTGAGACGCGGAGAGTGGAGATACCTTGACCAGAAAGAAGTCAATATTCTAATGATGGGGGCATACGAATAATGGAAGGCACCCGGCATACAAAAGGAAAGCACCGCGCGGGATTTGTAAACATCATAGGAAACCCGAATGTCGGCAAATCCACCCTGATGAACGCACTTGTCGGCGAAAAACTGTCGATAGTCACCGCCAAGGCACAGACTACCAGGCACCGCATAATGGGTATTGTGAACGGAGAGGACTACCAGATAGTCTATTCGGATACGCCAGGCATCCTCAAGCCCAATTACAGACTGCAACAGGACATGCTGGATTTCGTCGATACGGCCCTCGGGGACGCCGACATCATTTTGTATGTAACCGACACAATAGAAAAAAGAGACAAGAATGCTGCTTATCTTGAAAAACTGAAAAAAATCGACTGTCCTGTAATAGTCGTCATAAACAAGATAGACATAAGCAGCCAGGACGATGTGCTGCGGCTGATGAAGGAATGGCACGACGAACTTCCGAAAGCGGTTGTCATTCCTGCATCCGCCAAGGAAAGGTTCAACCTTGAAAACATTTTCGACAATATCGTCGGACATCTTCCTGAAGCGCCTGCATGGTTCGACAAAGACACCTTCACCGACAAGAACCTGAGGTTCTTCGCATCCGAAATAATCCGGGAAAAAATATTCCTGAACTACGAACAGGAAATCCCCTATTGCTGCGAAGTAACCATAGAAAGATTCAAGGAGGGCCCCCAGAGATATGAAATAAGCGCGGTAATCAATGTCATGAGGGACAGCCAGAAAGGGATACTCATAGGCAAAGGAGGCGCCTCATTGAAGAAAACGGGAACCGAGGCAAGGCTCGACATGGAAGATTTTTTTGAAAAGAAAGTATTTCTTGAACTCTTCGTCAAGGTCGATCCGGACTGGAGAAACGAGAAGAAAGAACTGAAACGTTTCGGCTACGAATTTTAAATGAAGCAAAATGAACGATGAGATAAACAACGACGCGCCGGGAAGATTCGAAGGCATTACAAAACAGCCGGGCAAGAAACACCTTCTGTCCGGAATGTTCCGCGACTGGTTTTTGGATTACGCTTCCTATGTAATCCTTGAAAGGGCCGTGCCACACATCAACGACGGCCTGAAGCCTGTCCAGAGAAGGATTCTGCATTCAATGAAGACTACCGACGACGGACGATATACCAAAGTCGCATCCCTGATAGGAGAAGCGATGAAATACCACCCTCACGGTGACTCGTCCATTTCCGGCGCACTGGTACAACTTGGCCAGAAAGGCTTTCTCATCGACTGCCAGGGTAACTGGGGAAACATCATCACCGGAGACCCGAACGCTGCAGCAAGGTACATCGAGGCAAGGCTTACAAAATTCGCCCACGAAATACTTTTCAATCCCAAAACAACGGAATGGATGAATTCCTACGACGGCCGGCACCAGGAACCGGTGGAACTCCCGGCCAAATTTCCTCTCCTGCTTGCACAGGGAGCCGAGGGAATAGCCGTAGGTCTCGCCTCCAAAATACTTCCCCACAATTTCAACGAACTGCTTGACGCATCGATAGCCTGCATAAAGGGCGAAGACTTTGAACTGTATCCGGATTTTCCCACAGGAGGCACCGCCGACTGCTCCCGATACAACAAAGGGCGCAGGGGAGGAAGCATAAAAGTACGTGTAGCCATAGAAAAACTTGACAAGAAGACACTTGTCATAAAGGAAGTCCCATACGGAAAAACTGTCCCGGATCTTGTTGACAGCATATTGAAAGCCAACGAAAAAGGAAAGATCAAGATTAAGAAAATCGAAAATTTCTCCACATCTCAGGCAGAAATAGTCATACACCTGTCAAACGACATATCTCCGGACAAAACCATAGACGCGCTGTATGCATTCACGGACTGTGAAACATCCATCAGCCCGAACATGTGCGTCATCAAAGACGACAAGCCTTTCTTCACCGACACCGAAGAACTCCTGAAGTACAACACAATGCACACCAGGGAACTTCTCGGAAAAGAACTTGAAATAAGGCTCGGAGAACTTGAAAACGAATGGCACTATTCTTCGCTGGAAAAAATCTTCTTTGAAAAGAGGGTTTACAAAATACTTGAGAACGACAATGCCAGAACCTGGGAACAGCAACTCGACGAAACCTTCAACGAGATGAACAGGTACCGGGAGATGCTCCGCAGGGACATCACCATGGAAGACATCATGAAACTCGTAGAAAAACCCGTCAAAAAAATCTCCAAGTTCGATGTCAAGGCCGTCGATGAAAAGATTCGTTCCATAGAAAAGGAAATAGAGAAGTGCCGGTACGATCTTGAACATCTTGACGAATACGCCATAAACTGGTTCAAGACCCTGAAAACCAAGTACGGTAAAGACCATCCGAGAAAAACGAGGATAGCCAATTTCGAAAACATCGAGATTTCACGCGTCCGCAGTACAAACGCAAAACTGTATGTCAACAAAGCCGAAGGATTCGTCGGAACGGGATTGAAAAAAGAAGACAACGGTGAATTCGTATGCGACTGCTCCGACATGGACGAAATAATTGTTTTCCTGAAAAACGGGAAATACATCATCACCAAGGTACAGGAAAAGTCTTTTGTCGGCAAGAATATCATACACGCCGCCATCTTCAGCAGGAACGACAGCAGGACTATATATAATGTCATTTACAGGGACGGAAAGGCGGGCACTGCATACGCAAAGCGTTTTGCCGTCGGCGGCATCACCAGGGACAAGGAATACGACCTTACAAAAGGGACTCCGGACTCGGCGGTGCTATGGTTCAGCGCAAACCCGAACGGCGAAGCTGAAACCTTGAAGATTTATTTCAAGGCAAGGCCGAAATTAAAGAAACTGAGCGACGAATTCGACTTCGCCTCCCTTGCGATCAAAGGACGCGGGGCCATGGGGAACATGGTGACAAAAAACCAGATAGCCCGCATCTCCCTCAAATCGAAAGGTGCATCGACAATAGGCGGAAAACCTATCTGGTTCGACGAAGACATTTTCAGGCTCAACGAAGATTCAAGGGGAAGGCTGCTCGGAGAGTTCTCCGGAGACGACCAGATTGTAGCGATGTGCAAGGACGGAACATTCTACACGACCAATTACGACCTGAGCAACCGCTACCAGGGAGAACCGATAAAGGTAGAAAAACTCGATCCTTCCAAAGTATATACCGTGATTTACTACGACGGTGAAATAGAAGCATATTATATCAAGAGGTTCAAGATAGAAAAAAACCAGCACGGCAACTTCATATCCGAAAAACCGGGTTCATATTTCATCGCCGTATCCGAAGACTCCAAACCGAGGATAATGATAACTTTCGGAGGGAAGAACATCAACCGCGAGCCGGAGACAATAGACGCCGAAAGTTTCATCGGTGTAAAACTCTTCACCGCCAAAGGGAAAAGGGCCACGAACTACTCGGTTGACACCATCGGCTTCATAGAACCGGCCTCTGAAGAACCGGAAGATGAAATCTATATGGACGACACGGAAGGGACATTGTTCTGAGACATCATGATATTCACACTGATAGGTTTCATGGGATGCGGAAAGAGCAGCGTAGGCAAGTCGCTTGCAGATGCCCTTGGATGGGATTTCGCCGACTCCGACGCTCTTATAGAAAAGGGAGAGAAAATGAAGATTCCGGAAATTTTCTCCTCCCTGTCCGAAACCGGATTCAGGAAACTGGAATACTCCTATATTTCAGACACGGTTTCAAAATACCGGAAAGAAGGAATGAACCACCTGATATTCGCATTAGGCGGAGGTGCGCCGGTTTATAGACCGACCGCAGAACTTATCAGCAGGCAGACCTGCACAATATATTTCAAATGTCCTGTTGAAGAACTCATTGACAATCTGAAAACGGACGGGATAGAAAACCGGCCTCTGCTCAAGGGCGGCAATCTGGAATCGAAAGTGAAAGGACTCCTCAGCGAACGCGAAACCGTCTATTCGGAGTGCGCATCCATGACCGTACACCCCTATTCGCTTACTCCGGAAATGCTCAAAAACCGTCTCAGATAATATCCTCCCGGGCCTTGATGTCGGCTATCCTCAACTGTATCGTAGCATTGCCACGATAATAATTTTCTACAATCGAGTAGCATACATCTATCGGATTCCCGGCCGCCAGATGCTCGAAATGCTCCGATCTGTTGAAAGCAATGGCCGAAATATGCCTGTATGGCTGGTCTTCCTGTATGAGTTCGAGTTTCAGATGTCCGGCATCAGCCCCCACCTTACGGCCGTTGCCGTTGTCATACACGTTTTCAGTCATGAACATCGGCGAGGCGTTGCCCGGGCCGAATGGC
Source organism: Candidatus Merdivivens pullicola (assembly GCA_017694945.1). Taxonomy (GTDB): domain Bacteria; phylum Bacteroidota; class Bacteroidia; order Bacteroidales; family UBA932; genus Merdivivens; species Merdivivens pullicola. Next base: position 39,387 of record JADIMA010000036.1, on the reverse strand, counting down.
TGGAACTGCTTGAGTATCCTGAAAAACTTAGGGGTTATCTGGTTGAAATTAAGATAGGAATCTATGTTCACCACAGGAGTTATCGTCTCTTTGGAAATATGCGAAGCCACATACTCTTCAAAACGGCGGCTGAACTCCTTGAGATTTTCCTCCTTCAATGTAAGGCCGGCGGCATATATGTGCCCTCCGAAGTTTTCAAGTATGTCCGAACAGCTTTCTATGGCCTCGTACAGGTCGAATCCGGCCACACTGCGCGCCGAACCGGTGATGAGACCGTTCTGCGAACTCGTCAGAACTATGGTAGGCTTGTAAAAGGCTTCCACAAGCCGCGATGCAACTATGCCCACTACGCCACGGTGCCAGTCGGGGTTATAGACAACGGTCGAACTCGATTTCGCGAAACCGGCTGAAGACCTGACCATTTCCTTGGCCTGCTCCGTTATCTCCCGGTCTATGCTTTTACGCTCGTTGTTATATTCATTTATCTCCCTGCCTATGCTGCTTGCCACCTCATCGTCATCGCATATCAGCAGTTCTACAGCCCTTCTGCCCGACTCCATCCTTCCGGCGGCATTGATTCTCGGGCCTATTTTGAAAACGATGTCGTCAATGGTTATTTTGCACCTGTCGAGACCCGAAAGTTTTATCATTGAAAGCAAGCCCTTCCTCGGAGCCTCGTTTATCTGCTTCAGGCCGTAATAAGCGAGTATCCTGTTCTCCCCGACCACGGACACCAGATCCGCCGCTATGCTTACCGCCAGCAAATCGAGATAGGGAAGTATCTGCTCAAAAGGTATTCCGTGTGCTGAAGCATACGCCTGCACGAGTTTGAAACCCACTCCGCAGCCGGAAAGGTCATCAAAGGGATAATTGCAGTCTGAACGCTTCGGATCAAGCACGGCGACGGCGGCAGGAATGTCGTCTTCAGGAAGATGGTGGTCGCAGACAATTATGTCAAGGCCCAGTTCTCTTGCATAATCCACCTTCGGATTGGCCTTTATGCCGCAATCAAGGGTGATGACAAGCGAGAAACCGTGTTCCTTCGCCCAGTCAAGGCTCCTGTAAGAAAGCCCGTATCCGTCAACATACCGATCCGGTATGTAGAAATCCACATTGTGTGTCAGGGAAGAAATAAAGGAATACACAAGAGCCACAGCCGTAGTCCCATCGACATCGTAATCTCCGTAAACAAGTATCTTTTCCCCTCCGGCAACGGCTTTATGCAGCCTCTCGACGGCCTTGTCCATATCTTTCATCAGAAAAGGGTCATGTAGCCTGGACAAATCCGGACGGAAAAACTCCCGTGCATCCTCGAATGTGGTAATTCCACGCTGTACAAGCAGTTCCGCCAGAACTCTGTCAATACCGAGTTCGGTTGAAAGCCGGCCGACTATTTCAGGATCCCCCGGCTGTTTAAGCACCCATTTTTTCGTCATTGCCATAGATTGCAAAGTTATCATTTTTTTGAGTAAATTTGTAGTTTGATAAGATAAAATAAATTAATTCTGAAATGAGCAACTTGGATAACTTAAATGAAATGGAGCTTCAGAGAAGGGCTTCACTGGAGAAACTCAGGGAACTCGGCATAGACCCGTACCCTGCACCGCTTTATCCCGTAAATGCGTCAGCCGGCGAGATAAAAGAGAAGTACTCTGAAGAAAAAGGCAATTTTTCCGATGTCACGATTGCCGGAAGAATCATGAGCCGCAGAATCATGGGAGCGGCGTCATTCATAGAACTGCAAGATGAAAGCGGACGCATCCAAGTCTATATAAAACGCGATGAAATCTGTCCCGGAGAAGACAAGACAATGTACAACACCGTCTTCAAGAAACTTCTGGATATCGGGGACATAATCGGAGTCAAGGGATATGCGTTCATAACCAACACCGGAGAACTCACCGTCCACGCAAAAGAAATCACGGTACTCTGCAAATCCCTCAGGATACTCCCGATTGTGAAGGAAAAGGACGGAGAAGTCTTCGACGCCTTCTCGGATCCGGAACTGAAATACAGGCAGCGCTACGTTGACCTCATCGTCAACCCGCAGGTGAAAAACACATTTATCCAGAGAAGCATCATCATCTCCACCATGCGCGAATATTTCAACGAAGCGGGCTGTCTTGAAGTGGAGACTCCGATATTGCAGTCAATCCCCGGAGGGGCCAATGCAAGACCGTTCATAACGCACCACAACGCCCTTGACATAGACCTTTACCTGAGGATAGCCAATGAACTGTACCTCAAAAGGCTGATAGTAGGAGGCTTCAACGGCGTCTATGAATTTGCCAAGAATTTCCGCAACGAGGGCATGGACAAGACTCACAACCCTGAATTTACCTGCGTGGAGATATACGTGGCGTACAAAGACTACATCTGGATGATGGAATTTGTGGAAAAACTCCTTGAAAAGATAGCGTTGAAGCTGCATGGAACCACAGAAGTAGAACTGGAGGGCAAGAAGATTTCATTCAAGGCCCCGTTCCGCCGGCTTCCTATGCTTGAAGCGATAAAGGAATATGCCGGCGTAGATGTAAAAGGCATGGACGAAGAACAGCTCCGCGACACATGCAGGAAACTCGATGTAGAGTTTGACAAGACAATGGGAAAAGGAAAACTCATAGATGCCATTTTCGGAGAATACTGCGAGAAAAACCTCATACAGCCGACATACATCATCGATTATCCTGTCGAGACCTCCCCGCTTACCAAACGGCACCGCGAAGACCCTTCGCTTACTGAGAGATTCGAACTCTTCGTAAACGGAAAGGAACTCGCCAATGCATACAGCGAACTCAACGACCCTATCGACCAGTTGGAAAGGTTCAAGGAACAGTTAAGACTCAAAGACAAAGGCGACGATGAAGCAATGTTCATTGACATGGACTTCATACGGGCCCTCGAATACGGCATGCCGCCTACTTCCGGACTTGGGATAGGAATAGACAGGCTTACCATGTTCATGACAGGCTCGCCTACCATACAGGACGTGCTCTTCTTCCCTCAGATGAGACCTGAAAAAAGGGAGGAGAAGGAAAACAAAGATGAAAATTGAGAAAATAACTTCGGCCAGCAATCCGAAAATCCGCGAACTTCTTGCGCTGATGGAAAAATCACGCGCAAGAAGGGAAAAGCGGCTGTTTGTAGTCGAAGGCAGGCGCGAGACAAGGCACTGCCTTGAAGCGGGATTCATTCCACGCGCCATCTTCTACTCGCCGGAGATAACCGGAGGAACACCCGAGGATCTGCTGGAACTCATTCCCGAGGAAGCGGCCGGGAATACGGCCCTGTTCGAGACCTCGCCTTCCGCATATTCAAAAATAGCCTACAGGGAAGGGACGGAAGGCATAGTCTGCGAAATGCATGCGAAAGACGACAGGGGCCTTTCAAGGCTTGAAACAGGAGAGCATCCCCTTGTTGTCGTGCTTGAATCCGTAGAAAAGCCGGGAAACATAGGGGCTGTCCTGAGAAGCGCAGAAGCATGCGGGGCCGACGCCCTGATAGTATGCGACCCCAAATGCGACCTTTACAACCCGAACCTGATACGTGCAAGCATCGGCGCCGCATTCCGCGTGCCTACAGTTGCATGCAGTTCGGAAGAAGCGATTGCATGGCTTAAAGAAAAAGGGATACGCATCCTTACAGCACAGTTGCAGGATTCGGAGCCGTATTACGACACAGACATGAAAACAGGCTGCGCAATTGTCCTGGGAAGTGAAGACAAAGGCCTCGGACATGCATGGAGAAATGCTGCCGACTGCCACATCAGGATTCCCATGCTTGGCAGGCTGGACTCGCTGAATGTTTCCGTATCAGCGGCGATACTGCTGTATGAAGCCGTCCGCCAGCGCGTCGGAACGAAGACTTTATGACATAAAACCATCAGAACCCAACATGGCAACAAAGAAATTCGGACTCATCGGAAAACCCATAGGGCATTCGCTCAGCCCGGCCCTGTTCAATGCCGCATACGCCGGCAGATACACATATGGGCTGATTGAAGAACCCGGCTTCAACGAATCCATGTTCCGCTTCAAGGCCGAATACGACGGGATAAACATAACATCGCCGTACAAACGCATGGCTGCCGAAGAAGCCGACATTTCAGACGATACGGTAAAGCGCATCGGAGCCGCCAACATCCTCGTAAAAACTCCCGAAGGGCTTCTCCGGGCCTACAACAGCGACTACTCAGGACTCAAGATGGTACTTGGAGACCATTTTGAAATCGAGGACGACAGCAGCGTACAGAAAAACATCCGCGCCCTTGTCATAGGATGCGGCGGAGCAGGAATGGCCGCCGCCTGCGCATCATCCGACCTCGGCATGGAAACCGTGATTGTCAACCGCACCCAGGCTGCAGTTGACAGATTTGTCGCAAGGCCGGGAAATGAAAAAATCATTGGCGGAAAAATACGCGACCTTGAGAACCTCATGTACGAAAGCCAGCTCATAATCTACACCATTCCTGTAGTAATGGAAGAACTGAGCCGCCTTCCCAAACGGTTCTACACAGGGAAAAGCATACTTGAAGCCAATTACAGGAACCCGTCATTTTCACGTGAATACCGCGGGATGTCCATCGGCAAAGAAGGAATCAGATTCAAAAACGACTTTATCGGCATCCCGCAAAGGTGTTATTACCTTTCCGGGGAAATCTGGCTGATAGCCCAGGCTATAACAGGCTTCCGGATGCTCACCGGAGAAGACCCAGACGAAGCCGCAATGTTAAACTACATTTCAGAAAACAAAAAAATCATGTAATGGCACTGAACAAAGTACTCCTTATAGGCAACGCAGGGAAAGACCCTGAAGTCAGATACCTTGATAACAACACCAAGGTAGCGACATTCACTCTTGCCACCACAGAAAAATACCGTGACAGGAACAACGAACTCCGTGAAAACACGGAATGGCACAACATCGTATGCTGGCGCAGGAACGCCGACATAACCGAACAGTTTGTCAGGAAAGGCACCCAGCTCTTCATCGAAGGCCGCATCAGGACACGCAGCTGGGACGACCAGACAGGAGTGAAACACTACGTTACAGAAATCACGGCAGACAACATACAGCTGCTCGGACGAAGGCAGGACAATCCGGCAAGGGCGTCTGAGCCGGCCGCCACCGCCACGCCTGCAACATACGCCCAGCAGGCAGCCCCTGCAAAGAAAGAGCCTGAACCGCTTAACCTTCAGAACATCGAAGAAGACGACCTGCCGTTCTGATTGTTTCAAACCAATAAAGAAACTCCCCGGCCACGAACTTTCGCTGCCGGGGAGTTTTTTTATCCGGAAATCGGGCGCTTTGCCATGCAGGCGCCGCTACTGTCCTTCATTATTTCCCAAGATACTCATCAAGTACTTCCCTCAAACCTTCCTCGTCAAGTTTGGTAGCAATGATCTTGCCTTCGCCGTCAACAAGGACATTCTGAGGAATATAGGAAACATTGTAGAGTTCCCTCGGTTTTGTATTCCAGTATGCGAGGTCTGAAAGTTGAATCCATGTAAGACCGTCATCCTTTATTGCCTGGAGCCAGGAATCTTTGTCGTTATCCATTGATACGCCTACTATTTCAAAGCCTTTGTCGTGATATTCATTGTATATCTCAACGAGTGCAGGATTGAAGTTACGGCACGGGCCGCACCATGAAGCCCAGAAATCAATCATAGTGACCTTGAAGCCCGGATAGATTGAAGAGAACGCCACCTCGTTGCCTTCCATGTCAGGAACCGTAAAGTCCGGTGCAGGCTGGCCTTTCATCAGATGGCTGTTCGCCTTTACGTATTCGGATATTTCGACTACGATAGGATGCTCGGCAAACTCGGGTGCATCGACATAAGGCTGGATCTCTTCCGAGATTTTGTCAGGGGACATCGAACTGATGTTCGAATAAAGAGTCATCAGGCCGAAATACGAAACAGGATTTTCGGCCATGTAGGCGTCAATTATGATGCTCTGCAATGAATCCGACTCCGCCATTGCGGTATCGAGCAGACGAGTCATCTCCTCGCGCCTTTCTTCAGTAGTCTCGGCGGACGTAAACTCGGTCATGAAAGTTTCGGCATCAAGGCCGTATCTTTCAAGCACATCGTCATTGGTCTTTGCTATGTTATAGAAGACGCTCTGAGTATTCCCGCCATTTACATAACCCTTGTAAATATACGGCCCCCTCTGTTCTATTTCGGCAGTATATTTGGCATTTTCAAGGAAAAAGTCGGCAGCACCCTGCATGCCCTCTATGCTTATCCTGTAAGGGAGAGGCTGTTCGCACTCGCCTTTGAAAACGAATTTGCCGTCAACGATATCGGCAGTATCGACTATGTTGGAAAAATCCGAAGAAAGGTATGCATGCCTCTCTACAGTTGCAGTATCGCCGGGATTTACAAAGGTTCCGTTGATGACATAACCTCCCTGGCTGCATGATGCCAAAAGCGCTACGGCTCCGGCAAATAAAAACATTTTGTGATTCATAATATATTACTGTTAAAAGTTATTATCGGCATTTCTTACTTCATCCCTTGCATCGGGATTAAGAAACCATTCCTTATACCTCAGATACCCTGCGGCATTGTTCCTGGTCATCAAGGCAATGCTTTCCGAAGCATCTTTGACCTTCTTGGCCGGAATTCCGGCATATACGCCCGGCTCAAGGACGGAATTGCTCAAAACCACCGCGCCTGCCGCTATGACCGTATTGTCGGGCACGACAACATTGTCAAGAAGTACGGCCCCCATTCCGATAAGTACGTTGTTGCCAACCTTCGCCCCGTGTATCACCGCATTATGGCCGACAGAGACATCGTTACCTATCTCTACCACAGACCTCTTGTACAATGTATGCAATACTGCGCCGTCCTGGATGTTCACCCTGTCGCCAAGCCTTATCGCATTAACATCTCCCCTGAGCACCGCTCCGTACCATATGCTGCAATCGTCTCCCATGATCACGTCGCCTATGACAGCAGCGTTCTCCGCGATGAAACAACCTTTGCCCATAACAGGCTTGAATCCGAGTACTTCTCTGATTATTGCCATTTTTCCCTTTACTTTCAACGACGGTGCAAATATATAAAAAAAGGGGGTACATCATACGACATACCCCCTTAAGTATCAGAAAAAATAATTATTTCTCAACAGTCTCTCCCTTCGCGGAAAAATTCCTCAGGCTTTCCTTTGAAGTAACAATCAGATCCCCGTATTCCCTGAGACCGGTACCGGCAGGAATCAGATGTCCGCAGATAACATTTTCCTTCAAGCCTTCAAGAGTATCGACTTTTCCTCTGATTGCAGCCTCGCTGAGTACTTTCGTCGTCTCCTGGAATGAAGCGGCCGACATGAAACTGTTCGTCCTCAATGCAGCGCGGGTAATACCCTGAAGCACCTGGTTTGAAGTAGCCGGAATAGCGTCCCTCGACTGGACAAGACGGAGATCCTGCCTTCTGAGGGAGGTATTCTCGTCACGGAGTTCGCGTACCGTTACAATCATGCCCGGTTTCAGTTTAGTGGAATCGCCTGCATCGGTAATGAACTTCTTGTCAAAGATAGTATCGTTTTCCTCTACGAAATCCCACTTGTCAACCATCTGCTCCGGCAGGAATCTCGTATCTCCCGGATCAACTATCTGCACCTTGCGCATCATCTGTCTGACAATGATTTCAAAATGCTTGTCGTTGATCTTCACGCCCTGCATACGATAAACGCTCTGGATCTCATTGACGATATATTCCTGAACCTTGATAGGGCCGAGGATCGAAAGTATGTCTGTAGGCGAAACCGCTCCGTCGGACAAACGCATTCCGGCCTTGACATAATCGTTCTCCTGAACAAGTATCTGCTTGGACAGAGGAACCAGATATGTCTTTTTCTCACCGGACTTGTTCTGGATGATGATTTCACGGTTGCCCCTCTTGACCTTGCCCATGACTACCTCTCCGTTGATTTCGGATACGATTGCCGGATTGGAAGGATTGCGCGCCTCGAACAGTTCGGTAACACGCGGCAGACCTCCGGTGATATCGCCCGACTTGCCTATCGCCCTAGGAATCTTGATAATCACGTCACCGACATTCACTTCCGCACCGTCTTCTACCATGATATGGGCACCGACAGGAAGGTTGTACTGCTTGATGTCATTGCCGTCCTTGTCAAAGATATGTATCGTAGGGTTCTTTGAACGGTCACGGGATTCGATGATGACCTTTTCCTTATGCAGGGAGTATTCGTCTGCCGCCTCTTCCCTGTAAGTGACGCCTTCAATAAGACTGTCATAAACGGCACGGCCTGAAGTCTCTACTATGGTAACGGCATTGTAAGCATCCCATTCGCAGATCTTGTCTCCCTTCTTGACCTTGTCGCCGTTCCCCTTGTAAAGCGTCGCACCGTAAGGCACATCGTACTGGGAAAGCGTTATGCCAGTATTCTCATCGATTACACGCACTTCTGTAGTACGGCTGACCACGATGACACGATCCTTGTCACCGTCCTTGCTCTTGATCGTCCTGAGTTCTTCAAACTCGAGACGGCCATCGTATTTTGCTATGATTTCGCTTTCGGAAGCCGTGCTTGACGCGGTACCGCCGACATGGAATGTACGGAGGGTCAACTGGGTACCAGGCTCTCCGATGGACTGCGCCGCAATCACACCTACGACCTCACCTTTCTCCACCATTCTTCCGGTAGCAAGGTTTCGTCCGTAGCACTTCGCGCACACGCCCTTGCGAGAATCGCAGGTGAGTACCGAACGGATTTCCACCTGCTCGATAGGCAGAGTTTCGATAAGCGCCGCGATGTCTTCAGTGATTTCTTCACCGGCTCGTATGATAAGATCACCTGTAAGAGGATTATAGATATCATGCACCGAAGTACGGCCCAGAATCCTTTCACCGAGCGTTTCCACGACTTCGTCCTTGTTCTTCACGGCTGTGGCGATGAGTCCCCTAAGAGTACCGCGGTCCTCTTCGTTGATGATGACATCGTGGGAGACATCGACAAGACGACGGGTAAGGTATCCGGCATCCGCCGTTTTCAATGCCGTATCGGCAAGACCTTTGCGGGCGCCGTGGGTTGAAATGAAATACTCAAGAACGGAAAGTCCTTCCTTGAAGTTGGAAAGAATCGGGTTCTCGATAATTTCCGCACCCTGCGAACCTGATTTCTGAGGTTTTGCCATAAGTCCTCGCATACCGCAAAGCTGGCGGATCTGCTCTTTAGATCCACGGGCTCCCGAGTCAAGCATCATGAACACAGGATTAAAGCCTTGCTGGTCATTGGAAATACGCTGCTCGACTATCTTTGTCAATTTGTTGTTGACAGTAGTCCACAAGTCTATAATCTTGTTGTAACGCTCGTTGTTCGTAATGAAACCCATGCCGTAATTGTTCATGATTTCGGCCACGGTCTTGTATCCGTTCTCGACGAGTTCTTTCTTCTCATCAGGAATGATTACGTCCCCAAGGTTGAATGAAAGTCCGCCCTTGAACGCCATAGTATATCCGAGATGCTTTATATCGTCAAGGAACTGCGCCGTACGGGCAACGCTTGTAGCCTTGAGGACGCTGGATATGATATCGCGGAGGTTCTTCTTTGTAAGCAAGGTATTGATATAGCCTACTTCCTTAGGAACCAATTGGTTGAATATGACCCTTCCCACAGTGGTCTTCACCATGGAAGTATTTCCGTCCTTGTCGGTATAGCGCACTTCTATGTTTGCATGCATGTCAACTGCTTTTTCATTGAGCGCTATGATGACTTCCTCCGGCCCGTAGAACTTCATCCCCTCGCCTTTCGCACCTGCACGCGGCTTGGTGATATAGTAAAGTCCCAGCACCATGTCCTGCGAAGGCACGGTAATAGGGGCTCCGTTTGCCGGATTCAATATATTGTGCGAACCGAGCATGAGCAACTGCGCTTCCAGAACCGCCGCATTTCCGAGAGGAAGGTGTACTGCCATCTGGTCACCGTCGAAGTCGGCGTTGAATGCCGTACATGCAAGCGGATGCAACTGGATTGCCTTGCCCTCGATAAGTTTCGGCTGGAAAGCCTGGATACCCAGTCTGTGAAGCGTAGGCGCACGGTTCAACAACACCGGGTGACCTTTCATCACGTTCTCCAGAATATCCCAGATTACAGGATCCTTCCTATCGACTATCTTCTTGGCGGATTTAACGGTCTTTACAATGCCCCTTTCAATCAATTTTCTGATTATAAACGGCTTGTAAAGTTCAGCCGCCATGAATTTAGGCAGACCGCACTCGTGCATCTTGAGTTCCGGGCCGACTACGATTACAGAACGGGCAGAATAATCGACACGTTTACCGAGAAGGTTCTGACGGAAACGTCCCTGTTTTCCTTTAAGGCTGTCGGACAAAGACTTGAGGGCCCTGTTGGCTTCAGTCTTGACAGCATTGGACTTCCTTGAATTGTCGAAAAGCGAATCTACCGCCTCCTGGAGCATACGTTTTTCGTTTCTCAGAATTACTTCAGGCGCCTTGATTTCAATAAGCCTCTTCAGACGGTTGTTTCTGATAATCACCCTCCTGTAAAGGTCGTTCAGGTCGGATGTCGCAAAACGGCCTCCATCGAGAGGTACGAGCGGCCTCAGATCAGGCGGGATGACAGGAATGATTTTCATTATCATCCACTCCGGCCTGTTCACATCCCTTGATTCGCGGAAAGCCTCGATTACGCTAAGGCGTTTGAGCGCCTCGGCCTTCCTCTGCTGGGATGTCTCCGTCTCTATCTTGTAACGCAGATCATATGAAAGCTGGTCATAATCGACCTTCTTCAGCATGTCATAAATGATTTCCGCGCCCATTCCGGCGACGAACTTTTCCGGATCCTCCTCTGGAAGAGACCTGTTTTCCTCCGGCAACTTGTCCATCAGGTCAAGATATTCGTCTTCGGAAAGAAGGTCGCCGTTGGAAACTCCGTATTCAGAAGCCGCACCGGCATTGACTACTATGTATTTCTCATAATATATGACGGATTCCAGTTTTTTAGAAGGAATGCCGAGAAGGTATCCGATCTTGTTAGGGTTGGAACGGAAATACCAGATATGTGCGACGGGGACGGTGAGTTTGATATGCCCCATCCTTTCGCGGCGCACCTTCTTCTCCGTAACCTCTACGCCGCAACGGTCGCAGATGATGCCGCGGTAGCGTATTCTTTTATATTTGCCGCAATGGCACTCGTAATCCTTCGTCGGTCCGAATATGCGTTCGCAGAAAAGACCGTCACGTTCCGGCTTGTAAGTCCTGTAGTTAACGGTTTCAGGCTTCAGTACCTCTCCGGAAGACCTTTCATAAATTTCTTCCGGGGATGCCAGACTGATGCTGATCTGAGTGAAATTGCTTTTGATTTTATTGTCTTTTTTCATCTCTCTTACTTGATTTCCTAAAAAATTGTCAACTACATCACATTTATTGGAGCTTGACACTCAAGCCAAGTCCCCTGAGTTCATGAAGCAATACGTTCAAAGATTCCGGTATTCCAGGAGCCGGCATCGGATCGCCTTTGACTATTGCCTCGTAAGCCCTTGAACGTCCTGTAACATCGTCCGATTTGACTGTAAGTATCTCCTGAAGCGTGTTTGCAGCACCGAATGCCTCCAGGGCCCATACCTCCATTTCTCCGAAACGCTGGCCGCCGAACTGTGCCTTACCTCCGAGAGGCTGCTGGGTAATGAGCGAATAAGGGCCGATTGAACGCGCATGCATCTTGTCATCGACCATGTGTCCGAGTTTGATCATGTAAATGACACCCACGGTAGCAGGCTGGTCGAACCAGTCGCCCGTGCCTCCGTCCCTCAAATATGTCTTTCCGTATCGCGGCAGTCCGGCCTTGTCAGTATATTCGCAGATATCCTCAAGGCTTGCACCGTCGAAAATAGGGGTGCTGAATTTAAGCCCGAGTTCCTTGCCGGCCCAACCGAGTACGGTTTCATATATCTGTCCGAGGTTCATACGCGATGGCACGCCGAGAGGGTTCAATACTATATCCACAGGAGTACCGTCCGAAAGGAAAGGCATATCCTCGTCACGTACTATCTTGGCGACAATACCTTTGTTTCCGTGGCGTCCGGCCATTTTGTCGCCCACGCGTATTTTACGTTTCTTGGCAACATACACTTTTGCCAGCTGCATGATTCCGGTTGGAAGTTCATCGCCTATGGTGATATTGTATTTCTGCCTCTTCAACTCGGCGTCATACTCTTTATAGGAAATGACGAAATTGTTGATAAGCGTCTTTATGAGTTCGTTGCAATGTTCGTCCGTAGTCCATCCCGTAGGATCGATGTTCTCGTAATTGATAGAGTACAGAAAATCTTCCTTGGCTTCTGCTCCGGCAGGCAACTGCTCTACGCCGTAAAGGTCAAAGATGGCATTCATCGTCTTGCCGGCCAGCAGCGCGCTGAGTTTTCCGATAAACTTGTCACGCAGGAGAGCGACTTTACGGTTGAATGCGTCTTCTGCAAGTTCAATCTTGAGTTTGGCATCCTTGCGGGCGTCTTTCTTCGACTTGTCCTTGTCGGTAGTGGCCGCAACCTTAGAATAGAGTGCCTTGTTGACAATCGTACCGCTCAATGAAGGAGATGCTTTCAACGAAGCATCCTTTACATCACCGGCCTTGTCACCGAAAATGGCCCTGAGGAGTTTCTCCTCCGGAGAAGGATCGCTCTCGCCCTTAGGCGTGGTCTTGCCGATAAGTATGTCGCCAGGCTCCACATTGGCACCAATCCTTATGATACCGTTTTCATCGAGTTCCTTCGTCGCTTCCTCGCTGACATTCGGGATATCGGAAGTAAGTTCCTCCATTCCACGCTTGGTATCACGGACTTCCATTATATACTCATCGACATGTATCGAAGTAAGTATGTCTTCACGGATAACCCTTTCAGACAATACGATAGCATCCTCAAAGTTGTACCCTTTCCAAGGCATGAACGCAACCTTGAGGTTCCTTCCGAGTGCAAGTTCCCCGTTTCTTGTCGCATAGCCTTCTGTCAGAATGTCCCCGGCCTCGACACGCTGTCCCTTGCGCACTATAGGTTTCAGGAAGATTGAAGTGCTCTGGTTGGTCTTGCGGTATATAGGAAGTTTGTAAACTGTCACTTCCGGAGCGAAACTAACGAATTTCTCTTCATCGGTCATGTCATACCTGACATGTATTTCACGGGCGTCCACATATACGATTTCTCCACCGCGCTCGGCAACGACCTGAGTGCGTGAGTCACGGCATACGCGCGCTTCCAGACCTGTACCGACAATCGGAGCTTCCGGAGCGATAAGAGGCACGGCCTGGCGCATCATGTTGGAACCCATCAACGCACGGTTGGCATCGTCATGCTCAAGGAACGGAATGAGGGAAGCCGCAATCGAAGCGATCTGGTTCGGAGCGACATCCATCAGTTGTACGTCGTCTTTCGTGACTACAGGGAAATCCGCTTCTTCACGGCACTGTATCCTCTCAGTCAGGATATTGCCGTCGTCATCAATATCTACGTTTGCAAGCGCGACCCTCTGATGTTCCTCCTCCTCGGCGCTCATATACACATATCCTTTATCGCTCAGATCGACGACTCCGTTCTCTACCTTGCGGTACGGCGTCTCGATAAAGCCCAGATCATTTATGCGCGCATAAACGCAGAGGGAAGATATAAGTCCGATATTCGGGCCTTCAGGAGTTTCAATAGGGCAAAGCCTGCCGTAATGCGTATAGTGCACGTCCCTGACCTCGAATCCGGCCCTGTCCCTTGAAAGACCGCCGGGGCCGAGAGCGGAAAGACGGCGCTTGTGGGTCATTTCCGCCAGAGGGTTCGTCTGATCCATGAACTGGGACAACTGGCTCGTTCCGAAGAAAGAATTGATTACGGAAGACAGAGCCTTTGCATTTATAAGATCAACCGGTGCGAACACCTCGTTGTCCCTTACGTTCATACGCTCGCGGATTGTTCTCGCCATCCTTGCCAGCCCCACGCTGAACTGGTTTGCAAGTTGCTCGCCTACAGTCCTTATACGGCGGTTGCTCAAGTGGTCGATATCATCCACGATTGCTTTTGAGTTTATCAACTGGATGAGATATTTGATAATCTCGATTATGTCTTCTTTGGTGAGTACCCTTACGTTCTCAGGAGTCTTGAGATTCAACTTCTTGTTCAAACGGTAACGGCCGACCTCGCCCAAATCATATCTCTTGTCAGAGAAGAAGAGTTTTTCTATCACATCGCGCGCAGTAGCCTCGTCAGGCGGTTCCGAATTACGCAATTGTTTGTAAGTATAATTGATTGCTTCCTTCTCTGTATTGCATGTATCTTTCTGGAGAGTGTTGTGGATGATGGCATACTCATTCGCATTCGCGTCTTCCTTGTGAATAAGGATGGTGCTTACGCCGGACTCAAGAATAGAGTCAATCACTTCTTCCGTGATTTCGGTTTCACGTTCCACCACCACTCTTGTCCTTTCTATGTAAACGACCTCGCCGGTATCCTCGTCAACGAAATCCTCATTCCATGTGGTAAGAACTCTGGCAGCAAGTTTCCTCCCCATGTAATTCTGAAGGTTTTCGCGCGTAGCCTCTACTTCATCGGCGAGACCGAAAATATTTATGATGTCCTTGTCGCTCTCGAAGCCTATTGCCCTCAGGAGCGTAGTAACCGGCAACTTCTTTTTCCTGTCAATATATGCGTACATGACATTGTTGATGTCAGTAGCAAATTCAATCCACGACCCCTTGAAAGGGATGATGCGGGCTGAATACAGTTTTGTTCCATTGGCATGAACGCTCTGTCCGAAAAACACGCCAGGGGAACGGTGCAACTGGGATACGACTATACGTTCGGATCCGTTTATCACAAAAGTACCTGCAGGAGTCATATAAGGGATAGTACCCAGATAAACATCCTGTATTTCAGTATCAAAATCCTCGTGTTCCTGGTCTGTACAGTAAAGTTTGAGTTTTGCCTTCAACGGAACGCTGTAGGTCAAACCTCTGTCGAGACATTCTTCTATCGTATAACGCGGAGGATCAATGAAATAATCAATAAATTCCAGTACAAAATTATTTCTCGTATCGGTTATAGGAAAAGTCTCCTGGAAAACCTTGTAAAGCCCTTCGTTTTTTCTGTTTTCAGCAGTGGTATCCAACTGGAAGAAATCCTTGAAGGATTTCAACTGGACCTCCAGGAAATCCGGATAATCCAGAAGCGACTTTGAAAGCGCGAACGAGATACGCTGATTGTTAGTCTTTTGCGACATTATTTTATTGTTGAATGAATATAAAAACTTTATACGACAAAAAGGATTAGAGCCTTTTAAGCCCTAATCCTGGAATAAATCCCTTCGAGAGGGGAAAAGTTATTTAATCTCAACTTCTCCACCGACCTCTTCGATAGCAGCTTTGATAGATTCTGCGTCAGCTTTGGAAACTTTTTCTTTAAGTTTAGCCTTAGGAGCCTGGTCAACAAGTTCCTTTGCTTCTTTAAGTCCGAGACCAGTAATCTCTTTAACGGCCTTTACTACCTGAAGTTTTGCTGTACCGGCTGAAATAAGAGTTACATCGAACTCTGTCTGTTCTGCCTCAGCTGCAGCACCTCCGGCTACAGGGCCGGCTGCTACTGCGACAGCAGCGGCTGCAGGCTCAATACCATACTCGTCCTTAAGAATCTGTGCCAATTCCTGAACTTCTTTTACAGTCAGTCCTACCAACTGCTCTGCCAATGCTTTAATATCTGCCATAATTTAACCTATTTAATTGTTTTTATAATTATTATTCTCTTTCTGAAAGGGTTTTAACTATACCTGCAAGCTTACCGCCAGCCGACTGCAAAGCCGAAATGACATTGCGAGCAGGAGACTGGAGCAATGCAACGATGTCTCCGATAAGTTCTTCGCGTGACTTGATGTCTGCAAGAACCTGAAGGTTTGCTGCACCGATATATGCACAATCCTGTACATAGGCACCTTTAAGTTCCGGCTTGCCGATTTCTGCTGAAACTTCCTTGATAAGTTTAGCCGGAGCATTCGGAGTCATGCAGAACAGGATGGCAGTATTGCCCTTCAACAACGGATAAATATTCTTTATCTCTTCGTTTTCCTGACGCTGGAGTGCCTTATGGAACAAATTGTTCTTTACGACAAGCATTTTGATCTGCTTTTCGAAGCAAGCACGACGGAGACGTGTGGTCTGCTCAGCATTCAAACCTGTCACATCGGTAACATAAAAATTGGGAGTCTCCTGGAGCTGTGCCGCAAGAATGTCGATAATCTGTGATTTAACTTCTTTTTTCATAACCTAAATCATTTTATTCAGCAGCACTGAATGTTTTAACATCAATATTAATACCAGGACTCATCGTAGAGCAAAGCGAAATGGACTTGATATAAGTTCCTTTCAATGCCTGAGGCTTGAGTTTCAAGATAGTGTTGAGAAGTTCAAGCGCATTTGCATAAATCTGCTCAGGTGTAAATGACACCTTGCCTATGGCTACATGCACGATACCTGTCTTGTCAACCTTGAAATCAATTTTACCTGCTTTTACCTCTTTGACTGCCGCTGCGATATCCATCGTAACAGTTCCGGTCTTAGGGTTAGGCATCAAGCCACGCGGACCGAGGATACGACCGATAGGACCGACCTTAGGCATGACTGAAGGAGTACAGATAATCACATCGATATCTGTCCATCCGCCCTTGATCTTATCGATATATTCGTCAAGACCTACATAATCCGCTCCTGCCTCTTTTGCCTCGGTCTCTTTATCCGGAGTACAGAGCACAAGTACCCTTGTCTGCTTTCCTGTACCGTGAGGAAGGGTCACAACGCCACGCACCATCTGGTTCGCCTTACGAGGATCCACGCCCAAGCGGACAGCGAGTTCTACAGAAGCATCGAACTTCGTATATGTCAAATCTTTGACCAGTTTGCAGGCCTCTGACATATTGTACAGTTTCGCACTATCATATTTTTCAAGTACGATTTTCTGATTCTTAGTCAATTTACTCATTGCGCACTTCCTAGTTTAAATCAGAAGGGAACTCACCTTCGATGTTAATACCCATACTTCTCGCCGTACCGGCTACCATCTTCATTGCTGACTTTACAGTAAAAGCATTCATGTCAGGAAGTTTGTCCTGAGCAATGGCGCGTACCTGTTCCCATGTAATGGTTGCCACTTTCTTACGGTTAGGCTCTGCAGAACCGCTCTTTATCTTTGCAGCCTCTTTCAACTGAACTGCTACAGGCGGCTGCTTTACGATGAAAGAAAATGACTTATCGCTGTAAACAGTTATGACCACTGGCAAAACCTTTCCGGCCTTGTCCTGAGTACGGGCATTAAACTGTTTGCAGAAATCCATAATGTTCAAACCTTTGGAACCGAGTGCCGGTCCTACTGGAGGAGAAGGATTGGCTGCACCGCCTTTAATCTGCAACTTGATAAATCCAGTAACTTCTTTTGCCATAATAAAAACTATTCTTTAGTCACTTGAGTAAAATTCAACTCTATTAATGTCTTACGTCCGAAAATCATGACCATTACCTTAAGTTTCCTTCTGTCTGCGAGTATTTCATCAACAGTAGCATTGAAACCGCTGAAAGGGCCGTCGATAATCTTAACCGCTTCTCCAATTTCAAATGTCGTCACGGTTTCGATTTCAGCCTCGGATGCCTCATCAACACGACCGAGAATCCTGTTTACTTCGGAATCGCGCAAAGGCATAGGCTCTTTGTCTTTACCCTTGCCTTCTGTCAGGAAACCGGCTACGTTCGGAATCTCATTACGTATCATGTGCTGTATTTCCCCTGTCATATGGCATTCAACGAGGATATAGCCCGGATAAAACATCCTTTCTGTAGCGACCCTCTTGCCATTGCGCATGGTATAAACCTTTTCAGTAGGTATCAGCACCTGGGACACCATATTCTGAAGGCCTCTGCGCTGTATCTCCTTGTCAAGATACTCTTTGGCCTTCTTCTCCTTTCCGCCTGCCGTTCTCACCACATACCATTTCTTTGTACTCTCACTCATAAGGCTTAAGGAAAATTAATCGATTACAACGAGTAGATTGCAGTCAATATGTTCTGAAAAGCAAAATCCATCAGAAATATGACTACCGCAAAGATGACCGAAGCCACCATGACTACGATTGCAGAACTCTGCAACTTCTGCCATGTCGGCCAAGTGACTTTTTGCGTCAACTCTCTATAAGACTCTTTAAAAAAGTTAGTAAACTTACTCATTTTAACAATCAATTGGCAATATCAATTGGAAGCGGTTGAGATTGCCTGCGTTTAACATTACCGTAGCGTAACCTATGGCATATTGCAGGGACAGAGCGATTCGAACGCCCATCAATGGTTTTGGAGACCACTATTCTACCCTTGAACTATGTCCCTTGATGTGTTAAATTTGAGAGAGGTCGCAAAGAACCTCCCTCAAATCATTGTATGCAAAATTACTCAAGAATCTTGGTAACCTGTCCTGCACCAACTGTACGTCCACCTTCGCGGATAGCGAAACGGAGACCTTCGTTGATAGCCACCGGATAGATAAGAGTAACAGTGATAGTTACGTTATCGCCCGGCATCACCATGTCAACACCTTCCGGAAGTGTAATCTCGCCAGTGATATCCAATGTACGGATAAAGAACTGAGGACGATACTTGTTGTGGAATGGTGTATGACGTCCGCCCTCTTCTTTCTTCAGGACATAAATTTCAGCCTGGAAGCAAGTGTGAGGAGTGATAGTACCCGGATGTGCGATAACCTGTCCCCTCTTGATTTCTTTCTTGTCGATACCACGGAGAAGCAGACCTACGTTATCACCGGCTTCACCTTCGTCAAGAATCTTACGGAACATCTCGACACCGGTAACGACAGACTTCTTAGGCTCTTCACCGAGACCTACGATCTGCACTTCGTCACCTGTACGAACGATACCTGTTTCAATACGTCCGGTAGCAACGGTACCACGGCCTGTGATTGAGAAGATGTCCTCGATTGGCATAAGGAACGGTTTCTCGTTGTCACGTGGAGGAAGTGGAATATATTCATCTACTGCGTCCATGAGTTCCATAACCTTTGCCTCGTAAGCAGGATCACCGTTGAGTGCTCCAAGAGCGGAACCACGGATAACAGGAGCATTTTCACCATCGAAATCATAGAATGAAAGAAGGTCGCGAACTTCCATCTCAACAAGTTCGAGCATTTCCTCATCATCAACGAGGTCGCACTTGTTAAGGAAAACGACGATCTTAGGAACGTTCACCTGGCGAGCGAGAAGGATGTGCTCACGGGTCTGAGGCATAGGGCCGTCAGTAGCAGCAACAACCAAGATCGCACCGTCCATCTGAGCAGCACCTGTAACCATGTTCTTCACATAGTCAGCGTGGCCCGGGCAGTCAACGTGAGCATAGTGACGCTTTGCAGTCTGATACTCTACGTGAGCGGTGTTGATAGTAATACCACGCTCTTTCTCTTCAGGAGCGTTGTCAATTGAATCGAAGGAGCGAACCTCTGAAAGGCCCTGACGCGCCAAAACGGTAGTAATGGCAGCCGTCAATGTTGTCTTACCGTGGTCAACGTGTCCGATAGTACCGATGTTGACATGCGGTTTGTCTCTTTTAAAAGTCTCTTTTGCCATAATTTCCTATTATTTTATTGAGTAAATATGCATACCTTAAAGTAACATAGAGCCGGTGATGAGATTTGAACTCATGACCTCTTCCTTACCAAGGAAGCGCTCTACCCCTGAGCTACACTGGCTTTTGTCTTAGAGCGGAAGACGAGGTTCGAACCCGCGACCCTCAGCTTGGAAGGCTGATGCTCTACCGACTGAGCTACTTCCGCATTACATAAAAAAAGTGGGGAGAGCAAGATTCGAACTTACGAAGGCATAAGCCAGCAGATTTACAGTCTGCCCCAGTTGGCCACTTTGGTATCTCCCCCTATTTACAAAATATCAAACATCTGGAGCCGGTGGAGGGATTCGAACCCCCGACCAGCTGATTACAAATCAGCTGCTCTGGCCAACTGAGCTACACCGGCAACATTTCAATTCTCAGTGCCCCTAAAAGGATTTCCGCTTAGGGATTGCAAAGGTAAGACCTTTTTTCATATTTGCAAAATTATTCTGATTATTTTTTAAAATTTTTCTGCAATACTGCATATATGCCCTCGATATCGCTTCCGCAAATATGATACAGTTCCTTCTGGGTGCCCTGGGGAATGAATTCGCCTTTAACTCCCACAGGAATTACCCTTACATCCATAGCATTCGCCGCAACATATTCAGACACAGCACCGAACAGGCCGCCTTCCACATTGCCGTCCTCTATTGTCACAAACACATCCGCTGCTTCTGCCGCATGTTTCAAGGCATCGGTATCAACAGGTGACACGAAACGCATGTTGTAATGCAGCGGCCGGCATCCATAATCAGCCTCGAACTTTAATGCCGCCTCTTCCGCACGGTTGCCGAGCGGCCCGAGAGACAATATCGCGACAGAACGGCCTTCACTAATCAGATGCGCTTTCCCGTAAGGGATTTCTTCCATCGGCAGGTTGCGCCATTGCAATCCTTCGCCGTAACCTCTCGGATACCTTATTACTACAGGGCCCCATGACGGCAGGGTCGCGGAATACATCATATTGCGCAGTTCCACTTCATTCAGCGGAGAACATATCGTCAGTCCAGGGAGCGAACGCAGGGAAGGAATATCCAGAACGCCGTGATGGGTCGCCCCGTCTTCTCCTACAAGCCCGCTTCTGTCGAAACAGAGAACAACCTTCAGACCTTGCAGGACAACATCATGAACGATATTGTCATACGCCCTTTGGGCGAAAGAAGAATATATGTTGCAGAAAGGCAGCATTCCTGCAGCGGCCAGCCCGGCTGAAAACGTAACGGCATGGCCCTCTGCAATCCCGACATCGAAACATCTTGAAGGTATTTCCTTCATCAGCAGGTTCATGCCGCAGCCGGAAGCCATCGCTGGAGTGACGCCCACAATCCTCTCGTCGGCACGTGCAAGTTCAAGAAGCGTTTCCCCGAAAACATCCTGATACCGGCTTACTGAAGAATCGTGCCCTATCCTTTTCCCTGTAAGCGGGTCAAAAAGCCCGGGAGCATGCCAGGTCACCTGATCCGCTTCCGCAGCCATGTACCCCTTCCCTTTCTTGGTAACGACATGCAGCAGCCTCGGCCCCCCCATCTCTTTCAGACGCTGCAAGGCGGAAACGAGTTTAAGCACATCGTTACCGTCAACCGGGCCGAAATATCTGAAACCCAATGCTGTAAACAAAGGGCCTGATGGTGTCGGAATAAAGGCATGCCGCAGATTCTTCACAAAACGCTGGATCATCCGCCTTAAAGCGGTCGCACCTGTTATATCCCAGATATTCTTCTTTATCCGATTGTATGTCTGGCTGGTGGTTATCTTAAGCAGGTGATTGCTCAGGGCGCCGCTGTTCTTGTCGATGGATATTCCATTGTCGTTCAAAATCACCAGAAGGTCGGCATCAGTAGCGCCTGCATTGTTCAGGCCCTCGAATGCCAGCCCCCCGGTCATGGCCCCGTCGCCTATCACCGCAACGCATTTTTCACCGGTCCCCCGGAGAGACGCCGCCACAGAAAATCCCAGCGCCGCCGATATGGATGTAGAAGAATGCCCCGTACCGAAAGCATCGTACTTGCTTTCATAACGGTTAGGGAAACCGCTCAGTCCGCCGAGTTTGCGGTTATATACAAATGCCTCCCTGCGCCCTGTCAGCAATTTGTGCGCATAAGCCTGATGCCCCACATCCCAAATCAATTTGTCCTGAGGGGTATTGTAAACATAGTGCACGGCAACCGCAATCTCCACGGCCCCCAGGCTGGAGCCCAGATGGCCGGGATTGACAGCGCAACACTGCACGAGGTATTCCCTTATTTCTTTGCAAAGTTGCGGAAGCTGCTCCGTGTCAAGTCTGCGAAGATCCGAAGGCGAAGATATCTTTTCAAGCAGGGACATCCGTTCACCTTACGATAGTCTGGCTTCTGTCCGGGCCCACTGAAATTATCTTAACAGGCACGCCCGTCTCGGCCTCTATGAATTCAACATATTCCTTGAAACTTGACGGCAGAGACTCGTATGAAGAAGCGCATGTAAGATCGCCCCAGCCGTCAAATTCCCTATAAACAGGCTCAATCTCCGCATAAGTGTCATAAGGCACGTGCCTGTATTCCTTGCCGCCGATCCTGTACGCTACGGCTACTTTCACTTTGTCAAAACCCGAAAGCACGTCGGACTTCATCATTGACAATGCAGTGACTCCGTCAACCATTACAGCATACTTCAAAGCCACCAGGTCAAGCCAGCCGGTCCTGCGCGGACGCTTGGTGACGGCACCGAATTCAAAGCCCTTCCGTCTGAGTTCCTCTCCTGTCTCATCAAAAAGTTCAGTAGGGAACGGACCGCTCCCGACCCTTGTGCAATAAGCCTTGAAAATACCATACACCTCACCTACCTCATGAGGCGATATGCCCAGCCCCGTGCATGCTCCGGCGCACACGGTGGAAGACGACGTAACGAAAGGGTACGAACCGAAATCGACATCAAGCATCGTTCCCTGCGCGCCCTCGCAAAGCACGCCTGTCCCCTTGCGGAGTTCTTCATTTATGAAATATTCACTGTCGATGAATCTGAAACCCTTCATATAGTCTATTGCCGACAACCATGCGGCAAGATCCGTCTGGGGGTCGTACTGGTAATCATACTGGCGGAGCACGGAAAAATGCTTCTTGCGCAATGTCTCAAGACGGGTCATGAAATCCTCCGCCTCCACATCGCCCACCCTCAGACCGTTACGGCCGGTCTTGTCCATATATGCAGGGCCGATGCCTTTAAGCGTTGAACCTATCTTCGACTTGCCTTTTGCCGCTTCAGAGGCGGCATCAAGAATACGGTGCGTAGGAAGGATAAGATGGGCCTTGCGCGATATGAGGATGCGTTCCCTTACCGGGACTCCCTGCGCTTCGAGCGCTTCGCACTCGGATCTGAAAGTCATCGGATCCAGCACCACGCCGTTTCCTATGACATTAATCGCGCCGTCCCTGAATATTCCGGAAGGTATCGACCTCAAAACGTAACTTTTACCCTCAAAATGTATGGAATGTCCCGCATTAGGACCACCTTGGAAACGCGCTATTACGGGATAAGAAGAGGCAAGAAGGTCAACGACCTTGCCCTTTCCTTCATCTCCCCACTGCAAACCCAAAATTATATCTGCTTTCATGACATATTTATGTTAAACTTATTGCAAATATACGCAGAAGCCGAGAGCAGAGCAAATTTATTTGCTATGCCAAGGCGCCACCGTATTTCTGACCGCAAGGTCAAATATAGCAAAAATATATAAAAAATGGCGGGCTGAAGCCCGCCATTATCTAATTTGACAAATATTGCTCAAATGTTAGAAAACCACTTTGTTTGAAGCAGTATTGAAAGTAGTGTAGAAGTCGGTAGCAACCCTTACACCGCCCTTGTCATAAACTTTCCTGAAGCTTGTCGAAGCTACTGAAGAGCCTGAAGCAGTCTTCTCGATGCCATAAGGGAGGAACCACAGTTTGTTCATGCTGTAATAATCCGGATTCTCGTCATCGATTGATGATGGGGCATACATCGACCATGAATTTCCGCCGTCAGGAGTAGCAAGAACCAACAGAGCCTCTGCCGTTTCTTTGAACGGATTTTGATTCTCATCGACTGCATCGAACTCAGTTGCTGTAAATGAAGCGGTTGTGTTGTCAGAACTCAAAACGCCGCGTGCAATTTCAGTACCGAGGTTAAGATAGAAGTTAATACCTTCACTGTCAATATTAACTCCCGGGCAAAGAACAAAGATATAACCGTTCTCCCAAGTACCTACCTGCTGAGTCTGGAAGACCATGTCTGCCTTGCCGTCCGCGCTGTCATATACTGCGAACACCTGCCAGCCTGCTTCCTCCATAGTGATACCGTTGAAGCCTTCGATATAGAACACAGGATTGTCGTTAGGATCTTCCTGGATAGTTACAGGATAAACCTGCTTGGTACCATCCTGGAAAGTCACTTCCCAGTTCCATTCACCAATCCACAAGTCATATTTAGCGTCAGGTGAGTTTGGATCCAGTTTAATTTCTACCCTTACGAGTTCGTCTGACCAGTTGTCTTCAGCATCGATTGCGACTCCGGCAAGAATGTAAGTCTGACCATTATCCAATTCAAAAACGAACTGTCCGGCCAACTGTAACTGCTCATCATAGAACTCTTTGTTATAAACGCCCTGGTTTGATCCGTAACCGCTTTTCAAAGCATCTACGAATTCATCGTCATCCGCCATCAACATATCCGGATTGAATACTCCGAAAGCAAAGTCTGCTGTAGAACCGAGAGCCTCTGCGATTATGTTTACCGTAGATGTCAGGATACCCTGTTCCAGGATTTCGGCTTTGAGGCTGAGACCCATATCAAAGACCTGGGAAACCTTTACTTCCTTGGAAGTTTCGCCTATACCTACAGTTACGACTGCCTCCCTTGTCTCCTGTGTAGAAGCGACATTAATTGTAACTTCACCGCTTTCGGAAACAGCAGGTTCGGAAATCCAGTCAACGTCAAAATTGACTTCTGGCTTAACATCAGACACTACGGTACCCAGAGATACGACACCGCCGGCAGCAGGAGCTTTCACCTCTGAAAGGATGCCGTCGAGATTCATATCAAGACCGCTCTGGGTAACAGTGACATTACGGTTGGCGTTCCTGTAAGATATCGTAACGGTTGCAGTACGTGAATCCTTCTGATCGTTTCCTTTAACATCAACAATCACCCTTGTTGCATTAACAGTTGCAGTACACCAAGATGTTGCATCTTCGCTTACAACGGCTGAAATTTCTCCGGACACACCGGACACTGTTATCGTCTGCTGGCCTGCAGCAGCTGTGAACTCAAGCGCACTTGGTTCAACCACGATGTCTGGCTCTGGGGTACAACTTGCCATAGCAAAGCCCAAGAACAAAGCCATGAAAAGATAGAACTTTTTCATTTTTTAAACCTTAATAAGTTAATAATTAGTTAATAAAAGTAAAAAATCGTTTTTCAAACCGCATTCAGATCATCCGGACAAATCCCACACAGTCCATGATGAATCTAAAACTTTGCAAAGTTAAATATTAATATGTAAAAAACAAGTCAAAGTATCAAAAAGTAGAATTAAAAAGAAAGAGAGGGTCGCCCCTCTCTTTCCGAATCCATATAAAACTACAACCTATTTCTTGGTAATGGTGATGTTCTTCAAGAATGAGTCCTTTCTGAAGAAAGCGCTTCTATCGCCTGCCGAGTTGTATATGACGAATGTCAGCAGATTGTTCTTCGCTGTATCGTCGAAGGTCAACCCTGAGAAGGTCGAATCATAAGTGACCTTGAGAACGGTATCCAGAATCTCATTGTCCTCTGAAATAAGGCTCGGGCATATTGACATACCGAGGGATGAATAGAACTTGCCGTTTTTAAAGTTCAGCGGAACATCGAAAGTACGTTCTTCGGTCTCGGAAGGAGTAAAGTAAATTGCTGTTCCTTCATCGTTCGCAATCTGAGACGCGGTTGAGAAAAGGTTGCGCATGACGAGACGGCTTCCTTCAACTTCCATCACTACGTCATAAGACACTTCCTCCGCAGCGACATAAGTGGTATCGGAACCTGAAATCTGGACATCGTAGCGCTGGCCTGAAACTACATAATTTCCTACCAGACGCTCAGCATCAGGCTTTGCAATAGCAACAACGCATTCGCTTGTAGTAATCTGCACGCCTTCAACCGAAGTAGAGTTGATCCTCAGTTTAAAACGGAGTTCATCCTTTGTAGCATCCGGATAACGCACTTCAAGATTCTTCGTAATGGTTACGGAACCGTTCTCATCAACGAGTTCTTCATAATCTTCAGGACGGGCGAATGAGAGATCGGTCGATGTAAGATAGTAATCCACATCTTCCACTGCCGGATAGCCGTCACCGTCATACTCAGGTTCTGCAACGATTTCTATATCAAGGGCGATAGGGAAAACGTTTGAAGTACCTTGGAAAACAACAGGGATATAAATAATGTCGCTCCCGTAGTTGTTCGAAATAAACTCGCTTTCAAAGCCGACAGTCGCCTGGCCTTCAAAAGCAGGAGTCTTAGTGCAAGACGATATCGCCAGGGACACCGCCATTACAGTTAAAACTATCTTTAAATATTTCATAATCAACATTTTTATAACTTAAATTATTACTGAGCAGAATATCCAGGGTTCTGCTGGTTCTCAATCTGTGGATTGGAGGTTACCTCTGCTGTAGGTATTGGCCACAACCAATGGGTGTCAGAAGCGGAGACTGTCAATTCTGTTGCGATGTTGTAAACCACATCGGAATTCTGAGGAACGCCTCTTGTGAATCCCTCATTGTAGCGGCGGAGATCCAAGAAGCGGAAACCTTCTCCGTAAAGTTCCCTTACCCTTTCATTCCTTATCTCGCTGATCAACTGCGAACCTGCATACGATGTTTCAACATATGAAGGGATACGGTTGGACTTGAGGGCATTGATAAGTTCTGAAGCCTTTGCATCGTTGCCGGTATTTGCATATGCCTCGGCAAGTATCAGGTACTGCTCGGCAATCCTGAACGGCTTAGGGCTGTTTACATAATTCGAGTTGTTACCCACATAGAATGACGGGTTGCCAGGATACTTGTTGCAAAGATAAACCTGTCCTGTCACGCCCGAGAAGTCCACGGACACATTGAGGAAGCCCTGTGTCAGACGGATATCGTCCGATGCATAGAGGGAAATCATGTCTGCCGTAGGAATGTACATAGGGCTGTATATTTCCTTTGTAGGGTCAAATGAAAGATAGCCGTATGAAGACGATGAAGCAAGTTCATTTATGTCAGCATACACCTGCATGATGCACTCGTCTCCGGAGTCGTTAAGCCACAGGTTTGCGTAAGCCTGTGCATCGGCAACGAAAGGATACATGCCGCCTGTTACAAGAGGTTCTGCGTACTGTATTGCAGTTGGATAGTCATCCATATAAAGGGCAACACGCGCACGGAAAGCCTTCACTGCATCTGAAGTAAAGTACCTTGCAGCCTTTTCAGGGGCAGTGGTAATATACTTTTCAGCACTGTCGAGATCGGCATTGATGAGTTCGAAAGTCTGTGCCAGTGAAGAACGTCCAGGGTATGACGAATAGTCTGAACTTGGCTGGTAAACAGTCACTAACGGAACACCGTAAGCGGTCTCTGCTGTTGAAGCATCGTAGTCCTGGCAGAAATATGCAGCCAGGATGAAATATGCATAGGCACGGCTGAAATAAGCCTCGCCTTTGTAAATATTCAACTGAGCCATATCAGCATCGGAAATAGGGTTGTCGCTTGTCTGGCTCGACACATATTTCTGTATGGACTGGATGAAGAAGTTGTCATTTGCGATTGCGCTATACAATCCTGACCATACACCTGAAGCGTTGTCATTACTTGCGTTCTGAGACCAGGTGTACATGTCGCCGCCATTGTTACCGAAACCGATGGAAGCGTGGAAAAGATCGGTACTGAAGTCGCCTGCATAAACATACGCACCTGAAGTCATGCCCCTGAAATTAGCATAAACGAAGTTATGCAGTTTCTGGGCATCTGCCATACTCTGCAATGCATTTTCAGGGTTGATTGAACTGAATGGCTGCTTGTTCATATCGCACCCGGTCAATGCAAGCGATAAAACCGCGAAACTGAATAATAATATTTTTCTCATATCTTTTTAATCATTTAGAATGTGAATTCAACACCTGCAATAATCTGTCTTGAGTTAGGATATGTTGACAATGCCACGTTGCTCATCACCTCAGGATCCCAACCAGAGTACTTGGTGAACGTAAGAAGGTTACGTCCTGTTATGAATACCCTGAAACCAGCGATGAAGCCGGATCTCTTAATCAGTTCTTCAGGGAAAGTATAAGACAACTGTACGTTCTTCAGACGGAGGAACGAAGCATCTTCGAGGTAGTAAGAGTCAAAGTTCCTTGAACCCCATGACTCATAACGAGGGAGCGTACCGTCGGTATTTTCCGGAGTCCACATGTCAAGCACGTCGGTTGACATGTTGTATGTGTTGGTAATACCGAAAGCAGGGTTGTTCAAGAAGTACTTATCGTTGTTGATCAAGTATTTACCTACGACATAAGACCAGTCCATGGTAAGAGCGAGGCCTTTCCACTGAACATTCAGCTGGACACCACCGGCTATAGGAGCATAAAGCGACTTGTCTGTATATTGTGCCAAATCGTCAGAATATGTCTTGGTAAGATTTCCTGCGTCATCATACCACATCGGATAACCGTCACGAGGGTCAACACCTGCATATATAGGGAAGAAGTATTCACCCAGGGTTTCACCTACCTTGTATGACTGGCCGGTATTTGCGATTGTATATTCGTCACGGCCGCCGAACAATTTGACGATAGTGTTCTTGTTGTAGTTGAAGTTAGTAGTGAGGTTGATGAACCAGTCCTTGTTGTTGAAGATATCAAAACCCAACTCTATATCGACACCTGTATTCTGCATCTCGCCGATGTTACCCCAACCTGAAGCGTGACCGGTTGTATATGAGTAAGGAATATCCATCAACATGTTCGAAGTATATTTGTCATAGAATTCAACGCTTGCGTTCATGAAACCGAAGAGACGGCCTGAAAGACCAATATTCAATGAACGGACGGTTTCCCATGTAAGGTAAGGGTTGGATACGTTGGCAAGTCCCCATGAAGTCTGGCCATTGTAAGAAGAGCCCGAACCTACAGTACCGATTGACAGATAGTTGCCGTCAAGTCCGGAGTTACCTGTCGTACCCCAGCTTGCCTTGAACCTCAAATCATCCACCCAGTCTGCATTGGCCATGAAGTTTTCTGCAGACATGTTCCACATCGCACCGATTGAATAGAATGTAGCCCATCTGCGTTCTGAACCGAATACGGAAGAACCGTCGCCACGGAGTGTCAAATCCAGATAATATTTATCGTTGTAATCATAAGATATACGTCCGAAGTAAGAGTTGAATACGCTTTCGGTCTTGCCCCATGACGGCTCTGAGTAAGGAGCCACACCGTCTGAAAGGTTGTTCTGACGGACATCGGTTATACCGCTTACCGCAACCCCGAACGACTCGCTGTCATACAGGATAGCCTCCTGGCCGGCAAGCAAGGTAAAATGATGGTCGTTTGCGATATCGAACTTATACTCGATAGTATTCGAGAAAGTCAACCTGTGCATCCTCTGGAAGGAATTCCGAGCCGTACCGCCGGAACCTGTAGTAGCATTGAACGGGTTGTCAGGATCAGAATCGGCCAAAGCCCTGTAGTTACTGAAGTAATCCATTGCCTCTACTGCCTGTGAAGCCCTCATCACCAGTCCTTTGACAGGGTTTAGTTCAAGATATGTATTGGCGTTCAACCATGCATAAGTGTCATATGTAGGCTGTTTTTCAAAAAGGTAATAAGGGTTGTAAACATTGGTATCCCATATCTTGCGTTCAGCGCCATAACTCCATGTGCCGTCAGCCTTTTCATTGATTTCATAAGGAGACATCCACGGAGCATTCAGGATAGACTGCCACATCAGGTTGTAAGGACTGTTGGTCTGATAGGAGTCGCCGGATGTCTGCGCTTCCTGATATGTGAACTGCAAGTTTGCACCCAGTTTCAACCAGTCTGTCGCCCTTACGTTAACATTCGAGCGGAGAGACATCCTCCACATGTTTGAATAACGGAGAGTACCGTCCTGGCTGAAAGCCGATGCGGAAACGAAGTAGTCGGTCTTGTCGCTTGCTCCGGAAACGTTCAAGTCAGCGCTCCATGTAGGTGCCGCGTCATTGAAGAAGTAATCACGCCAGTTGGTATTGATGCCGTATTTTTCAGCATTTGCCATCGCGGTCTGCATTGCCGGAGTATCCATAGTTGAAGGTGAAACAGACTGAACGAATCCGAACCACTGGTCACTGTTCATCAACTGTATCTTCTGGTCTGCTACTGAAGATACACCATACTGGGCCCTCAGCATCACGCTTGGCTTCTCGGCGCGTTTACCTTTCTTGGTAGTAATGTAAATGACACCGTTTGCCGCACGCGAACCATAGATTGCAGTCGAAGACGCATCCTTCAGGACAGCTATGTTTTCAATATCGCTTCCGCTCAATGACAGGAACACGTTTGAAGACACAGGAGAACCGTCAAGGATGAACAAAGGTTCAGTTGACGAATAAATCGAGTTGACACCACGGATACGCATTGAGACCGTTGACATAGGCTCACCAGTACTTGAATACACCTGCAAACCTGCAACCTGTCCCTGAAGCACATCCGCAACGTTGGCAACCGGCTTGTCCTGAATCTTTGCCGAAGAAACCGAAGCCGCAGAACCTACGACACTGCTTATCTTCTTTGCAGTACCATAACCTACGACAATCGCATCTTCAAGCATCTCGGCATCAGCCTTCATGCTTACATTGATAAGCGCCCTCCCGTTTACAGGGATTTCAAGAGTCTCATACCCCATGAAACTGAACTGGAGTATGGCATCACTAGGAGCCGTGATGGAATAATTACCGTCGATGTCCGTATTGACACCAGTAGTAGTGCCCTTAACGACAACCGATGCGAATGCAACCGGATCACCGGTGCTCTCGTCGGTTACGACACCCGTAATCGTAAGATCCTGCGCGAAAGCGAATCCCGAGCAGAACATTACCATAACGGCCGTGAAAAAAAGTCTGATTTTTTTCATACGTTGATCTTTAAATTAAACAATAATACTACGGTTTTATAATCAATAATTTACATATCCTCGGAAAAGTGTGGCATCTTTGTTGCATATACATTACTGATATTTGCAGACACACATTACCTTTTTAACATTATCTGCAAATGTAATTATTTTTTTATAAAAGGAGTAACAGATTCTTACAAAAAGTAATATTTTTGATAACTTTTTGTTGCTTTTCTTAGTCCCCTAAGGATGCGCGACAGCAGCCTCAATACATAAATCGGACTGTAATTCAACTGTATATGATAGCATTATTTGATTCCGGGGTCGGAGGACTTTCTGTTTTTAAAGAGTTGTACAGAATATTGCCCCGCGAGGACTATTTATACTATTCTGACAACGCAAACTGCCCATACGGCGAGAAGCCTGTGCAATTCATCAGAGAAAGGGCTTTTGAAATCTCCCGGCTGCTTATGGGCAAAGGGGCGCATATCATAGTCGTAGCCTGCAACACGGCCACCGCAGCCGCCATCCACGCGTTGAGAGAAAGATTCGACATCCCGTTCATCGGAATGGAGCCTGCAATCAAGCCGGCGGCCTTACAGTCCAAAAGCAAAGTAGTAGGCGTACTGGCTACAGCCGGGACATTCAAGGGAGAACTGTACAGGCAGACATCCACCAGATACGCAAGCGGAGTCACGGTAATCGAACGGGTCGGCAAAGGGCTCGTCGAACTTGTTGAAAAAGGTCTGACAGACTACCCGCACTCATCGGAGGCTGTCATGGAATGCATACGGCCCATGCTTGACAAGGGGGCTGACTACATAGTGCTCGGATGCACGCATTATCCTTTCCTTGAAGACACTATCAGGAAATGCGCCCCGGGCGTCGGGATCATCAATCCTGCCGAAGCTGTCGCAAAACATACTGCCGACATCCTGCAAGACAACGGATATGTTTTCGGAAACGGCGGCTCGCTCGAACTGCTTTCCTCGGGAGATGGCTCCATACTTGAAAAGATGGCCCGCTCCCTCCCTCTCGAAAACGGCTTTGCCATTGTCCGCGCATCCACGGAAAGTTCGTGCTGATTCAGAAGAAAAAATAAAATGATTATCCGCAAAAATAAAGAGCCCGGCGCAATACCGGGCTCTTGTACTGTGAAATTAATCTCTAATGCTTACATGCGATTAGATGATACCCTGCTCAAGCATTGCGGTTGCAACCTTCATGAAGCCGGCGATGTTGGCACCTTTGACATAGTCGATGTGACCGTCAGGCTGGGTACCGTATTTAACGCAAGCCTCGTGGATGCTCTGCATGATGAAGTGGAGTTTGTCGTCAACTTCCTGGGCAGACCAGCTGATGTGTGAAGCATTCTGAGTCATTTCAAGACCTGAAGTAGCCACACCGCCTGCATTGACTGCCTTGCCTGGAGCGAAGAGGATGCCGTTTGACTGGAAGGTATGGATTGCTTCCGGAGTACATCCCATGTTGGAAACTTCGCAGCAGCACCATGTACCGTTGGCGATCAATTCCTTTGCATCATCACCGTTAAGTTCGTTCTGGAATGCGCAAGGGAGTGCGATGTCGCATTTAACGCTCCATGATTTCTTGCCAGGGGTGAATTTGGCGAGTTCAGGGAATTTAACAGCCATGTCCTCTACCTTGTTCCTGTTGGAAGCACGCATAACCAGCATGTAGTCGATCATTTCGTCGGTGATACCGTCAGGAATCTGGCAAACGCCGTCCGGACCGGAAATAGCGATAACTTTGGCACCGAGTTGTTTTGCCTTGGTAGCAGCGCCCCATGCAACGTTACCGAAACCTGAAAGCGCTACTGTCTTGCCCTGGATGTCCTTGCCAGCCTTGTGGAGAAGGTGCTGGGTGAAATAAAGGGCACCGAAGCCTGTTGCTTCAGGACGGAGGATTGAACCGCCCCAGGTAGCGCCTTTACCGGTGAGGACGCCAGTGTTGTACTCGCGTGCGAGTTTCTTGTACATACCATAGAGGAAACCGATTTCACGTCCGCCGACACCTACGTCGCCTGCAGGTATATCCTGGTCAGGGCCGATGCATTTCCAGAGTTCAAGCATGAAAGCCTGGCAGAAACGCATGATTTCAGCATCTGATTTTCCGACAGGATCGAAATCGGAACCACCTTTTGCACCACCCATAGGAAGAGTAGTCAACGCATTTTTGAAAGTCTGCTCGAAACCGAGGAATTTCAGCATTGAAGGGGTAACTGCCTTGTGGAAACGGAGACCTCCTTTGTAAGGGCCGATAGCGCTGTTGAACTGTACACGGTAACCGAGGTTAGTCTGAACTTCGCCCTTGTCGTCAATCCAGGTTACGCGGAAAGTAAAGATACGGTCAGGCTCAACGAGACGCTCAACGATCTTTGCTTTTTCAAATTCAGGATGCTGGTTGTAAACATCCTCGATAGATTCAAGAACCTCCTGAACTGCCTGGAGGTACTCTTTCTCCTGGCTGTACTTCGCCTGAAGCTTAGCCATAATTTCTGATGTTTTCATCTCTTTATTATTTAAAGTGTTTAAAAACTGATTGTCAATATCTCAACTATTCCACTTCCCAGGTAGAACCGCTGTGCAGAAGGTCATCAACACAATGAACCTTGGCCTTGGCCTCGACTTCCGCCAGCTGATCCCTGACTGCATCATCGTATGTGATGTCCTTTACATCGCGGATGACACCCAGGGCAACCGGATACTCGGGATACTTCATGTCGGCAAGCATCATCTGGAGGCCCAGGTTGTCGGCATGGGAGTCATGTACGAGTATGTCGTCTTCGGTAACACCGTTTTCTCCGATTGTTACGACTTTCAGTTTATGGCCGTCCATCACGAGTCCCTTGTCACGATTCTTTCCGAAAATCATCCTTTCACCGTCCTGCAGGACAATAGTCCGGTCTGCACGCCACTCCTTGTCGGAGATTTCCTTATGCGCCCCATCGTTGAAAATCACACAGTTTACGAGCATTTCAATAACCGAGGTGCCATCATGTTTAGCCGCCCTGAGCATGATGTCCGATGAAAGTTTGATTTCGACATCAAGGCTTCTGGCAAAAAAGGTGCCCTTCGCGCCCAGAACGAGAGATCCCGGATTGAACGGATGCTCGACAGTCCCGTACGGAGAAGTCTTCGTTATCGCACCGAGTTTGGAAGTAGGTGAATACTGCCCTTTCGTAAGGCCGTATATCCTGTTGTTGAATAAAATGATATTTATATCTATGTTTCTTCTGATAGCATGGATGAAATGATTTCCGCCGATTGCAAGCGCATCGCCGTCGCCTGTCGCCTGCCATACCGTCAGCGTAGGGTTAGCGACTTTAATGCCTGTAGAAATGGCAGTCGCCCTTCCATGGATACTGTGGAATCCGAAAGTATTCATGTAATAAGGCAGCCTTGACGAGCATCCTATTCCCGACACGAAAACGTATCTTTCCTTAGAATAACCGAGGGCCTCGCTGACTTCCGGAAGAGCTCTCTGAATGGAGGCAAGTACAGCATGGTCTCCACATCCCGGACACCACCTGACTTCCTGGTTGCTTTTGAAATCTTGTACAGTATATTTTTCCATGATTGAATGTTTTCCGAAATTGTATTACATGATTGCCCTTATAGCCTCAACCACGTCCGCAACTATGAACGGCTGCCCCTGGACTTTGTTGTGCTGATAATATGTGAACTGAGGGAACTTGTTCCTCAGATAAGCGGCGAAATGCCCGCTGTTGAGTTCGCAAACGATAATCTTCTTGAAGCCCGAGAACACTTCTTCGGTATTCTTCGGAAGAGGGTTGATATAATCGAAATGAGCGAGACTGATGCTCTTGCCCTCAAGTTGAAGGGTATGGACAGCCGAATACAGGTGTCCGAACGTTCCGCCCCAGCCTACTACGAGGATATCTCCTTCTTTTTCGCCGATAATCTTCTGCTCCGGAATGAAGTCGGCGACCTTCGCAACTTTTGCCGCCCTCTCGCGCACCATCATTTCGTGAACCTGCGGATCGGAAGATATTACTCCGTCATGATTTTTCTCAAGACCTCCGACCCTGTGTTCCAGTCCTTTCGTGCCAGGGAGAGCCCATTTGCGTACAAAAGTCTCAGGGTCGCGCTCGAACGGCTTGAAAGGCCCGTCGCAAGATGTTATGATAGGCGGCTTGATTTCAGGATAATCCTTCATTGAAGGGATGCGCCAAGGTTCCGAACCGTTTCCAAGGAAACCTTCAGAAAGAAGGATGACCGGCATCATGTGCTCAAGTGCAAGTTTTGCCGCATTGAACGCCGCATCGAAGCAGTTTGACGGCGAATGGGCTGCAACTATCGCGATAGGGCACTCGCCATTCCTTCCGTAAAGAGCCTGATTGAGGTCGGTCTGCTCGGTCTTCGTAGGAATACCTGTCGATGGACCGCTTCGCTGGACATCTACGATGACCAGAGGCAATTCAGTTATCATGGCCAGACCGAGGGCTTCCGACTTAAGAGAGAGGCCCGGGCCCGAAGTTGTTGTCACAGCGAGGTCTCCTGCATAGGAAGCACCTATTGCCGTACATATTCCGGCTATTTCGTCCTCAGCCTGCAATGTCTTGACTCCGAGGTTCTTGTGTATTGCAAGTTCTTCAAGAATCGCTGTCGCAGGGGTGATAGGATATGAACCGCAGAAAAGATGCCTGCCCGATTTTTCCGAAGCCGCTATAAGTCCCCATGCCACGGCCTGGTTGCCTGTAATGTTCCTATAAGTACCTTTCTTGTAGTCCGCAGGAGCGACTACATAAGTATTAGGTATCGCCTGGATGTTTGAAGCGTAATTGTAACCGTCGAAAAGGACTTTCTTGTTAGGTGCTATGAGAGCAGGTTTCTTCGCGAATTTGCGTTCAAGGTATTTGTCAATAAATTCCAACGGACGCCCGAAGAGGAAGCAGCACATGCCGAGAGTGAACATGTTTTTGCATTTGATAATGGCCTTGTTGTCCATGCCGCTGTCCTTGAGGCTTTCCTTCGTCAGAGTAGTGATAGGGGAAAATACTAGATTCCTGTCACCGATACCGAGTTCCGAAACGGGGTCGTCCGTTTTGTACCCGGCCCTTGACAAACCTTCTTCAGTGAAGGTGTCGGCATCGATAATGATGGTCGAAGTAGGCTTGCACCATTTCACATTTGCCTTGAGGGCTGCAGGGTTCATGGCCACCAGCACGTCGCAATAGTCGCCGGGAGTGGTTACTTCAGTATGTCCTATATGTACCTGAAAACCGGATACTCCCGAGATTGTCCCGTGCGGCGCCCTGATTTCTGCCGGATAGTCCGGGAAAGTGGACAATTGGTTTCCCAACAGCGCCGAAGTGTCCGCAAAGAGCGTTCCGGTCAATTGCATGCCGTCTCCGGAGTCTCCCGCAAACCTTATCACAACATCATTAACATCAATAACCTTGTGTTGCATAATAAAACTAAAAACAGATATAAAACTTATATTTTTCTATAACATTTGCTATAAAAACGCACAAATGTAAGCAAAATTTTCAATTATTGTATATTCTGTTGCTGAAGATTCAACACTTTGTCGGCGGGTATTCCCAATTCGGCCTTCATATCGGCGGTAAGGTCAGTACCTTGTGACGGGTCGTAATAAAGAAGGGAAGTCGTATGGAATACGAATGAAAGGCCCTTGGCCTTCGATATCTTGTTAAGCGCGTCGCTTGCCTTCTGGTAAATAGGAGCCATAAGCCTTTGCTGCATCTGGGAAAGTTCCAGTTGTATTGAAGATTCAAAATCCCTTATGCGCTGCTCTATTTCCGTAAGTTCGCGCGCCTTACTCTCCTGAACGGCAGGAGTCCAGCTTGCAACCTTCTGCTGATACTGCTCTGCTTTCAGATTATACTCCTCAATCATTGCCTGATAAGTGTCGTTGGCGTCTTTCTGCGCCACTTCGAGATCCGCACGTGCAGAGTCGGTCTCAGCCATAAGCATCACTACCTCGTCAAAATTGACATAACCGAATTTAAGATTCTGCGCGTCAGCAAATGCGACAGATGCAATGGCTGCCGCTACAATTACAAAAAACTTTTTCATGGTAAACAATATTTTATTCATTTTCATTCATTTCATTTAGAACTGCTGTCCTATGACAAAGTGTATCTGGCTCTTCTTCTGACCCGGAGCCGCATCGAAGCCATAACCCCAGTCCACACCGAGAAGACCGACCATCGGAAGGAAAATCCTCACGCCTACTCCGGCCGAACGTTTTATCTGGAAAGGATTGAAATCACGGATATCAGACCATGAATTACCTCCCTCAAGGAATCCGAGCACGTATATGGTTGACTGCGGCTGGAGCATCACAGGATACCTCAATTCCAAAGTAAACTTGTCATATACGTTACCCGCATAAGCATATCCCGAACTGTTGTATCGCGAAGGAAGGTACGGCGTAAGAGAATAGTTTTCATAACCTCTCAGCGCTATGACTTCCGTTCCGTACGTACTGTATCCCGACATACCGTCTCCTCCCAGCAGGAAGCCCTCGAAAGGCGAATAACCGAGATTCCTGTTGTAATAGCCGAGATATCCGAACTGCGCCCTCGCCATAAGCACGAGATCACCGACAAGTTTAGTATATACGGTACCCTTGAATGTCCACTTGTGGTACTCGACCCAACGGTACCTCTGCTGCGCCGTCATCGCATCGTAATCGGTATTCTTCGGCCTGAACAGCGAATACGGAGGAGTGAGTTGAAGCCCCAGCACGAACTCCGAACCCGAACGCGGATATATTATCTGATCCGTAGAGTTTCTCGACAGATTGATAGACCAGTTTACGTTGTGGGAGACTCCTGTATCATAAATGAAGTTGTACGGCCAGTCTTTAAGTTTGTACGACTGCCAGCTCAACTGGTTATAAAGCACGAAATAGTTGTCCGGCCATTTCAGTCTGGTGCCTATGCCCGCCGCAAAACCATATACTTCCATATACTGGTCGTTGGTCAGGAAGAAATAACTTGAATTGGTCTGACGGGTATAGTAAACCGACATGCTGAGCGAAGTAGGTTTCTTCCCGACTAACCACGGTTCTGTAAAACTTGCCGACAATGCAGTATAATACGTACCGTTGGTCTGGAACCTTATGGCCAACGACTGTGCGTCTCCCAGAGGCACAGGCCGCCACGCGTCTTTTTCAAACATCCTCCTTGCGGAAAAATTGTTGAAACTCAGGCCGAGGGTAAGCACGAAAGTGTTTCCGCCCCAACCTCCGGAAAGTTCAAACTGGCTGCTCGGTTTTTCCTGAACATTGTATGCAATATCGACCGTGCTGCTCATCTGGTCGGGGATCATTGAATGGCCGGCAGGACTCATTGCGTGTTCAGGGTCGAACTGGCCCAAAGACGCAATCTCCCTTATGGATCTTTCAAAATCACTGTACCTGAACAGATATCCCGGACGGGTAAATACCTGACGGCGGATCACCCTCTCGTTGGTTATTGTATTGCCGTTGATGATAATGTTGTTCAGGGTAGCCGGCTTTCCTTCGGATATGCGTATTTCTATATCCACGGAATCCCCTACGATATTGGTCTCCTTGGCCGTTACATTGAGAAACAGATATCCCTGATCCATGTACAACTTGGTAATGTCGTACTCGTTCTGCTTGCCTCCACCGTAAAGACGGTGCTGCATCGTAACCCTGTCATATACATCGCCCTTTTTAATCATCAGCACGCTTTGAAGGGCCTCTGCCGTATAGACCGAGTTGCCTGTCCATGTTATATTCCTGAAATAATACCGTTTGCCCTGGTCTATCACGAACTTGATGCCGATACGGCCAGGCTCGGGAAGTTTGTAAATGGAGTCCTTTACTATCTTTGCATCACGATAGCCGAGTTCATTGAAGGCCGTTATGAGATTTTCCTTGTCATTCGCGTACTCCGTCTCGTTGAACTTTTTGGAATGGAAGAAGTTATACCAGCTCTTGTCCTTGGTCTTCTTCATCGCTTTTTCAAGTTTGTACTCCTTTATGCCGGTAACGCCCTCGAAAGTTATCTTGTCAATCTTTACCTTTGGCCCCTTGTCTATATTAAAAAGGACATTCACGCCCCTTCGTATCATTGTATCCTTCTGTGCGATTACGTCCACTTCCACCAGACCGAAGCCCTTGTCTTTGAAATATCTCGTGATAATGTCCTTGGAAGTGCGTATAACGTATTCAGACAATTCATCCCCCCTGTGGAACTTGAGCCTTTCATTCAAATCGTCTTTTTCACCCTTGCGGATTCCCTGGAACTCCCATTTTGCGATGCGCGGGCGCTCGACGATATTTACCACGAAATAAGCCGTATCCGAATCCGGGACACGGGTATAGGCGTTAAGAGCCACTTCATCGAAATACTGCTGGTGCCACAAACGCTTGACTATGGATGTCAGGCCGTCGCTCGGGACGGTTACCCGCATGCCCACGGACAGTCCTGTAAGATCTATAATCTGCTTTGTACTGAAATGTATGTTCCCGTTTACAGACACCCCTCCCACGATATATTCCCTGGGGTTATTGTAATCCACTGTAACAGGAACCATCTCCTGAC
>JADIMA010000035.1 GCA_017694945.1 Candidatus Merdivivens pullicola | reverse complement strand
GTAATAGACTCCCCCGGAGGCTTCCGCAACGATTTCCCCCTCTGTCGCCGCAGTGAATACAGGCAATGGTTTGTCCGCCTGCTCGCATCCTGAAAGCATTATTGCTCCGATGCCTAAAAAAAATAAAATTCTTTTCATGTTTTATAGTTTTAATAGTGTTTTCAATACCTGTGGCTCAATCTTTACAAAGATACAATAAAAATTTAAAAAAAGGGCCGCACCGGATTGATGCAGCCCTAATTTTCATTGAATTACGAATGAACTTACTTCATATTTACAGCCTTAACGACCTTATGGCTCATCACTTTTACTTCTTTTGCACTGAGAGCCTCGCGGATCTGTACATTCTCGATGTTTGAAGGAGCCATGAATACAGGGCGGGAATTTACCGAACTTGTCGTCATTGAATAGCCGCCCATGATGGCGTTGTAGTATTCATCGAACAGCGCGAAATCAGTCGATTTGCCTTCCTCGGTGAACTGTACGAGACAGATGTCCATCTCTCCATAATTGCCGTCGGCATCAAGGGCTATCGTACAGAGCGTGTTGTAACTGTTGTCAAGGGCTACATAAAACAGATTTGCAGGATCTCCGTAATATGCGATGTCACCTTGCTGCTGAGTAGCCGCATACAACTCATCGTAATCATAAGTTGAAAGGTCGCCTATCCAAAGCACATAGATACATGCTACGGCGCTTTCGTTGAATTCCAGATCGACTGCTGCGAGGTTAGGATTTGACGGGTCGCCCATGAGACTTGCATAATCAGGATTGTATTCAGCAAGATCATCGATTGACCACCAGTTGGTAATGCTTCCTTCCACATAAGCATCGGTAGGCTGGCTTTCAAGAGTAGTGAACGGTACTTTGGTCATTTCCGTCGTATAAGTAATGGCATCGACATCCACTCCGAATACCACAGCGTAATAATCCGTATTGGAAGCCATTCCGCCTATTTCATAACCCGTAACATCGCCCTGCAATGCATAGTAGAACAGCATCCAGCTGTAACTGTTGATGATTTCCGTCATGATGTCCACATCGGTATATCCCGCCTCATAGAACGAATTGTCTATTACTGTTGCGAAATAGTATGCAGAAGGATCTGAAGGATATATGTCCAGAAGCGCACTTGTCGTCTTAGGAGTTACATTGAGGTCGAAAGTCAGGTCAATCATCTGCGGTTCGGTAGTGGTGAACTGAGGCCCGTAGTAGAAATCGGTCAGGTAATTTCCGTCGAAATCCATGCCGACAGCATATGTCATATATGCCGTTTCAGAATACAAGCCGGAATATACATAGTCGTCCACATAGTCTCCAGGATACAGGAAGTCCGGAAGGAGTTCGGCCACGCTTGAATAACCATAGTAATAAGCAGTGCTTTCAAGAAGTTCCATGAAATAGTATTCCATGTTCTCAACACTGCCTACATACGTTTCAAATTCGTCCAAAGTCATTATCTGGGATGTCCAGTACATGGTCGGTTCATTGCATGAACTTATGATTCTTGCGCTGGTGGAACCTATTTCATCTTCAGGAACTTCAATTGTAAAATAGTCTTTCTGAGGAGCAACGCCTATGATTACAGGCTGTTTTGCAATAAGGCTCTGTCCGTTTGATGCTACAAGGAGTACGGTAACGATACCTTCGGTCTCTGCAAATGTGTTTTCTTCAACAGGGGCGGTGATCACAAAACCTTCAGCCTCGATTGAAGCACGCCATCCGTCAGGCTTGGTAATGGTTACCTCCTGAACGCCGCTCATTGTATAATCCAATACCTTGCTTTCACCGCGCTCGAAATACAGGGTTTCACCGTCGGTGCCGAAATCGAATACGAGTTCCTTGGTTTTTGGAATGCAGATAGTCGTACCGTCACGGAGAGTCAGATATACAAAGTCTTCATCCTGATCGATGCCTGCAAACAGGGACTCGCCCGTACCTGTACCGCTTGAAGGCATGCCTGTATCTTCCCAGGTCTGTCCGCCGTCGGTCGAAATCTCCCAGTTTCCGTTGTCCGGATTAATGCGTATCTGCGGAGCCTCTCCGGTAACAGGAATCTTGTTGCCGTCGTCGTCGGTTATGAAATCGCGGCTTCCATCAGAATTTTCATAACCCCAATAATACGTACCGTCTTCTTCAATAACTATGATAGTCGGAGGAGTCATTCCGTCCTTGCCGTCTTCGCCGTCCTGACCGTCCTTACCGTCCTCTCCGTCAGTAATAGTGATGGATGTGCCGTCGGAGAAATTGATTGTATAGCCGTCTTCAGTTTCAACTATATTGTCTATCGTAACTTCGGATTGCAGTTTTTCTATGATTTCCTGAAGTGCGGAAATCTCAGACTGAATCTGCTCGCTGAAAGCCTCAAGAGCCTCGACACGCTCGTCAAGATCCTTGATTGAATCCCTGATATAAGTATCATCGTACTCACATGAATTTGCCGTTGTCAGCACGACGCCTGCACACATTACGCCCATAATGATGCGGCCCAGATTCTTTATAAGTTTCATAAAATTATAAATGGTTAAATGGTTAAATATTCTTATTGTCTCATGCTAATTAAATCCGTTTTTAGAATGCAAGTATCGGCCTTGCAATGCAGTCTTCGTTATACCATGCCTCATAGGTGGTTATAGAACCGGCAGCACCTATCTGGAAAGTGCAGGCAGTCTCTCCGATTACACATGGGGTAGAAGTCCACACGGAAGCATACCCGCCTCCGTATGTATAGGTTTCAAAGAATTCCTCTTTCTGGTCGGCAGGTATCAGCGACATTGTAGAGTTGATTCTATCCAGGATATTGTAATCAACGACTCCGTAGACATAGCCCCATCCGGCGCTGACATCCTGTGTCTGCCATTCCTGCATGATTGCCGCCACGTCATGGCCTCCGAGATTGGCAATCAGATCCCACATGTTCCCGGTCGCAGGAAGGAACCATCCGCTGGTTCCGTCAGGAGTAGGAAGAGGGAAGTCGGTCACCGTCCAGTCGAATGCAGGACATTGCACTATATCGCTTCCATATTCCGAT
Source organism: Candidatus Merdivivens pullicola (assembly GCA_017694945.1). GTDB lineage: Bacteria > Bacteroidota > Bacteroidia > Bacteroidales > UBA932 > Merdivivens > Merdivivens pullicola. The sequence goes on along the minus strand of JADIMA010000035.1, from coordinate 35,630 downwards.
TTTACAGTCATCGTCTCGGAATACCCGTCGATATTTTTGTACCATGAACTTGCAAGGTTGACACCGTCGATGCAGTCAAGCGAATAGTCAAGACAGTATGAAGTCGTGTTTTTACTTGTGCCGTGCGCATTCCTTACCGCCATCACATAACCGTGAGTCCAGCCGGCCGCCTTGTCGGCTGCATCTATCCTGTCCTCGAAAGTCTGGAAAACGATTCCTATTACCTGTTTGCCTTCTACAGGAGCCGGTTTCACTTCAGCCCATACCGGATTAAGGCCGTCCTCGTCTATTGAAACAAGTCCGCCGTCGCTCCAGGTACCGTCTGCATAATAGTAGTCTCCGATTTTAGGGCCTTCGGAAGGAATTCCCATATCGACAGCGACATGCAATACGTCCATCAGGCTTTGGCCTCCAGCAGAAACAATCACGACATTTATCTCACCTTCCAGTTCAGCGAACGGATTTTCAGAGACAGGCGCCGTAATGACAAGGCCTTCCGCCTCGAAAGACGCCCTCCAGCCTGTAGGCTTTGCAATGGTCATGTCTTTCGCTCCGCTCATTACATAATCCAGAACTTTTGTCTCACCGGCATCAAAGTAGAGGATTTCATCTTCAACCCCGAAGTCGAACATCAATTCTTTCGTCTTAGGGATAGTGATAGTGGTACCGTCGCGAAGTGTGATATAAACAAAGTCATCATCTTCATCGACACCGGCGAACATGGAATCACCGGCACCGCCTGCAGACGGCATTCCGGTATCTTCCCAGGTACGGCCGCCGTCGGTAGAAATCTCCCAGTTGCCCGTATTCGGATTGATGCGAACCTTTGGAGCCTCTCCTTGTACCGGAACCCTGTCGCCATTGTCGTCAAGAAGGTATCTTCTGTCGCCGTCGGCATCCTCATAACCCCAGTAATACGTGCCGTTGTCGTTGATGACAATGATGGTAGGCGGCGTCTTGCCGTCCTTGCCGTCCTTGCCGTCCTCTCCGTCAGCACCGTCCTTTCCATGGCTTATGATTACTTTGGTCCGGTCTGAAAAATTGATTACCCAGCCATATTCTCCGATGTCGAATATGCCGTTTACCGTCAATTGCGCCTGAAGTTTGGTGACAATGTCATTCAAGGCATCGATATCGGACTGTACCTGCTCCTGAAACTCTTCAAGTTCATCCAGGCGCCCGTACAAATCATCAATCTGATTCTTGACATCCGTGTCATCATACTGGCACGAAACCACGCCCATGAATACCATCAATATCGGTATATACAATAGGCGGATTAAAAATGTGAGTGGTTTCATAAAAAAGTTTTTAAGAAGTTAATGATATGATTAAGTGAGACATGTGCATCGATGAGGTGCATGGGTTTTGAACACCGTCAGGAAGGTGGAATAATACCGAATATGGATATTTCAATAGGTTTCATGGTTTTTCAGTATAAATCCGGGGATAAAATTAATAATAATTTTTTTGATTCTATCAAGACTTGTTTAATTTTTTTTTTACGATTACACGCAAAAATACCCCCTTGTATGGGGGCAGAGGCGTGCCTTCTCCGGCCAGAAAGCACGCCAATGTGTTCCGCAGTGCATTCTGAGAGGGGTAGCCGTGCTTTTTACGGTCAGAAAGCACGCCTGTGCGCCCGAGGCCACGCCACGACTTAACTTTTGTTTACACAACCCATTGTAAATCAGGGATAAATAACATACACTCCGAAAAATTAGTGTGGATTTCAAGGGCTTCCGAACCTCTCAAATTCCACACCTGCAAAATATTGTTACAATAGTAATTTGCAATATATCAGCGCATTGCAATATTCTTAGATTAAGTCGTACTGTGTCCCAAGAAGACGCATTCCGATTTTTTTTGAATAATTTGAATAAAACATATAGATTGACTAAATTCGCGGCGGAATTAAATTTTTTTGAAATGGATAAAAAGGCGGCTACCCTGTATCTTGAAAACGGTACGGAATTCAAAGGATATGTTTTCGGGTATGATGCACCGGCGGACGGAGAGGTGGTGTTCTCCACGGCCATGGTCGGCTATCCTGAAAGCCTCACAGACCCGTCATACAGCGGTCAGATACTGTGTGTCACATATCCGCTCGTGGGCAATTACGGTGTTCCTGAAAAGACATCGGAAAACGGAATATCCAAATATTTCGAGTCGGAACACATTCACGTGCGCGGGCTTGTCATATCGGACTACTCCTTTAACTACAGCCACTGGAATGCGGCCGAAAGCCTTGACAGATGGCTCAAGGAAGAGAAAATCCCGGGAATATACGGAATAGACACGCGCGAACTCACCAAGATACTGCGGGACAACGGCTCGATGCTGGGAACGATTGTTCCCGAAGGGGAGAAGCCGCGTTTCCCATTATACGACCCCAATGCCGAGAACCAGGTAGCGCTCGTCTCCTGTAAAGAAGTGATCCGTTACGGACACGGCAACAAAAAAGTGGTTTTAGTTGACTGCGGCGTAAAGCACAATATCCTGCGCTGTCTCGTAAAAAGGGACGTCGAACTGATCAGGGTGCCGTGGGATTATGATTTCAACACCATGGAATACGACGGACTGTTCATCTCCAACGGGCCCGGCAACCCTGAATTCTGCAACATTACCGTAGAACACATCAGGGAAGCCATGAAGAAAGACAAGCCAATTTTCGGAATCTGCATGGGCAACCAGTTGCTGTCGAAAGCGGCCGGGGCGTCCACTTTCAAGTTAAAATACGGACACCGCAGCCACAACCAGCCGGTAAGGATGGCCGGCACGGACAGATGCTTCATCACTTCGCAGAACCACGGATTTGCAGTGGACGGCAGTTCGCTGGGCAAAGACTGGGAACCTCTGTTCGTGAACATGAATGACGGCACGAACGAAGGCATCCGCCACAAGGACAAGCCGTTCTTTTCTGCCCAGTTCCATCCCGAAGCCTCAAGCGGACCAACTGACACCGAATTTCTGTTTGATGAATTTATTAGTTTGCTTTAATACCGGAATACCATGGAAAGCGGAATAGATAAAAATATTAAGAAAGTTGTCGTGCTCGGCTCCGGAGCCTTGAAAATCGGAGAAGCCGGGGAGTTTGATTATTCCGGTTCACAGGCTTTGAAGGCCCTCAGGGAAGAGGGGATAGAGACCATACTCATAAACCCCAACATTGCGACAGTCCAGACATCGGAAGGCATAGCGGACAAGATATATTTCCTCCCGGTCACGCCTTTCTTCGTTGAAAAAGTGATAGCCAGGGAGAAACCGCAGGGGATACTTCTCGCTTTCGGAGGCCAGACGGCCCTGAATTGCGGAGTAAAACTGTACAAGGCCGGCATTTTCGAAAAATACGGGCTTAAGGTGCTCGGTACTCCGGTGCAGGCAATCATAGACACGGAGGACAGGGAACTTTTTGTAGAACGCCTTGACCAGATAGGGGTAAAGACCATAAAAAGCATCGCGACGGAAAATATCGAAAGCGCTGTAAAAGCGGCTGAAGAACTCGGATATCCCGTCATCCTACGCGCCGCATACGCCCTCGGAGGACTCGGAAGCGGTTTCTGCGACAACAGGGAAGAATTGCTGGAACTTGCCGAAAAAGCATTCTCATTTTCCCCGCAGGTCCTAGTTGAGAAATCCCTAAAAGGCTGGAAAGAAATCGAATACGAAGTAGTCCGCGACCGTTTCGACAACTGTATCACGGTCTGCAACATGGAAAACTTCGATCCCCTCGGAATACATACAGGAGAGAGCATCGTAGTCGCTCCGTCACAGACGCTCACCAATGAAGAGTACCACATGCTGCGTGAACTGGCAATCAAGATTGTCCGCCACATCGGCATAGTCGGCGAATGCAATGTCCAGTATGCATTCGACCCTTCATCGACCGATTACAGGGTGATTGAAGTCAATGCCCGCCTAAGCCGCTCGTCGGCCCTCGCATCAAAGGCCACAGGATATCCACTGGCATTCGTTGCCGCCAAACTGGGGCTGGGATACGGGTTGTTCGAACTGAAAAACTCAGTTACGAAGACTACACCGGCGTTCTTCGAACCGGCCCTTGATTACATAGTCTGCAAGATTCCTCGCTGGGATCTTTCCAAATTCCACGGGGTATCAAGGAAGATCGGCAGCAGCATGAAAAGCGTGGGCGAAGTCATGGCGATAGGCCGCAGTTTCGAAGAAGCCATACAGAAAGGCCTCAGAATGATAGGGCAGGGGGCGCACGGCTTTGTTGCGAACAAGGAATTCACCGTTCCGGACATAGAGGAAGCCCTCAAAGAGCCTATGGACAACCGCATATTCGTGATTTCCAAGGCGATGAATGCAGGATACACAGTTGACAGGATACACGAACTGACAAAGATTGACAAATGGTTCCTGGACAAACTGGAAAACATTGTAAAGACCGGAAAACGCCTCATGGAAGAAGGCCGCCAGTTCAGCGACGGCACCAAAGAGATAACCAATTCTTCCGACATCTGTTCGCGTGAACTTCTCCTCGAAGCGAAAAAACAGGGATTTTCGGATTTCCAGATAGGCAGGCTGCTGTTTGACGACCGCTTCGACATGGACGACGCATCGGCAATAGTACGCAGATACCGCAAGACTCTCGGAATAGTCCCGTGCGTCAAACAGATAGATACCCTTGCCGCGGAATTCCCGGCCCAGACCAATTATCTATACCTTACATATAACGGGGATTTCAACGATGTCAGATATGCCGGAGACCGGCGTTCCGTAATAGTCCTCGGTTCCGGAGCATACCGTATCGGAAGTTCCGTAGAATTCGACTGGTGCAGCGTCAATGCACTCCAGACCATACGCAATCTCGGCTGGAGGGGAGTCATGATCAACTACAATCCCGAAACGGTATCGACAGATTACGACATGTGCGACAGGCTGTATTTCGACGAACTCACTTTCGAAAGGGTCATGGACATTTACGAACTCGAAAACCCTCACGGAGTCGTAGTATCAGTCGGAGGACAGATTCCGAACAACCTTGCGCTCAAACTCGACAAGAGCGGAGTACCCATACTCGGCACGTCGGCGGAGGACATAGACCGCGCCGAAGACAGGAACAAGTTTTCATCGATTGTGGACGAACTCGGCATAGACCAGCCAAAGTGGAAGGAACTCACGACTTTCGAAGATGTTGACAGGTTCGTGGAAGAAGTCGGCTTCCCAGTGCTCGTAAGACCTTCATACGTGCTTTCAGGAGCGGCCATGAACGTATGCTACAACAGGGCGGATTTGGAAGATTTCCTGAAACTGGCGGCCCAGGTGTCAAAAAAACATCCGGTAGTCATCAGCGAGTTCATCCAGGGGGCCAAGGAAATCGAATTCGACGCCGTGGCGGACGGAGGCGAAGTTCTTGCCTATGCGATCTCCGAACATGTCGAGTTCGCAGGAGTGCATTCAGGCGACGCGACCATCCAGTTCCCTCCTCAAAAACTGTATGTGGAGACGGTACGCCGCATCAAGAAGATTGCGAAAAAAATTGCCGGCGCGCTGCATATTTCCGGGCCGTTCAATATACAGTTCCTTGCCAAGAACAACCAGATTAAGGTAATCGAATGCAACCTTCGCGCGTCAAGAAGTTTCCCTTTCGTTTCCAAGGTACTTAAGATAAACCTCATCGAACTTGCAACCAAAGTGATGATGGGAGAGAAGCCGCGTGCCCCTCACAAGAGCGCATTTGATCTGGACTATGTAGGCGTAAAGGCATCCCAGTTCTCGTTCTCAAGACTTCAGCAGGCAGACCCGGTACTCGGAGTAGATATGGCCTCGACAGGAGAAGTAGGCTGCATAGGGGATACATTCGACGAGGCGCTGATAAAGTCGATACTCTCTGTAGGCTACGATATCCCGAAGAAGAGCATCCTGATTTCATCCGGAGACGCCAAGCAGAAAGCCGAAATGCTCGGGGCTACCGAACTGCTTGTAAAACACGGATACGACATTTACGCGACTGCCGGCACCTATAAATACCTTGAGGAAAACGGAGTTGACTGCAAACGGGTACTCTGGCCTTCGGAGGCGGAAAACCCTTCTGAAAACGACAAAGGGCTGCCAGGCGCACTCGACATGCTCCAGCACAGGAAGATCGACCTTGTAATCAACATCACAAAGAACTTCTCCCGTGCCGAAATAAGCAACGGCTACCTTATCCGCCGCGCGGCCACCGACCTTAACATTCCGCTGATAACCAATGCGAGACTTGCGACGGCGTTCATCAGGGCGTTTTGTGAACTGCCTTTAGAGAAGATTGAAATAAAATCATGGGATGAATACTAATAGAAAAATGTTCGAAGTCCGATAATTTTTGCAATCTCTGATTTTTGCCATATATTTGCAACCGAATAAATACAGGAAAGCCGACACATAATCGGTATTATGAAGAAAATCTGGCTAATCATATTATCCGTCTCACTGTCTGTCTTATTTGCAGCAGGTGAGGCGGAATATCTTTATGAGGATACCGTTCCAGACGGAGGGACGGCGGCCAGTCCATCAATAAGCATATTGTACGATGCGTTTGCCGGGAGGCACATGGTAGCAAGGGAGTTTCTTAACGATGCAGTACAGGCATCTTCAAACGCACTGTGTTCGGCACGCCAGTACAATTCATACAAAGTTTCAGATTTAAAGACCCTATCACGCATCACGCCGCACAGATATCCGACAGGACATTACCGGTCAAGGATAGCATTCAGTATTGGCAGCGGCATAGCATCCGGATACCTTTCGGACTATGTGACGGCCATATTGCGGCGTATCATCATTTAATGCTCCTGTTTTTCCGGAACCTCGGACTTCACTGGAAAAACTATATGAATATTTAAATTCACACGCATTAAATGACAGACTCAATCAATATAGACAAATCCCTTGACAAATATTCAAAGGATTTTTCAGTCAGGCATACCAGAAACAGACTGGCCCTGGCAATAACGGCAATATGCATGTTGCCATATATTTTGTCTTTGTTCATACCTTCCTGGAGGGACGGAGGACTTTACGCTTTCGCAGGAAGCCTGTTCGCATTCGGCGTGGTCATACTGATTGTCGTCATCGCATATTATTTCATAGGCGACAGCAAGAGGCCGTATTTCAAGCCTTCCCATGACTGGATGGAAAGATGCGAACTCTACTTCGACGGAAACTGCATCGGTGAAGTGAAAGACATGCTTTCAAAGGGAGATTTCGCCTCACTGGCCGCGATGCCCAGAAAACACTCGCAGCCGAATCTGATTGTCATGTACAAGGCTCCGCAGAGCAACGTAATATGCGCACAGATACTGTTGTCCGACGACGGGCATTTTATTCCGCAGAGCGGGATCTATATGTTCCGGAACGGTGAACACAATGTTCCGAAAGGAAAGAAACTCCTTGATTTTTTCTACAAAGACAGCAACAATTAGATTTATTAACTTTTAAAACAAGATTACAATTATGGAAATGATAGAAAACAGCCTTGCATCGAGGATGGAAGGAAAGATAGCGTTAAAACGCAAGAGCGTAGTACTCTCACTTGTATTGCTGGTTCTCGGTATCGCGATTATAGTGGTATCGGCAATAATCCCGGCTCTGGAAAGCGGATTCATGCACTCATTGCTGATATTTATAGGCGGCGTCGCTGCAATAATCGGCCTGCTGCTTCTCCTTTCGGCCGCATTCACAAAGCAATACTACTATCTTCCTGAAAACTCAAGGCTCCACAAGAAAATAGAATATTTCGACCTCACGGAAGAATCCGCTATCAAGAGGGCGCTTGAAAACAAGGAAATAGAAAGTCTTGACAATTACCGCAAATCCACTGCACCTACTTTGCAGGTGGTCCTTTACAAAACCGGCAAAGGCACTGTCATCGCAGCGCAATTGCAGAAATACGTGCCGTACACTTACCAGCCTGTAACGGATATAATATTACTCTAAACGGGTTTTATCAATAAGTTCCAAGAGCCTGTCTATGGCCTCCTCCTGAGGGATGTGGCGCAAGACAGGTTCTTTGCCTTTGTATATGGCGACCTTTCCTTCACCTTCTCCCACATATCCCCAGTCTGCATCCGCCATCTCTCCAGGGCCGTTCACTATGCAGCCCATTACGGCTATGCGCAAGCCTTTGAGATGCGAAGTACGGCGTTTTACTTCATTGAAAGTCTTTTCAAGATCATACATCGTCCTTCCGCAGCCCGGGCAGGCAATATATTCCGGCCGGTAAAATTTCCTTCGCGCCGCCTGCAATATCTCGTCTTTGACATATTCGGCCTTTTCTACGGAAAGCCCGGGATATTCCTTGGCAGGGAAGAAGTCGTCTATTTCATTATATAACAACTTTTTCCCGTAGGTACATGCAAGGTCCAAAATCATATTTTCCCAGTCACGGCTTCCGGCGGGCACGGCCCTGTCCCAGGCCTTGCAACAAGATTTGCTGTAACGCCTGGCGAGATACGCCGCAACTGAAAGTTCATTTACGGGGTCTTCCGTAAGGGATACCCTTATGGTGTCTCCGATTCCGTCTTCCAGCAGGGCGGAGATGCCTACGGCGGACTTTATCCTGCCTCCGTCCCCGTTTCCTGCCTCAGTCACCCCGAGATGCATCGGAAAAACATAGCCCCTTTGTTTCATGGCTTCGTACAACAGCCTGTACGCCTCTGCCATGACATAAGTGTTGCTTGCCTTCAGGGACACCACTACGTTGAAAAAGGACTTTTCAATGCACATTTCCAGCCACTCCATTACCGCCTCTTTCATGGCGTTCGGTGTATTGCCGTACATTGTCGTAATCCTTTCTCCAAGAGAACCATGATTGAGCCCAATACGTATTGCCGTCCCTTTCTCCCTGCATATATCCAGAAGGGCGGAAAACTTTTCACAGGCCGTTGCATGGTCTTTGGCAAAATTCCCCGGATTTATCCGGACTTTATCGGCTATTCCCGCCACCGCAAGCGCGACATCGGCGGAAAAATGCACATCCGCGACAAGAGGGACGGTAATCCCTTCCGCATGCAGCCTTTCCTTTATGACGGCCAAAGCCTCCACTTCCCTCATTCCCTGCGTGGTCAGTCGTATCAACTGGGCTCCGTAACGGGCCAGTTCCCTGCATTGGGCCACAGAAGCGTCTATGTCAGCCGTATGTGTATTGCACATAGACTGGATGGCTATAGGATTTCCTCCTCCGAGCGATACCGAACAGGGATCGCCGCAAGGGCCGACATGCACGGTAATTGTTTCAAATGCCTCTTTTCCCATCTAATACTCTTTTTGGTAAAACTGCCGGCCAATCTGGAAATGCAGCCCCACGCTCAAAAGAATCTGCGTAGGATAGGTATAATTGTAAAAATACTCGCTGTTCTTGGCAGGATCGGCCAGCGGAGAAAATGAATGCTTGTACGTGCATTCGAAGTGTATTTCCACAGGAGCAAGCACTATCGCGAAACCTCCCCCGGCACGGATTCCGTAGTCGAAACGGTTGTCCGTGTCTTCCCAGTCGGTCGCTGCAAAGTCATCGCTTTCCAGATACGGCCTGTTCACTTTGACCCTGTAACCGAAATAAACACCTGCATTTGCCAGCAGGCGCACATAGCCGTTCAGGATTTCAATGTGGAAAAGAGAGGTAAAAGGCAGTTCGGCCTCTTCATAAAATGTAGTCCTATAAGGCTCCTGCTTGTAATCCTCGTATGAAAACCCTTCTTTGGAATACCTCAATCCCGTCTGGAGGCCGAAATACGACATTGTCCCCCACAAGTCCTGGAGATATGTATATGTGAAACCCACGCCGAACGGCGAAAACTCCCTTATGGTTGCCGTTGTCGGCACTACATACAGGCCTCCCCAGCCCACACTGTAATTAACGCCTATCAGATGGCATCTTTCTACAGGTTTCGGCGGCTTGATGACATCAGTCGAGTCATTGAATGACAATCCCGGAGTCAGTCCTACCGTGAATTCCTGCGCCGACGACCTGCCCGTTGAAAACAGGGCCAGCAGCAGACAGGCAAATGCTGTCAAAAGCCAGAGTCTTTTCATTTGAACATTTCCTTTATGTTTACCTCCTGCTCAAGTTCCGTCGCTGCAGGTATCGATATCATCGTATTCCCGTCCCGAAGTTCCACGAACTTGACTTTTTCCGGCTGCTTCTTCTCAAGAAGTATTCCAGTATCGACGATGCCGTTGTTATTACGGTCTTCGGTAATCCTGATGCAGTACAGACCTTCTTTTATGAACGGAAAGAGCAGTGTAGTGTCCTTATTGATTTCGTAACGCCTCATGGCCTTGTCCCTTCTTTCATTCATGAGTTCGACGATATAACGGCTTTCCCCGTTGACATCCGCAAGTGTCAGATACAGAGTGCTCAGATCTTCCGAGGACGGCAGGGACACCTTTGTCTTGGAACTGTCGTTCGGCATCCTGTTTATGTCGAAGAACACTCCGTATGGGATTTTCAACTGGCACTCGTATCCTTTTTCAAGCGGCTTGTCCGGAAAAACCCTGTATCTCCGTACATCCGCCGTATCATGGACAACGCGGAAACTTTCCTGACTTTCTTCCTGGCGCGGGTTAATCAATATCATCTGGAGCGAATCGAACTTGGCTTCGACAAGTGGATAGGTAAAATCTATAATGAAACCGTCCTGGTCGAAAGTCTCTCCGGTGGCCGTGACTTTATATACAGTGCATGTGTCCTCGGCGTCCATCTCCTCGCGCGGCTTGTACCGCCTTGCATCCTGAATCATTGCACGGCTCTTGTGCATGCCTATCCGTTCTGTTGCCGGCACCCTTATCTTCAAGGAATCGTCCGTCTTCATGTATGTCACGTTGAGCCATAACGAATCAGGCTGGATCTTCGCCTCGTCGTTCAGCCAGATGAGAAGGCTGTCCTCCATGTCGTTGAACTGAGTGATTACCTTTTCATCAGGCACGCCTTCGAACCAGAGTGAATCTATCTGGGTATAAGGTGACGAGAAAGTTATGTAAAATGTCTTTTCTCCCGTCCTCGCCTTGTTCACGAGATACTGCCGCGAAGTAGCCTCCTTGAACATCGACAACTGGTAATCGGACTGCCGCGTACGACAGGCGAGAGTGTCTTTCATGTCAAGTTTGAAAAGTTCCAGGATATTGTCGCCCACGACCTTTGTCGGCCTTACGAGCGAGTCGATGAAGGCCACTTCCTCGGATTCGGGATTGAACTTGTTGTCATTGTTAAGATCATTGAACGCATACATTCTGTACAATGTATCCTTTATGTTCCTTATCGCAAAAAATCCCCAGTCGTCGGCTTTTGCCGCCGCTATGGGGCGCTCCTTGAACACGACCGAATCGTCATCTGAAATATAGAGGCCAATGGTGGCTCCTTTGAAAGGCTCAAGGGTGTTGCAGTCGGAGACAGTCCCTGTCAGGTACATCGAGTCAACACTGCTTCCAGTAGAAAACGCAATCACGAACCCCGGGTAAATGTTGCCTTCATTGTTGTCCGCTATCGACTGCCCCATGTCCAGAACATAGGTGCGGTTGGAGTCAAGTTGCCCGTCGAATGATACTATTATGCTTTTTCCGCGTATCTTGTGAACCGGCCGTTTTTCCATAGGCGGGGAAAGGAAGATGTCGGTAGCCGTCTTTACTACTACGTATTCATCAAAAGTCATCTTGATGTATCCCTTGTCCCGGGACACGTTCGTCGCCATATTCTGGGGTTCCACATACAGCAGCACCGGCGGGATCGTATCCTTGAGGCCGCCGGACGGCGGCGTAGTGGTATTGGCACATGATTTCATGAAAACCATGGAACCGAGCAGCGCCAGCATCGGCAACAGCGGAGTCAGAAGGACTGCCTTTTTCAAGTTTTTTAACATTTCACAATCAATTATCAAAATTTTCTTCTCTGCGCACCCTTTCGATACCGTCAATTTTTGATATCTTCTTGATTATTGTATCAAGGGCGTTCTTGCTCGTCACCAGCAGGTCTATATTTCCGGAAAAAACTCCGCCGTTGCTGTCAAAATCAAGATGGCGCATATTGACCCCCATGACAAAGGAGATGTATTTTGTAACATCGCTGAGGATTCCCAGCCTGTCCATCCCATATACCGAAATCCTTGCAGGATAGGAGTGATTGTGGTTCTCGGTGTTCCACACAGGATCCTTGACAATCGTGTAGCCCAGTTTGGATTCGAGTTCCGTAGCCTTCCTGCAACTCTTTTTGTGTATATGGATTACATTCTTCGGGTCTTTGAATCCGATGATGGGATCTCCCGGTATAGGATTGCAGCATGGCGATATGACGAAATCGAGATCTTTCGAATCGTCGTCAACAAAAAGTATGTTGTCGTTCTTTGAAGAGTTCCTGAACCATCCCAGCCATGACTGGCTTGACGACTTGCGTTTCAACACATATTCTATATCGCTGAGGTTCAGCATTCCCGAACCGACATTGAAATACAGGTCGTCGGCAGAATTCAATTTATATCCCCTGTAAAGCAGTTTTATGTTCTTGTCATTGGCCTTGATTCCGCATTCCTGGAGTTTGCTGTTGACGATTTCTTTTCCGGATTTGATGAATTCCTGCCGCTCGCCTTTGAGATATGACTTCACAATGTTTATCGCCTTGGCGGTTTTGAGGAATTCAAGCCATTCGGCTTTCGGCGTGGCATTGTCCGCCGTGATGATTTCAACCTGGTCTCCGCTGCGGAGTTCCTGCGAAAGAGGGAAAAGTTTCTGGTTTATCTTCGCCGCTATGGCCTTGTTGCCTATATGCGTATGGATCATATACGCATAATCCAGGGCCGTCGCCCCCTTGATCAGCGTGCGCTGCTCTCCCTTCGGAGTGAAAACGGTTATGTAAGGGCTTGTCATCTCCTTGTGGAACTCGTCGAGGAGTTCTATTGAAGACGCATCGGGATTGTTGATGATTTCCCTGACACGCTGCAGCATCGAATCCATCTCCTGTTCCATGTCGGGAAGGATCACACCGTCTTTCTTGTAAAGCCAGTGGGCCGCTATGCCTTTTTCCGCTATGTCGTTCATCCTCTCGCTGCGTATCTGGACTTCCACCCAGAAGCCTTTGTCCTTGTCCTGACACATGATGGTACAGTGCAGCGCCTCGTAACCGTTGCTTTTCGGATTGCCCACCCAGTCGCGGTACCTGTCGGCCTTGAAATTGCGCGGAGGGAATATTCTTTTCAGGATAGAATATATTTCAAAGCACTCGGAAACCTCCACATCGGGTTTTTCAGGCTTGTATATGATTCGAACGGCGAAAAGATCATATATCTGGTCGAAAGAAACTCCCTTGTTTTTAATCTTGTACCAGATGGAATAAGGGGACTTTAACCTTTTCAGTATTCTGTAATCTATCTTCGCATCGTCAAGGGCTTTTTCTATCATGGCGATGAACTTGTCAAGCTTGTTGAAATCGCCTTTCTGAATCTCGGACAGTTTGTCGGTAATGTCCCTGTACGCCTCGGGTTCCTTGTATTTCAGCCAGGTGTCCTCCATCTCGGACTTGATGCTGTAAAGTCCGAGCCGGTGGGCGAGGGGGATGAAAATATACATGGTTTCACCCAGTATCTTGTCCCTCTTGTACTCGGGCATCGCACCGATTGTCCTGATATTGTGCAGCCTGTCAGCAAGTTTGATAAGCACTACCCTTATGTCGTCATTGAGAGTATATAGTATTCGTTTGAAATTTTCGGCCTGGAGGGATGTCTGCGTCGCCGTTTCTTCATTGTCAAGTGCAATCTTGATCTTGGTCAGCCCGTCAACCAAAGAGGCTATCTTTTCATTGAAATGGTCTTTGATATCCTCAATGGTATAATCCGTGTCTTCTACGACATCATGGAGGAGGGCCGCCACTATGGACTTGTATCCCAGACCGATTTCGCTTACGACTATCTTTGCCACGGCGAGCGGGTGCATGATATACGGTTCGCCCGAGCGACGCCTTACGCCTTTGTGGGCCTCATTGGCAAACTCGAAGGCTTTTTTCACCATTTCGAGTTCTTTAGGGTACTGCACCCTCTTCTTGGCCGCTTCGAGAAGGTCTTCATAAGCCGCCCTGATCATGTCATGGTCTTCCTTGGTAAATTCAGTCATATGTCTCAGTCGTCAAGGTTGTAATTGTTCACATTCTGAAAAGCGTATGAAATTTCAGCCCCGAATAATATTATAAACCAGCAGAAATTCATCCAAAACATAAAAAGCGGAATGGCGGCCACAGCACCGTAAATGGCACTCAGCCTTGCCACGAACAACTGCGTTTCAATGTATAGGTATTGCAAAATTACAAAAAACAAAGCAGAAATCAATGCCGCCCTGAAAGCAGGGCCGAAATATACTTTCTTGTTCGGTATGAATTTATACATGGCGGTCAGCACGAGCACCGTCAGCACATATACGACGATCCAGGCGATTCCCGACTTCAGCGTATCCGTCACTTCGGCCCCGAAACCTATCGAGTCGAATGCGTTTCCATACATGAAAAACGCTGAAAACATGATAAGGACTACAAAGGGGGAAATCAGCAGTATTGTGCCGTAAACAGCCAGCCTGCGCAGGAAATTCCTGGATTTCTTGACCTTCCACACATGATTGAAGGCCGCTTCCACATTCAGCATCATCCAGAATATCAGCCAAACGAACAGCAGGGCGCTTATAAGGCCCAGGGCATTGGACTGTGCCGCCGCAATAATGTTGTCCGCGTATTTTATCACCTGATCCACGACTTCCTGGCTCGTGTCGAAATATTCATAAATCATCCGCTGAAGATATTCTCTCAGCCCGAAGCCGTCGGTTATCGCGAACGTAACGGCAATGAAAGGCACCATTGCCATCGTCCCGAAAAAACTCAGGCATACCGCCTGGTTGCCTATTCTTTCGGATGAAAAAGTCCGTATGGTTATGAAAAGCACGCGCACGTAGCGCACGAACCTGGCCTTTGCATGGCTGATGGTCTCCATGTCGAGTTGCCAGATGTCGTGAAGAAGGAACTTTTCAATCCTTTCTATTGTGCCTTTCAGTCCCATTTCCGTTAAAATCAAAGTTTTCCCATGAATCTTGCAGGATCGACGATGAACCTTTCATGATAACCTTTGCCGATAACCCCTTTATCATCGTATGCGGTCACATTGAACGACAGTTTCCTGCCGTCGATGGCCGTCAGTTCGGCATCGGCCCACACTTTCGTGCCCACCTTGCATGCCTTGAGATGCTCTATGTTCACCAATGTTCCTACAGTGTCCTGCCCAGTGGCATTCTTAACCATGTGCCATGACGCACCTTCCATTAGCGCAAGCATCGCCGGCGTAGAGAACACAGGGAGGGCCCCTGAATCATAACGTACTGCGGTAGTGTCGTCCGTAACGGTCATCTCAGACCTGTACTTCATTCCTGTTTTCAATTCTTCCATTAATAAAAAAATTAAGATTCCTTATTGATTATCTTGTAAAATTCTTCTTCGGATATGATCTTTATTCCGAGTTTTTCCGCCTTTTTGATTTTCTCCGGGCCTGGCTTCTCCCCGGCCAGCAGGTAATCGGTCTTGCTGCTGACGGAACCGGTGTTTTTCCCTCCATAAGCCTCGATTGTCTTCTTCATCTGTTCCCGGGGGATTGAAAAATTGCCGCTGACGACAATGGACGAACCGGCAAGTATGTCGGAAACCTTTCCTTCAACCGCACTGTCTCCCGACTCCATTTTCACTCCGGCCTCCCTCAGCCTCAGAAGGAATTCGAGATGTCCGAGATCGGAAAAATATCCGAGCACCGAATCGGCGATGATTTCTCCGACTTCATCGACTTCAAGAAGTTCCTCTCGAGTGGCGGACGCCAGGGCGTCTATGCTTTTGAAATGCGCCGCTATCGCCTTTGCAGTGGTTTCACCCACATACCGTATCCCTATTGCGAAAAGCACCCTCGGAAACGGCACGGACTTGGATGCCTCGATGCTCGAAAGGAATTTTTTCGCCGATTTCTCTTTCCAGCCTTCCAGGGCCAGCAGCCGGTCTTCCGTCAAATAATAAAGCCCTGCGCTGTCCTTTATGAACCCTGCATCGAAAAGTTGATTTACCGTGGCTTCTCCGGCATTGATGTTCATGGCCTTGCGTCCTATGAAATGCAGGATTGCGCCCTTAATCTGGGGAGGACAGCCTTCTGAATTGGGGCAGAAGGATTTGGCCTCTCCTTCATTCCTTACGAGCCTTGTACCGCATACGGGACAATATTCCGGAAAATCCGGAGGGAGTATTTCCGAGTTCCTTTTCGAAAGTTCCACACCGGTAATCTTCGGAATGATTTCACCTCCTTTCTCCACATATACATAGTCGCCGATGTGTATGTCGAGCAGCCTTATCTGTTCGGCATTGTGCAACGAGGCTCTTTTAACGACCGTCCCGGACAGTTGCACCGGTTCCAGATTGGCCACAGGAGTGACCGCGCCGGTACGCCCTACCTGATAGTCTATGGACAGCAGCCTGGTAAGGGCACGTTCCGCCTGGAACTTGAAAGCCGTAGCCCAGCGTGGCGATTTGGCTGTATAACCAAGACGTTTCTGTAAGTCGAGTTCATTGACTTTGATGACGATGCCGTCTGTTGCGAACGGCAGGAACTTCCGGCGGGAATCCCACTCTGTTATATAGGCATCGACTTCTTCCATAGTTCTGCACAGCCGTATATGTTCCGATATCGGCAGCCCCCACGATTTGGCCGCCGCAAGCGCTTCGACATGCGTCCTGAAAGGAAGGTTTTCGCCTATCATGTGATACAGGGTGCACTCAAGTCCGCGTTTTTCGACTTCTTCAGGATCAAGAAGTTTCAATGAACCGGACGCGGCATTCCTCGGATTGGCGAACGGCTGTTCTTCGTCTATTTCCCGTTCTTCATTCAGGCGGTCGAAGGCCTTGTACGGCATGTATATTTCGCCGCGTATTTCAAATTCGTCGGGAAACGGGACTTCCGAATGCTCCAGACGGCCCGGGATGGTGCCTATCTTCCTTACATTGTCCGTCACATCGTCTCCTTCCACTCCGTCTCCGCGCGTCAATGCCATGGCAAGTTCGCCGTTCCTGTATGTCAGGCAGATTGCGGTACCGTCGAATTTCAGTTCAGCCGACATGGTAAAATCCGGTTCCATTTCGCGCACCCTGTTGAAAAAAGCGTTCACTTCGCCCATATCGTAGGTGTTGCCCAGCGAAAGCATCGGATAGCGGTGCCTGCGCTGGATGAACTGCTTCCTTGCAGCCGGAGCCGTATCGATATCGCTGCCGACCTTCATGGTAGGGGAGTCGGCAGAGGCGTATTCGGGATATTTTTTTTCAAGGGCCGCCAGTTCCTGCATAAGCATGTCGTATTCGAAATCCGAAATGACAGGGGCGTTTTCCACATAATACCTCCTGTTGTGCCCGCTTATGGCAGTCCTCAACTCTTCAATCCTTCTCTTGGCTTCTTTCTTGTCCATACTTGGTTTATTAAGCGGCATGCGCCGAAATAAATTACAAATTTAACAAACTATTTCGTATTTTTGCAGGACAAAACAATTCTGAATATGAAAGATTCTGTTATCATTTTGGCCGGAGGCGGCCCTGCGCCCGGCATCAACACCGTAATTGGAAGCATTACAAAAACATTCATCTCCAAAGGATTCCGCGTATTGGGCCTGCATGGGGGATATTCCGGTCTTTTTTCAGAAAACGCCAATTTCGAAGAACTGGGATTCAATGTGGCCGACAGGTATTTCAACCGTGGAGGTTCATATCTGCAGATGAGCCGTTTCAAACCGACCGACAAAGACTTTGAAGACAATTTCAACCTTTCATTATTCAAAGACAACAACATCAGGCTCCTGGTGACAATCGGAGGCGACGACACGGCTTCCACGGCCAACAGGGTAGCCAAGTTTCTGGAAAGCCGCAATTATCCTATCAAGAACATCCATGTTCCTAAAACAATAGACAACGATCTTCCTCTGCCCGACAATGCACCTACTTTCGGATTCAACTCCGCAAAAGACGAGGGGGCGCGCATAGCACGCACCATATATGAAGACGCCAGGACATCCGGCAACTGGATGCTCGTAGCGGCGATGGGGCGTTCGGCAGGACACCTTGCCCTGGGTATCGGCGCGGCCTGCCACTATCCTATGATCATCATACCCGAGATGTTCGACAAAACCAGGATTACCGTTGAGAAAATCATCGCCCTCGCCATTTCTTCCATCATCAAGAGGAAAATTCTCGGCATAGACTACGGGGCCGTCATGATATCCGAAGGCGTTTTCCACGAACTTGACACGGATGAACTCGTGGCCAGAGGCATAAAGTTCTCGTACGACGAACACGGACACCCGGAACTGGGCAAAGTTTCCAAGGCCGTGCTTTTCAACGACATTATTGAAAAGGAACTCAAGGACATGGGCATTAAGGTCAAGACACGCCCTGTCGAAATCGGATATGATGTCAGGTGCAACGACCCTGTGGCATACGACCTTACATATTGCTCGCAATTGGGAATGGGGGTTTACAGCCTGTATTCGGCCGGTGCGACAGGATGCATGGTATATGTGGATGCGGCCGGAAAAGTATCTCCGCTGTATCTTAAAGATCTTCAGGACGCTTCGGGAAAGATACCGCCGCGCAAGGTCGATATAAACGGAGGACTTGCCAGAAGTTTTTACGAAAACATCGTCCAGTACATTACGCCTGAGGACTACGAGGCCGCAAGGAAATATTTCCCTGAGCCCGAGAAATACGATTTCAGACGCATCCTCGGCTGGTAATCCGCTTCAGGGTGGGCAAACGTATAATATATCAGGTGCTCCCGAGATACTTCGGAAACAGGAACGACAGTTGTATTCCTGGAGGCACTCTGCTGGAAAACGGCTGCGGAAAGTTCTCGGATATAACCGGAGCCGTGCTGAAACGCCTGAGCGACGATCTGAAAGTTACGGATATCTGGTTCACCGGTATATTGGATCATGCCACGACGGTTTCCTGTCCCGGGAAGCCGTCGTCTTCATTTCCTGTGGTCAAAGGCAGGGCAGGCTCTCCCTATGCAATACGCGATTACTATGATGTAGCCCCGTATCTTGCTGACAATCCGGAAGAAAGAATGGCTGAATTCGAGCAGTTGATCAAACGCACGCATGATGCAGGTCTGAGGGCAATCATCGATTTCGTACCGAACCATGTAGCCAGGGAATACAGATCAGGCATAAATCCGTTCGGCAAGGACGACGACACTTCGCTTGCCCGCGACGACGGCAACGACTTCCTGTACATACCCGGAGAACGCCTTCGTCTCCCGGAGGAAATCCCGCACCGGGAAGAATACCGGGAATATCCGGCCAAAGTCACCGGAAACGACTGCTTCAGCGCATGCCCGTCCATAAACGACTGGTACGACACGGTAAAACTGAATTACGGCACTTCCCGCACGGATACCTGGGACAAAATGGCGGATATCATAAGGTTCTGGGCGGGAAAAGGCATCGACGGATTCCGTTGCGACATGGTGGAAATGGTGCCGTCGGACTTTTTTTCGTGGATGATACCTGCGATGAAAAAGGAATTCGGAGAAAAACTTTGTTTCATAGCCGAAGTATATGACATGTCGAGATACAGGGAATATTCCCGGGCAGGTTTCGACCTGCTTTACGACAAATCCGGACTTTACGACAAATTGCGGTCGATTACCGTATCCGGGGCCTCGGCAAGCGGCATAACAGGCAATTGGCAGTTTTTGGGAGAACTCCAGCCAAAAATGCTCAACTTTCTTGAGAATCACGATGAACAGAGGGTAGCATCCGATTTTTTCTGCGGCTGCGCGCAAAAGTCGTTCGCCGCGCTCCATGTATCCCTGATGTTCAACACAGCCCCTTTCATGATATATTCCGGACAGGAATACGGCGAAAAGGGGATGGACGCCGAAGGCTTCAGTTCGGTTGACGGGAGAAGCACCATATATGACTTTTGGAGCATCGGAACCATAAGGCGCGCCCTTGAAGGCAGTTCCTCGGAAGAGGAGAAGGCCGTTCTGGCGAAATACAAATCGCTGCTTTCCGCCGTAGCCGGAAGTCCCGCCCTTTCCCATGGGCTTACGTTCGACCTGTGCTATGCCAATCACGGCAGCGCCGGATTCGACCCGGACAGGCATTTCGTCTTTCTGAGGCACGTCCCGGGAGAGACGAAACTGATAGCGGCCAATTTCTCGGACATACGGGCCGACATGCGCCTGAAGAT
This sequence comes from Candidatus Merdivivens pullicola, assembly GCA_017694945.1. Taxonomy (GTDB): domain Bacteria; phylum Bacteroidota; class Bacteroidia; order Bacteroidales; family UBA932; genus Merdivivens; species Merdivivens pullicola. The sequence continues at coordinate 15,397 of JADIMA010000035.1, read as the reverse complement.
TCCATCGCACGCATTCGAATATCTTTCAATCCCAGAAACCGGAGAATTGAACAGCGGCACAGAGGTGCGCGTGGAGGCCGGGCCTTGGGACGGCTCGGTCACTACCTTCGGAACTCCGAGCAAATGACGGCGGCGGCAACGGCAACATTGAGGGATTCGCTTCCGCTGTTCCCGAAAGAAGGGATGTAAAGTTTCCTGTCGATGCGGGCTGCCGTCTCGGCGGATATGCCGTTCGATTCCGACCCCATCACTATCATTTTTGCTTTTCCGCGCGGCAGCGGGGCCTTGTAAATGTTTTCCCCTTCAAGGAAAGTACCGTAAACCGGAATCCTTTCATGCTGGAGGATCTCGCACAGACGATCAAGCCTGGTATATATGAACCTTGTCCTGAAAACCGCCCCCATGGTAGCCTGGACCACTTTCGGATTATATATGTCAACAGTCCCTTCGGAGGCGAATATCCCGTCTATCCCGAACCAGTCCGACAACCGTATGATAGTGCCGGCGTTACCCGGATCCTTTATCCCGTCCAGCCCGAGGAAAACAGGATCCTTTCCGGTGCCGGAGGAAACAAGCCATGCGGCAGCGGCTTCCGGAGAAAGGCGGTCTCTGTTTTCAGGCATTCTCACGACGGCAAGAGCCGGAGAAGGCGAGGAAAGGGCCGAGATTCGGGACATCGCCTCTTCGCCTATGTCTTCAAGCCTGTAAACCGCTTCGACCTGAAATGAAGATGCAAGGGCTTCGGAAACCAGTTTCTCCCCCTCGCATATGAACAGACCGCTTTCATCCCTGAATTTTTTCTGCGAAAGCGCGCGTATGCGTTTTATTTCGTTTTTGGAAATACTCATCGCTGCAACATTGTAATATCTGCAAAAATAGTCTATTTTTGCATAATTTTGAACAGCATCCCGTATGGAAAGCCCTAAGCGCAAAATAATAATCCTCATGCTGTCGCTGCTGGCGGCGGTATCGTGCAGTACCACCAGGGTATTGCCCGAAGGCACATACAGGCTTGCAAAAAACACAGTCGAAATAAAAGGGGACAAGAGCAAGAAGAAAGACCTGAGCGTTTCAGACATTGAACAATACATAAAACAGTCCCCGAACAAATATTTCATTTTCGGATGGAACCCCTTTCTCAATGTATATAACTGGAGCAGCGGAAAGGGCAGCGGCTGGGATCGCTTCGTCGAAAAAATAGGAACGGCCCCTGTCCGGTTCGACCCCTCCCTCGTGGAAAGCAGCAAGGAAAACATAGCGTCCCACCTGGTTTATCTCGGATTCTACGGTTCGGTCGTAAAAGATTCCGTAATATACAAAAAACAGAGGGCTTATGTCAGATACGAGGTCTTTCCCGGAAAAAGATTCCCGATAAAAAGCATAACATACGACATAAAGGACTCGCTCATGCTTTCCCTGGCCCTTGCCGACACAGCAAAGGCATTGGTAAAAAAAGGAGACTACCTGAACGAAGCATCATTGGAGAGCGAATCCCAAAGGTTCAATTCGATTTACCGCCGCAACGGATATTACGACTTCTCAAAAAATTACGTATTCTTCGAAGCGGACACCACGCTTGTAAAAGACAGCGCGCTGTTGAGAGTCAGCATAGAAAACCATCCGCGAGGCGGCCAACTGTCCGATTCCATAAGGCACAACCGGTACCATATAGGGAAAGTCAGGATAAAACACGATCCGGAAATGAAAATACGGCAGGACATGCTGCTGAGGCTCAATCTGATAAAACCGGGGGACCTGTACAATGAAGAAGTCATCAACAATACTTATTCGCGATATTCCGGAGTAAGGCTTTTCGCCGGAGTGAACATCAATACGAGAAAAGCCGGGGAAAATATCGTCGATTGTGACATTTCCCTGTCGCGTTCCAAGATACAGGGCATGAAAGTGAACCTCGAAGCCTCCACCAACTCCTCCGGGCTATTCGGCATTTCGCCGTCACTTTCATACTACAACAAGAACATTTTCCGGGGAGGGGAGTGGTTCACCCTCAGTTTCATGGGCAACTTCCAGTTCAAGTTCAACGACCCTATCAGATCCAACGAACTCGGAATCTCGGCAGGCATAAGTTTTCCCAAATTCCTTTTCCTGCCCGACAGACTTTTCCACGGGGCGATACCACGGAGCGACCTTAACCTGTCCTACAATTACCAGAGCAGGCCGGAATATACCAGAAACATCATTTCTACTTCTTTCGGCTACAACTGGAATACCGGAGGAAAGTTTTATTATACCTTGTCGCCCGTCCAGTTGAATATCATCAGACTGTTCAACCTCGACCCCGACTTCTACGACGATTTGAGCAACAACCCGTACCTTCAAAGCGCGTATCAGAACCACTTCGATCTCGGTCTGGGAGGTACAATATATTATACAACAGACAATTCCGTAAATCCGAAAAACAGTTATTTCTATTCAAGACTGCAATTCGACATTGCAGGCAACTTCCTCAGTCTCTTCAATCCGCTCATGCCTGTCGATGGAAACGGAAGCCACATGATATGGAATACGCCTTATTCGCAGTTTGTCAGGGCCGAACTTTCGTTTGTCAGGACATGGTTCTTTGGAAAACAAGGGAAACATTCGCTTGCAGCGAGGGTGCTGGGAGGCATCGGCTACTCTTACGGGAACTCCAGCGCGATGCCGTTTGAAAAACAGTTTTATTCAGGAGGCGCAAGCAGTCTTCGCGGCTGGCAGTCAAAGGCCGTCGGGCCGGGCATGTCCCGGATGAACGAGAATTTCGTAATTCCGAACCAGACAGGCGACTTCCGCCTTGAAGCAAATATCGAATACCGGTTCAGGATTTTCTGGAAGATTGCCGGAGCCGTATTCATGGATGCCGGAAACATCTGGAATCTGCGCTCATCTACTGAAAACGACCCGGGGACGCTGCGCGGAAAGGACTTTTTCAAAAGCCTGGCATGGAACTGGGGGGCAGGAATCAGGTTAGACCTGGACTTTGTACTTTTACGTCTCGACATGGGCGTCAGGATTTACGACCCGGCACGCACGGCATGGGTCAATCCTTCGGCATGGTTCGGCCCAGATACTTTCGCCTTGCATTTCGGCGTAGGTTATCCTTTCTAAGCCAATTACAGGCATGATTTTTGCTAATATGCGCGCGGTTTTTAAGAGTTAAATTTTGATTGAATTGTTATGAAGATTAAAGAAATCGTAGCGCGTGAAATACTCGATTCACGCGGAAATCCTACAGTTGAAGTTGAAGTAAGACTTGAATCCGGTTTTATAGGCCGTGCAGCCGTTCCGTCAGGAGCATCGACAGGCGAGCATGAAGCACTCGAACTCAGAGACGACGACAAAAACCGCTATAACGGTAAAGGAGTGCTTAAGGCCGTATCCAATGTCAACAATATAATCGCCCCCGCCCTTATAGGATATTCTGCTTTCGAGCAGCGTGCCATAGATATGAAAATGATAGAGATGGACGGCACCAAGACCAAGGAAAAACTCGGTGCCAATGCAATCCTCGGCGTTTCTCTTGCCGTAGCAAAAGCAGCAGCCGCATATCTTGACATGCCGCTGTACCGTTATATCGGCGGCGTAAACACTTATGTGCTTCCGGTGCCTATGATGAACATCATAAACGGCGGCTCGCACAGCGACGCCCCTATAGCATTCCAAGAATTCATGATCCGTCCTGTAGGAGCCCCTTGCTTCAGGGAAGGACTGCGCATGGGCGCGGAAGTATTCCATGCTTTGAAAAAAGTACTCAAAGACCGCAAACTCAGCACTGCCGTAGGCGACGAAGGAGGTTTCGCTCCTGCTCTTGAAGGCACGGAAGACGCCCTTGACTCAATCATCACTGCCATAAAGGCAGCCGGATACGAGCCGGGCAAAGATGTCACCATAGGTCTTGACTGCGCTTCATCCGAGTTCTATGAGAACGGAGTTTACAATTATGGCAAGTTTGAAGGCGAGAAAGGCGTCCGCCGCACATCCGCTGAACAGGTTGACTATCTTGAAAGCCTTATAAACAGATACCCTATAGACTCAATTGAGGACGGCATGAGCGAAAACGACTGGGAAGGCTGGAAAGCCCTTACGGAAAGGATAGGTTCAAGATGCCAGTTGGTCGGTGACGACCTCTTCGTAACCAATGTTGATTTTCTGGCAAAAGGAATAGCAATGGGATGCGCCAACTCAATCCTCATCAAAGTAAACCAGATAGGTTCATTGAGCGAAACCCTCGACGCAATCGAAATGGCTCACCGTCACGGTTATACCACAGTGACATCACACCGTTCCGGTGAAACCGAGGACACCACAATCGCCGATATTGCAGTGGCTACAAACAGCGGCCAGATCAAGACAGGCTCGCTCAGCCGTACTGACAGAATGGCAAAATACAATCAGCTCCTCAGGATTGAAGAAGAACTCGGCGGCAGGGCCGTATATGGTTACAAAAGGATAAAATAATTCCGTCTCCGCGGAATAAGATAAAAGAAAGACTGGCCGCACACGGGTTGCAGCCAGTCTTTTTTATGGCAGACGAGACAAAGACGCCTGCCGGCCATCCCTTAGAATCCCAGTACGCAGCGCGCTCCGAAATAATAGAATTTATAATACCAGTATGAGTATATGAACGACGCATTGTCGAATATGATTACTCTTGCCTGGTTGGACGAAGCCTGGGAAGATGTCCACAACTGATTCGTAGTAGCGTCAAAAAGGGTCTTGCAGTCATCGGAAATTTTCTCAAGGTTGGCGTTCATGAGTTCAGGAACATCTCCCTTGCCGACCCAGAAGAAATTGCCATAATCCCCGTCGTTGAATGACGATGTGGTATTGAGCGTAGCCCCTGCAAGGTTCCTGAGTATGTCAAACCATTGTCCGGTAGAAGGAAGATACCATCCGGTAGTGATTTCCGGAGACGGAACCTGGGATTCGAACTCTTCAATAAAACTGAAAGCCTGGTAATATCCCGCCTCGTATCCTTCCGTCCTGAGTTCCCTTATGGATTTGTAATACTGGAAACCGTTCAGGTCGTTCTGGGCAAGCCTGTAAGTCGCGACAGGGTCACCAAGTACAAGTATGTCCTGCATTCCTATTTCACGTTCGTCAAGGGTAAAATCAAATTCCCTTTCGACATAATACCACCTCAAAGGTTCCGGGGCGTGCCTTGCAGCCATCACAAGGCCGTTCGGCGTTATGCCTTTTTCCATAAGAAAATCCTTCTCGGCCTTTCCCATCCTGCTCACATCCGTGCAGAATACGACTCCGATTACATCGGCCGCCCTTATCTCCGAGGGGGCCGCATTCTGTCCAAGAATCGAACCGTCGGAAAGGTAGTAATCCCCCACATAAGCGTTTTCCGGTTTCTTGTCGCCGTAGAAAACCGTCACGGGGCATTCATCGTACAAATCCCCGCATGCCACACTGATTGCCGCCTTGCCCGGAGCCACGGCTCTTACCAGCCCCTCGCTGCTTACTGTAGCCACGCTTTCATCGCTGCTGGCCCACACAGGAGCGGCAGAGGCCCCGCATGTGTCGATTTCAAGAGCCATGCTCTCTTCCCTTAAAAGGTACAATACATCCTGGACTATGTCCACATACGATGAATCCGGTTCCGGAACGGGTGTCGTGCCGGTCGTATCGACAGGCGGATTGTCAGGGTCGTCAGGCTCCGCCTGAACGGGCTTTTCACAACATACGGCCATAAGACAGCCGGCGAAAAGCATAAGAAAGACAAAGAATCGATCAATCGATTTCATTTTGAATAGTTTTTTTCCCTTGCGTCCTGCAGCTAGGTACTATTTGCTGAAAGGAGGGACACCCGGCAAGCCGGCACCTTTCCGTTTGAACTGTTTTAGTTATCAGGCGGAACAAAATTGCGAAAAAATCCCGATGATTACAAGTATTTGCTATCTTTGTCAGCAAATAAATTTAATGCCATGAAAAAAATATGCGCCATTACCATGGTCAGGGATGACGAATTTTTCCTGCGAAAATGGATTTCTTATTACGGCGCCCAGCTGGGCCAGGAAAACCTCTATGTACTTTTTGACGGTGAAGACCAGACAGTACCCGATTTCTGCGGAAAAGCCAACACCATCATCCACAAACGGGTCAAGGGGATGGTGGCAAAAGCGGACAAGGGGCGCATAGACCTCATATCGGAAAAAGCCAGGGAACTAATGAAACGCTATGACATAGTAATAGGCATGGATGTGGACGAGTTCCTTGTCGTTGACCCGATCAAAAACATGACACTTGCAGAATACCTCGATACTATAGAAATAAAAACCACCGTATCCGGACTCGGCGTCGATGTCGGACAGCATCTCGACAAGGAAAATCCGATAGACGCTTCACGCCCTTTCCTGGAGCAGAGGCGATACGGCTACCTGTACCCGCGTTATACCAAGACATCGGTAATAAACAGGCCCGTTCAATGGGGGGCCGGATTCCACCGGGTTCTGGGGAGCAACTACCACATAGATCCGAACCTCTACCTCTTCCATTTCGGAGGCTTCGACATGGCCATGCTCGAAAAGAAAATGAAAGACCGGGATCGTCTTGCAAACGGATGGTCGAGGCACATGAAAAAAAGGGCCAGGACCATGCTGCTCATCACCAAGAAAAAAGCCCGCAAGTGGGAGAGGACAGTACCTGCCGTAAGGCGCATGCAGTCGTTGTTCAGACCGATATTCGCATGGAACAAGCCGACGGTATTCGGCCTGCAATTCATAGTAGAGATTCCGGAACGTTTCTCAAAAGTGCTTTAAGCGGCTGTCGCTAAAGCCTTTTTCCAATCCATTTCCCTTTGCTGATATAAAAATAGCACAATATCCCTATCAGCAGATAATACACGTGTTCCGTAGTCCAGCACAATGATACATCAAGCCGCAGATGCAGTGTGACTAACGCGCTGTATGCAAGATATACAATCAGGGTGCCTATTTCAAGGGCGAAAGCCTTCCTGGTATTGCCGGTGCCGGAAACTGCCTGGAAAAGGACATTACCCGGGACTGTGAAAACCAGCGAAGAACAGAACACCCATACCGAAGGGCCTACGGCTTCGTACAGCGACGGGATATTGGTATAAATACGGGCGAACAATTCGGGAAATGCCGAAAACAGGACGGCAAGCGGAATGACGAACATATAGCCCATTCCTATGATTCTCTTAATGGTAGGCATGACCTCTTCCTGCCGCGCCGCACCTATGAGATTACTGGTGACAGAACTGCATGTCGAAGAGAATGCACTGATTATCATAAAAATCAGACTGCCTATATTCCTTACTATATTGGTTACGGCAAGAGAGTGCTCTCCGAGATGCTCGACGAAAACGATAAAAGCGAACCATGTGGAAAATGATATGAAATTCTGAATCATCGTCCAGAAAGACACCTTCAATATACTCCGCTGCCCTGCTGCCGAAGGCTTGTATATCCTGTCAAGCCCGTATTTGCGGCAGTCAATCCGGAACCTCGTATAAATGATGAAAAATACAAGCGACACGGCCTCGGCGAGTACGGAGCCTATCGCCGCTCCGGCAATACCCATTGCCGGAAGTCCGAATTTTCCGAAAACCAGCACCCAATTGAAGAATACATTGGACAAGACCATGACAATCGAATTGAGTGTAAGTGTTTTCGTCTGGGTCGTCCCTACAAAAAAGGCACGGAACATGGCTGCCGCAAAAGCAAACACAAGTCCGAAAATCCTGTAATTGATATAACTTTCCGCCGCCGAAGCGACTTCGGGCGATGAAACCGCGAGATTGATGAAACTTTCCGAAAAACCGAGGCAAAGGCCGAGCATTGCAAGAGCGATGCCCAAGATCATATAAAGTCCCTGGAAAAAGACATCTCCTATCTGCCGGTAATTCCCTTCACCGTTACGGCGCGCCATGATTATCTGGGCCCCTATGCTGAAACCGAAGCCCATCATGAATATCATCATGTAAAATACCGCGCCTATGGCCGAAGCGCCCAGTTCGACTTCGCCGACACGGCCCATGAAAGCCGTATCTGTCATTCCGATAAGTTGTTCCATCAAAAGGCTTATCATTATCGGATAGGCTATTTTCCAAATGTCTTTTCTCTTATATGTGACTTTCACCGCCCTGTTTTTTTTTCAGAAAACAGGGGAACAGTCCGTCCGGCCGGGCTGTTCCCTGTGATTGAACAATATTATAATACCGATACTTGCTTATTCGGCTTTTGCAGCCTCGATTTCCTTAAGCATTTCCTTAACGGCAGCCTCTATCTGGAGGTCGCGGCCTTCAGTCATGCTCTGAGGGTCGTTATTGACCATGATGTCAGGATTGAGCTGTTTGTTTTCCTGATAATTGCCGTCATTGTCCTTCATTCCTATCTGCGGAATGCCGAAGATGATCGTAGGGTCTATCTGGGTTTCCCACCATACGGCAGTCATCGTACCAGGAACAGGCATGCCGACAATCTTGCCTATGCCGAGAGCCCTGTATGCGAACGGGAAGCCGTGCGCATCCGAATAGTTTCCTTCGCTTACTATTACGCATGAAGGCTTGTACCATTTGTTGAGAGGCTCCGAACCTATGTATTGTCCTCTTGGAGCCATGTCTGCATAATGCCTTCCGTTCAGGAAAGTGGCGAGATCGTCATGAAGCCATCCGCCGCCGTTGAAACGAGTATCCACGATGAGAGCGTCGCAGTTGCGGTATTTGCCAAGGGCCTTTGAGAACACTTCCCTGAAACTAGGACTGTCCATGCCCTGTACATGCACATAACCTACACGGCCGTTTGAAAGCGAATCGACGAGGTGTTCGCGCTGTTTCACCCAGCGGTCGTAAAGAAGGGCGTTCTGAGTACCGTATGAAATAGGCTTGACCACTTCTTCCCAGGTTTTTCCGCCTTTACGAAGAGTAAGGACGACATTCTTGCCTGTCTTGTGATTAAGGAACCTGAAATAGTCTTCACCGGCCTTTACCGTATTGCCGTCTATCTTTTCAATAACCACTCCAGGCTTGATCTTGGAATCTGAAGAAATCATAGGATTGCCGTCTATGATTTCCGCAACCATGAGACCGTCCCCTTCATAATCGTTGTCAAAGAATATTCCGAATACGGCGGTGGCATCGCCTCCTCCGAATGAATAGTACCTTGAACCGGTATGCGAAGCATTGAGTTCACCGAGAAGCTCGCTGAGCATTTCTGAGAAATCGAAATTGTTATTGATATACGGGAGGAACCTTGAGTAGGCTTCCTTATACATTTCCCAGTCTATTCCGTGGATGTTCGGATCATAGAATTTGTCAACTACCTGCTGCCATGCATGGTTGAATATGTATTCCCTTTCAAGTGCAGGACGGTAATTGAACTCCGCACTGATAGAGACAGGCTTCATCGCCCCGCTGTTAAGATCAAGGGAACTGATGCGTCCCATGGACAGGATATATACCTTGCTGCCAGTCTTGTCCGTGTCGAACATGCCGCTGTAGGTATTGAGTTTCGCTACAAGACGTACATCGCCTTCTTTCAGGTCGCGCGTCCACAGATCATATCCTCCTTCAAAAGCAGCGAGATAGTACAGTTTGGAACCGTCGTTGCTAAGATAGCAGTCTCCGTATGTGGCCGAATTGATGGTAAGCCTTACCATCCTGTCCTCAATATTGTCAAATTCATATTCTACTTCAAGCAGATCGACTTTTGAGGAATCTTTGTCCTTCTTGTCCTCTTTCTTGTCTTTCTTTGAAGCATCCTGCATCATTGCATATACTTCGCCTTCTTCCTTGTCTCTCATGAAAGAGTCGTATGACTCCTTATTGAAAAACATGATATAAATGTCGGTGTATGAGCCCCAACTGCCGTGGCTGCGGTAGCCGTTTTTGTCCGTGTACCATAGTATTGCGTTGCCGTCGAGTACAAAATGTGCTCCGCTGTCGGAATAACCGCTTTCCGTAAGATTGTGGAGTTCTCCGCTGCCGTCAGCCTTGACAAGGCCGAGATCCACATAGTTCCAGCCGCCTTTCTCAAAGAAATTCACAGCGAACCATTTTCCGTCAGGAGACCACTGGTACCACTGGTCGCCGTCGGAATAAGAGTAGTTGTAATTGCCGTCGAGGACAGTACGGATTTTTCCGCTCTTGAGATTGATTACACGGAGGGTAGTCCTTGCTTCAAGGAAGGCCACTTCCTTTCCGTCAGGGGAGAACTGAGGCTGGAAACGGGCCACATTGCCTTCCGTTACCGGTTTTTCCTCTATTTCAGTCGCATATGTGAACATGGTCTCGTCCTCTTTGACTATTTCGGACATATAGACATTCCAGCAACCGTTCCTCTCGGCCGAATACACGATGCTGCGGCCGTCAGGAGAAAAATCTATGTCGCGCTCCTGCTCCGGAGTATCGGTTATCCTTACGGTAGTACCGTATTCGGTAGATGCCACATATACATCGCCGCGCATTATGAATGCCACTTCCTTGCCGCTAGGGGATACCGCCATGGAAGAGACTCCGGACGAACGGTATTGCACGATATAGTCCGGTTCGGTGCGGTCGGAGCGTATTTCTATCGCCACTTTCACCGGTTCAGCACCTTCTTTGACTGTATATATCTCACCGTCATAAAAATACGCCATAGTCCCGTCCTGAGCGACAGAAAGGAAACGCACCGGATGCGCATCATGGTTTGTAACCTGCGTATCCTTGCCGGTAGAAAGAGAATGTTTCCAGATATTGAACGAACCGCTCTTCTCGCTCAAATAATAAAATTCATCGTCATTACCCGGAACGAACACGGCATCCATGTCTTCCCCGTTGAAATCTGAGACCTTGGTATGTTTTCCGGTAGCCGGTTCATACATCCAGATGTCTCTTGTCACTGATGAAGTATGGTGTTTGCGCCAGTTGTCTTCATATCCTTTCAAATCCTGATAAAGGAGTTTGTCGCCCGTGGAATTGAAGGACATGCTTTCCATGCAGACGGAAGAGAACAGTTCATGCCTTCCACCGTTTGCAGGTACGGCATATACCTGCTGGAAACCTCCTTCGGGACTCTGTGAGAAATCCTTGTCAACCATGATGGAAGTTTCAACATAAATAGTCTTGCCGTCGTTGCTGAATGCAAGCGGCTTTTCACCCCTTGACCAGTAAGTCAGCCTTGCAGGCTCTCCGCCCTCGGCCGGCATGGTGAAAATGTCGAAATTGCCATACCTGTCCGAAGCGAACGCTATAGTCTTGCCGTCCGGCGACCATACAGGAGCGTAATCATGGGCTTCGTTAGTGGTAAGTTGCTGTGCCACACCACCGTTTACTGATACTTTGTAAATATCCCCTTTGTACGAGAAGGCTATGCTTTTCCCGTCGGGAGAGATGGCAGGATAACGGGTCCACAGAGGCCCCTCCTGCGCATTGGCGTTGAACGCCAACGCCGCAAGCATCGTTGCTAAAGTGACTTTTAAGAATCTCATATACTAAAAAAATTAAAACTAATATCCGTATTTTTCCCATTCCGACGAAAGCCGCCTGCGGATTTCGTCCTCTTTCTTGTTTTTCCCAGGCTCGTAAAACCTGGTTCCCGACATCTTTTCAGGAAGGAATTCCTGCTGTACGAAATTGCCTTCATAGTCATGGGCGTATTTGTAACCGTCATGATATCCCAATTCCTTCATGAGTTTTGTAGGTGCGTTTCTCAGGTGAAGCGGCACCGGTGCGTCCTTTGTATCCTTTGCAGCCTGCAATGCGCTGTCTATCGCCATATAGGCGCTGTTGCTCTTCGGCGATGTCGCAAGATAAATGGCCGTTTCGGACAAAGGAATCCGCGCCTCCGGCATTCCTATCCTGTGAACAGTATCGAAACAGGCCGATGCAAGCAGCATTGCATTGGGATTTGCAAGGCCGATATCCTCGGAGGCAAGTATGGCAAGCCTTCTTGCTATGAACAGGGGATCTTCTCCTCCGTCAAGCATCCTTGCCATCCAGTAAACGGCACCGTTCGGATCCGAACCGCGCACGCTTTTGATGAACGCCGATATTATGTCATAATGCATCTCGCCGTCCTTGTCATATATGGCTATGTTTTCCTGAAGACTCTCCTGCACGACTTTATTGTCTATTACGACTGGGGCGTCCTGCGGAAATACGCCTACCGTTATTTCCAGTATGTTAAGGAGTTTGCGCGCGTCACCGCCGGAAAAACGGAAGAGGGCCTCTTTTTCTTTCACCGTGATATCCCTTGTCCTGAGATAGGAATCCTCTTTCAAGGCCCGCTGGAGCAATATGTCCAGGTCTTCAGGGTCAAGTGACTTCAGCACAAAGACCTGGCATCGCGAAAGGAGGGGAGTTATCACCTCAAAAGACGGATTTTCAGTCGTAGCGCCTATAAGTATGATTGTACCGCTCTCCACGGCCCCGAGCAAAGCGTCCTGCTGGGCTTTGTTGAAACGGTGAATCTCGTCTATGAACAGGATAGGAGCCCCTTTCGAGAACATCACCCCGGATTTGGCGCGCTCTATTACTTCACGCACATCCTTGACCCCCGCACTTATTGCCGACAGGGTATAGAATTCCCTGTCCAGGGTAGAGGCGACTATATGCGCCAGAGTGGTCTTGCCGACACCAGGGGGGCCCCAGAGTATGAATGAAGAAAGGTTTCCGCTCTCAATCATGTTTCTGAGCACGGAACCTTTGCCAACCAAATGTTTCTGGCCTACATAATCGTCAAGAGACGACGGGCGCATCCTTTCCGGAAGAGGTATCAACATTCCTGTCACTTTCCTGCTTTTAGGATATTGGAGACAAAGATACGCAAATTTTAGTTCGGAGCAGCCCCGAAAGGGTTTATTATGTAAAAAAGTAGCATCGTATTCATTACATATAAAACTCCAGAATCCGATATTTTAAAATATAATCGTATTTGCTGTGTGAAAGTGTCGCCTCGGCCTGGTCGAGATTCGCCTTTGCATTGGAATAATCATACACTCCTGATTTTCCGGCTTCGTATTTGGCAAGTTCGTTCTCAAAAGCAAGCCGTGCCGCATCCAGGGCCTTTTTTGCCGCTATCATTGCATCGTATGCTGTGACAGCCCCCCAATATGCCTGCTCTATTTCCTTTTTCAGGGCCTTGCGGGATTCGTTAAGGGCTATTTCCTGGCTTTGCACGTTTAGTTGCGAAATCTTCACATTGTTCCTTACGTTGTTCCTGCTGAATATGGGGATTGAAAGCGAAAGCCCCAGATATTCGTTCCCGTTATTTGCCAACTGAGTCCAGAAATTGCTGTTCAATGTCCTGTCCGTCAGGTTGGAAAACGCGCTGTTCCCGTATCCTGCGGTAAAATACAATGTGGGGTAATAGGAACTTTTTGCCTCCTTCAATGCAGCCTTGCTGCTTTCAAGATTGAACTCGGCGGTTTTTATAGAAGGATGGAGCAATAACGAACCCGAATAAATGTCTTCAAGCGAAGGGAGAAGGCGGTACTCCGGCAATTCGTCCCCTGCAAATTCAAGATACGGTTCGAATTCAACCGAATCGGGAAGATTCATCGCCTGCCTCAAATCCAGTTCGGCAAGCAAACAGTCATTCCTGCTCTGAGTAAGCGAAGCCTGGTCAGAAGCGACAATAGATTCATTGTCAACCACATCGCTGTGCGAGGACTTTCCGCTTTCATATTTGCCTTTAGCGAGTTCCAACTGCTCCATGCTCGACTCAAGCCTGCTTTCCGCTATTGCCAGAAGTTCCCTGGCATAAAGCACCTGGAGAAAATAAGAGGTTATCTGCAGGGATATGTTTTCCCTTACAAGAGCCAGTTGCTGCGTAGCGGCCTCGAAATCAAGTTTGGAACGGTCAATCTCATGTTTTATCCTCAATCCCTGGAAAACGGGAAGCGAAGTGGATACGCCGAAAGATCCCGATATTTGCGAGTTGTCTATATATGTACCGTCCCTCGAGGGGCCGCGGCCGAAATATATGTTTCCTCCGAGCGACGCGGACAAATCAGGCAGCCGCGACATTTTAGCCGTATTGATTGCCACCTTGCCGCTTTCGACCTGCAATTGCTGCTGCTTGACATCATTGTTGTGCTCAAGAGCATATTCGATACACTCTTCCAATGTCCACAACTGCTGGGCCTCAAGAGGGGAGGAGAAGGGCAAAACAAGCAACAAGAGTGCAATCGATATTTTAAATGTCTGTCTCATAACCGTTCATCAATTGATTTTCAACAATCCCTGAACCTTGTCCTCTGCGGACAGGCCAGACAGGACTTCTATATATACGCCGTCCGACATGCCTATCTCTATGTCGCGCCTTTCAAAGAGTTGGTGTTTTCCCGAGTGCCCTTTGAATATATCGACATAAGCCGTATCACCGGCGAATTTCACCGCACTTTCTTCAATGGAAAGCACCCCCGTGCGCTGCTCGGTGACGATTTCGGCATTCGCACTGTAGCCGGCACGGACGAAAACGGAGTCGGGAATGTCCATCACGGCTTCTATTTCAAACCTCACCACATTGTTTTCTTCGGAAGATTTAGGTGAAATATATGTCAGCACTGCATCGAATTCATAACCTTGAAGCGCGCCTATGGTGACTTTTACAGGCACTCCGACGGAGATTTTCCCGACATCGGCTTCATCTACATCTCCCTTGAAAAGCATGTTGCCGAGATCCGCCACTTCCGCTATGGTCGTTCCTTCGTTGAAAGTGTTGGCCTGTATTACGGAGTTGCCGACTTCCACCGGAATGTCGAGTACTTTTCCGGTAATGGTAGAACGCACCTGGGTATTGCTCAGGTGTGCGTATTTTTCCGAAACCCCGTCGGTCACTATCTTGAGGGCGTCCTCCGCGTTTTCCATCTCTTCTTCGGCATTGTCAAGTGCTGTCTGCGCTGTTTCGAACTCCTCGTCGGAGATTATGCCTTTGTCATGCAGTTCTTTGCTGCGCTCAAAGTCTTTCAGGGCCTTGTCGAGACTGATTCCCGCCACTCTGAGACGTCCTTCGGCACTGTTGAGCGAACTCATTTCCGGAACAACCTTGATAGTGGCTATGATATCGCCTTCCTTGATGTCATCTCCCGGCTTGCAATGTATGGCATCGATTATACCGGAAATCTGCGGCTTTATAAGCACTTCATTGCTCGGTTCGACTTTCCCTGTGGCTATGATTGAATTCACAAGATCATGAATTTCAGGCGAAATCAACTCATATTCAACGGTTTTCGGCCTGGATTTAATAAACAGGAACACCATCGTCCCCAGAAAAACCGCAACTAATAATACGATCCAGAAAATTTTGAAAAAACGTTTCATATCCAATACATTTTTATTCTTCCCTAAGCGCATCCACTGCACTGATTTTTATTGCTTTATATGCCGGCAAGGCTCCGGCGGCCAGACTTCCCGCGAAGATAATGCCGAAAGCCAGCAGGGCTGTTC
>JADIMA010000034.1 GCA_017694945.1 Candidatus Merdivivens pullicola | reverse complement strand
TGACCGACAAAACACATCTCAGTGACTTGTTCGACAAATCGAATTTCAAAAATGTCAAAGACCGATATGATTCTAGTGAACTGAATTTATTTAATTTTTAACCTTGTCCATTTTTAGTGGACAGTAGTGATAGTGGGTATTAAATAATCTGTAGGGTTAATTTTTCAAAGATGCGGCAAAAGTCTCAAAGTATTTTTTTGAGACGGGGATGGGCATCGTGCCTCCGTTGTCCAGATCCACTACATAGTTGTTCATTTCTTTGCGGAGCACTTTTACCTTGGTCGTATTGACTATGTACGAGCGGTGGCACCGGGCAAGTTTGCCGTCGGCGGAGAAGTTCTCTTCAAGAGTTTTCAACTTGCAGCGTACCAGATAACTCTGCAATTTGCCCTGCGTGGTATAATATACTTTTACATAATTGTCCTGTGATTCGATATACAGGAGTTTGTCCAGCCTTATGGACAGTTTCAGGTTCCCGTTGTTGTCTGTGATATGGATGAGTTCGTTGTCGTTTCCGGTATGTTCATCGGTGGCTATCTCCTTGCTGTTTACGACTTTCAATATCCTGTTCCTGTCTCTTTCCGCCGCTGCCGCCCATACTCCTCCGTAAGGTATGACGAGGATTATGAAGGTTACAAGCAACGATTTCGGGTATTGCCGGAAAAATTCTGTTACTGGGTTTTCGTGTGTGTTGTCGCCCAATGTTATCGCTATGCCGGTGTATATGGCCGAGATAATGATTATTTCAAGTATGTTCCACAGAAGATACTCCCACAGCGCGAGTGGTTTCCTGCGGTATCTGTAATAGAACATGGTTTTGCTGATTATGATCATCAGTATGGATGTGGATATGAATCCGACGGTAAATATGAATCTTTGGCTGTCATGCAGATCGAACCACACCGACTTTGAAAACTGTGAATATATGGTGATGAATGCTATAGCAAACAGTGCCGTGATTACTACAGTCACGACAAGGTTGTCGGCATCGGCCAGATATTCGGGTGTCTTGCTTTTCATGGCACAAAAATACTTTTTATTTCACCACAAATTACAATTTTTCGCCACAAATACGCGAATTTGACATATATTTGCCGTTAAAATGCCACATATATTTTGCCTTTATGGCGATTGGAGATATTTTCGCAAAATATTAGGATTAAGAATATTAATTTTTATTAGAGGAAGGTATATATGAAAATCATAGGAACAGGAAGTTCTTTACCGAAGAAAGAGGTGACAAACGATATGCTTTCAACGTTTCTGGATACATCGGACGAATGGATTGTGACCAGGACGGGCATATCTTCAAGGAAAGTGATTTCGGATGAGAAACTGGAGGATCTTGCAACCGATGCGGCCAGAAAAGCCGTTGAAGATGCAGGTATTACTTTGGACGATATAGACATCATCATCTGTTCGAATGTCGTGAATGAATTCGTTACGCCGGGGCTGAGTTGTGTCATACAGAGGGAACTCGGCACCAGGGTGGCTACAATGGATATAAATGCGGCATGCGCGGGCTTCATATACGGGCTTGATTTTGCGCATGGCTATTCATTGGCCCATCCGGATGTAAGGAACATCCTGCTGGTATGTGCCGAAGAGCCTACGAGGATGATGAACTGGGCGGACAGGAATGTATGCGTGCTGTTCGGAGACGGTGCGGCGGCTGTTGTCCTGGACTGCACGGACAAGGAGAACGACTGTGTCAGGGAGGTGAAACTTTCAGGCGTGGCCGCAGTCGAGTCGCTGTATTATAAAAGAGTATTGGAGCCTACCCCTTATATTACAAAGGAGAAGGAACCCGTTCCACTGACAATGAACGGACGTGAGATTTTCAGGATGGCCACAAGGGCAGGAGTTGCTGATATATCCGCATTGCTTGAAAGGGCGGGAATCAAAGCCGACGATGTGGATTATTATCTGCTCCATCAGGCCAATCTCAGGATAATCGATTCTATCCAGAAGCATTTTGACATATCTCCGGACAAGTTCGTACACAATATAGAACATCTCGGAAACACTTCTTCGGCATCTGTGCCTATCCTGCTGGACGACATGAACAAGGCCGGTCGCCTGAAGAAGGGGCAGAAACTTATTATGAGCGCTTTCGGTGCGGGTTTCGTATCCGGAGCGGCGTATATAATATGGGATAAGTAATCAGTAGGAAATTAAATTGAAAAATATGGCAAAAAGAGTAGTAATTACAGGAATGGGAGTTATTTCTCCTGTCGGTAATGATATCCCTACGATGTGGGATAATATTAAAAACGGCCATTGCGGTGTAAATATTCTTACGCAGTTGGATTCACCTTATGATGTAGAATTGTCCACACTGCCGATCAAGGTTGTGGCAAAAGTGAAAGACTTTGATCCGGCTCGCTATGGATTGAGTGTTGCGACTGTAAGAAGGAGCGACAAATATACCCAGTATGCCTTGGCTGCTGCCAAACAGGCGATGGAAGATTCCGGATTGGAAGGGAAAATAGAGCCTGCCCGCCTCGGCGTATATGTCGGTTCGGGAATCGGAGGCATACATACCAACATGGAACAGATGCACAACCTGTTTTTCGACGGTGCGCGTAGGGTTTCCCCGTTGATGGTGCCTATGATGATTTCAAACATGGCTTCAGGTACGATAGCGATAGAGTTCCATGCACAGGGCCCTTGCCTTCCTGTGGTGACGGCCTGCGCTACCGGTACGCATGCTGTCGGCGAGGCATACAGGGCGATAAAGCACGGTTATGCGGACGCCATAATAGCAGGCGGCGCCGAAGCTCCTATCAATTCTTTCGCCATGGCCGGTTTTGCCAACAGCAAGGCGCTTTCCAAATCTGAAGACCCTAATGCGGCATCGCTTCCTTTTGACAAAAGGAGGGCCGGTTTCGTGATGGGCGAAGGTGCCGGCGTACTGATTCTTGAAGAATACGAACATGCCGTGGCTCGCGGCGCGAATATCTATGCCGAGGTATGCGGTTATGGCAATACCTGCGATGCACACCATATCACGGCTCCTGAACCTTCGGGAGAAGTTCCTGCCACGGCGATGAGGGAGGCCTTGTCGGAAGCCGGATATGATCCGGAAAAAGACGTGCTTTACATCAATGCCCACGGTACGGGTACTCCTCTTAATGATGTTTCCGAAACCAATGCCATAAAGAAGGCACTTGGAGATACGGCATACAAGGCTCACATCAGTTCTACAAAATCCATGACCGGCCACATGCTCGGAGCGGCTGGTGCGGTAGAGATCATCATATCGGCATTGTCAATGAAGGATTCTATCATACCTCCTACTGCCAACCTTGAGTGCCCGGATCCGGAATGCGATTTGAATTATACCCCTAAAGTGGCGGAAGAGTGCGCAATTGATGTCGCAATTTCCAATTCCCTCGGTTTCGGAGGCCATAACGGTACGGTTGCCCTGAGGAAACTCAGCAGATAACGAACGCTGAAAACACATATACTAAAACCTAATATTATGGATAGAGAGGAGTTAAAGAAGTATTTGCCTCATCGCGAGCCGATGTTGCTTATCGATGAAATCTACTTGGAGGATGACGGTACTGTCCGGGCTTATTACACTGTAAAAGGCGATGAGTTTTTTCTCCAGGGACATTATCCGGGACATCCGGTCGTTCCAGGCGTGATACAATGCGAGATAATGGGACAGGCAAGTTCACTGTTGGTGCTGAGTGCTTTGGAAGGACGTACTCCGTTTTATACCGGAATAGACTCCGCACGTTTCAAACATCAGATAGTGCCTGGTGACAAAATGGAAATAAGGACGAAGCTGATAAAAAGCAGAGGCCTGATGTTTTTTACTGAAGCAAGCATTTATGTCGGAGAAACCCTTTGTTCAAAGGCGTCGCTGTCATTCATGTTGAAGTAACTGACATCCGAATCAAAACAAGCAGACAGGGCGTGCCGAAAAACCGGCACGCCCTGTCTGCTTCAAGTACATGTTGTAGGCGGTATGGCACTATTTCTCAAAAGTCCATTCCGTGCCTTCTTTCGTGTCCTTTATCTGTATTCCGGCCTGTTTGAGTTCATCCCTGATACGGTCGCTTGTCGCCCAGTCCTTGTCGGCCTTTGCTTTCTTGCGGACGTCTATTATCATTCTGACGAGTCTGTCGATTGTCTCCTTGTTGTCATCGGCGGTTTCCTCGTCAGCCAGTCCCAGTATGCCTGACAGTATGCCGCTGAAGATTTCCTTCAGGACAGAGAGGTCTCTGCCGTTCAGAACTGTCTGTTTTTCTTTGGCCGAATTGACAATCTTTACTGCATCGAAAATGTGGGACAATGCCACAGGGGTGTTGAGGTCATCGCACAGTGCTTCGTAAGTCTTTTCATACAGACGGCTTATTTCCGGCATCTCGGGAGCATCGTCGGAGGCGGTGAGTTTCATGACATCGCCTGCCGCCTGCATTATTCTTTTCAGGCCTTTCTCCGAAGCCTGCAGCGCTTCGTTGCTGAAATCCAGGGTGCTCCTGTAATGCGCCTGCAGAATGAAGAAGCGTATGGTCATAGGGGAGTAAGCCTGTTCAAGGACGGAATTGTTCCCGGTAAACAGTTCATCCAGTGTGATGAAATTGCCGAGGGATTTCCCCATTTTTTGTCCCTTGATGGTAATCATGTTGTTGTGCATCCAGTAATTGACTCCCCCGGTTCCGCGTGATGCGACATTCTGGGCAAGTTCGCATTCGTGATGAGGAAACAGCAGGTCTATTCCACCTCCGTGTATGTCGAACTGCGCTCCAAGGTATTTCTCGCTCATCGCGGAGCATTCGAGGTGCCATCCCGGGAATCCTTCGCTCCAAGGCGAAGGCCATTTCATTATGTGTTCGGGGGCTGCTTTTTTCCATAATGCGAAGTCATAAGGGGAATGTTTGTCCCCCTGCCCGTCAAGTTCCCTTGTGTTGGATATCATTTCGTCAAGTACCCGGCCTGAAAGTACTCCGTACCGGTGTTCCCTGTCGTATGCCTTTACATCGAAATATACAGAGCCGTTGCTGATATATGCGTATCCGGCATCAAGTATTTTCTGTACGAGGGCTATCTGTTCGATGATGTGTCCGGAGGCTCTTGGTTCGATGCTTGGCGGGGCTACGTTGAGTTTCCTCATGGCATCGTGGTATCTGATTGTATATTCCTGTACGACCTCCATCGGTTCAAGCTGCTCGATTCTTGCCTTTTTGGCGATTTTGTCTTCTCCTGAGTCGGAGTCGTTTTCAAGATGCCCTACATCAGTAATGTTTCTTACATAGCGTACCTTGTACCCCAGGGCCCTGAAAAGCCTGGCAAGCACGTCATAGGTTATTCCCGGTCTGGCATGTCCAAGGTGTGCGTCCCCATATACAGTCGGCCCGCAAACATACATCCCTACGTATCCTTCCGTTATTGGCTTGAATAATTCCTTCTTGCGGCTTAAAGTGTTGTAAATATAAATATCCCTCATATCATTTATATGTGAAAAGTGACACATTGTCCGCAAAGTTAAAAAAATTTCCAATAGGAAGACGGATAATCCGAAGTGCAGGTGTGGGCGTCCATTGTTAAACAAACTCGTTCCGGATTCCGTCTTCCCGGGAGAAAGTCTATGCAAAATCTTCAGGCTTCACCAATTGAAGCCTGTTGGCCACTATTTCATAGACTCTCTTTTCTTCTCCTTCGCTGTTGGTGAATTTCGATACCCTCAGTCTTCCGCATGCATATATGAAAGCCCCTTTTTTTATAAGGGCGAAATCAGGCATGCCCCTTCCTTCCCATGCCACGATGTTGTGCCATGTGGTTTCTATGACGGGCTGTCCGTCCTTGTCCCTGTAGGAATAGTTGGTCGCTACCTGGAAACGGGCGACGCAATTATCTCCGAACTTGCTGATGCGGGCGTCTTCCCCGACATTCCCTCTTACTTCGATTCTGTTTAACGTATAATCCATAAGCATTTGTGTTTTTCTGCCGCAAAGTAAAATATAGGGAAGGCATTTATTCGGTTGATAAATATTTATAGTCGTTTAAAGTCAAAGCCGGCGAGTCGGATATGTGTCCTGTTTTACAAGAAATGATAAATGTTGTATTGAAATCAATATTTTTTTTGTTAAACAGGACTCGGTTTTTAATTTTTATTAAATTGCGAAAAAATAGGGGCTATGGAGAGCGTGAATTGCGGGGTTGAAACAAATCATTGCCTTGAATGCGGTGAGTTGCTGAAAGGGCGTAGCGACAAGAAGTTTTGCGGCGATTATTGCAGGAATGCGTATAACAACCGTCTCCACAGGGAAGAGCACAAAATCATGGCAGGCGTGAACAGGATGCTTGCAAACAATTACAGGCTGCTGCATGCCTTGCCGGAGGCGGCCGTAAGGGTGGGAGAGTTGGAAAAACGGGGCTTCGTCAAAGACATATTTACGGGATGCCGGAGTTATGGCCTGTATCGCATATATGAATGTTACAATATAAGGTATAAGATATTTTTCGGTTATTTGGTCAAGAAATTATTTTGAACTATGATGGATTTGAAGGACAATCCTTTGCTGGCGGACTCTTCTTTGCAGTATGGTGCTCCGCGGTTTGACATGATAAGGGAGGAGCATTATCTGCCCGCATTCAGTGAAGCGGTGGCGATTGCGAAAAAAGAGATAGATGCTATTGTGGCTAATCCGGACAAGCCTGATTTTGAGAATACCGTGGTTGCTCTGGATGCCTCCGGAAAGTTGCTTGACAGAGTTGCTGGCATATTCTATAATATGAATTCGGCATGTACGAGTCCGGGGATAAGGGAGATAGCCGAAAAGGTCTCGCCCATGTTGACGGAATATTCGCTGTATGTGTCGTTGAACCGGATTCTGTTTGAAAAGGTAAAGGCGGTGTATGACGGCAGGGATACGGCAGGTTTGACTGCCGAGCAATCCATGCTGCTCAAGAAGACCTATGATTCGTTCGTGCGCAACGGAGCCGGGCTTCCGGATGATGACAAAGAGGCTTTCGGGAAAATGTCCGAGGAACTGTCCCTGGCCCAACTCGGATTTGAAAAGAACCTTCTTGACGCCACTAACGATTATGTCCTGCATCTGACGGATGAGTCGGATCTTGCGGGGCTTCCCGAGTATGTGAGGACGGCGGCATCCGAAGAAGCGGCGGCAAGGCAGATGGACGGATGGGTCTTTACACTGTCACGTACAAGCATGGGGCCTTTCCTCAGGTTCAGTGGCAACAGAAATCTCCGTCGCCGGATATGGATGGCAGGAAATACAAGGGCTTTGGGAGGCAGGTTCGACAACTGCCCGGTTCTGAAAAAAATCGTGGAATTAAAGACATCGATAGCCGCAATGCTCGGTTACGGCACTTATGCGGACTATGTTCTGGAGGAAAGAATGGCCGGAAGCAAAGAGAAAGTCAATGCGTTTCTGGACAATCTGTTGAAGCGCACCCTCCCTTTTGCCCGTAAAGATGTTGAGGAAGTGTCTTCTTTTGCAGTTTCCTGCGGATTTGAAGACCCCATGATGCCGTGGGATTTCGCATATTGGTCTGAAAAATACAGGGAATCCAGGTTTTCCCTCAAGGAAGAAGAACTGAAACCGTATTTTGAACTGGGAACTGTCGTAAAAGCGGCTTTCGATCTGGCAGGGAGGCTGTACGGGCTTACATTTGAAGAAAGAAAGGATCTTCCTGTGTATCATGAAGACGTAAGGGTGTATGATGTCAAGGATTCTTCCGGGAAGCACATGGCTTTGCTGTATATGGATTTCTTCCCGAGGAGCAATAAAAATTCGGGTGCGTGGATGAACCCTTTTGAGGGACAGTATGTTCTGGACGGTGAAGACCACAGGCCGATGATAAGTATCGTAACTAATTTTACAAAGCCTTCTTCCGACACTCCGTCGCTCCTTACCCATGACGAAGTTACTACCCTGCTGCATGAGTTCGGGCATTCTCTTCATGAAACTTTGTCCGAATGCAATTATGCCTCTGTTTCCGGCACGAACGTTCCGTGGGATTTTGTAGAATTTCCTTCCCAGATTATGGAAAACTGGGCATTCGAGCCGGAATTTCTCAGTCTCTTCGCAAAACATTATCAGACTGGGGAGACTATTCCTGACGAATTGCTGGCCAGGCTGGTCGAGGCCAGGAATTTCCAGGCCGGATATCTGCAGTTGAGGCAGTTGCAATTCGGAATCCTTGATATGGCCTGGTATTCGTCGGCGGAACGGAATGATAAAGATGTCGTTGATTTTGAAAAGAATGTCCTTGAAGGCATTTCGGTGCTTCCGCAGATAGCAGGGACGGCTTTTTCCCCGTCTTTTTCGCATATTTTTAACGGTGGATATTCGGCGGGATATTATTCGTACAAATGGGCGGAAGTCCTTGAGGCCGATGCGTTTTCGCTGTTTGAGGAAAAAGGCGTTTTCAACAGGGAGGTGGCCGCGTCATTGCGTCGCGAGATACTTTCAAAAGGCGGCACCGAAGATGCCGCCGAAATGTACCGTCGTTTCAGGGGCCGTGATCCCGAACCGGACGCGCTCATGAGGAAACTCGGCCTTGTGCAATGAGCCGTTGCCCGTGAAGCCGGGCCGGTCATTAAGAAACAGTTTCTAATAGTGATAGACGATTTTCTTTTCAATCTCCGGGCTCAGGCTGTTGGATACGGGACATCCGTTTACGGCAGCCTCTATGAACCTTTTTTCCTTGTCCGAGTAGTTGGAGCCCTCGGGGAAATAAATGTCCACGTCAATCTCTATTACCCTGCGTGGGTTAGTGCCCATTTTCTTCTCGATTTCAATCCTTGTCCCGTCGATGTTGAAGCCGTGTGCTTCAGCAGACTGTCCCATGATAGTCAGCATGCAGCTTGCAAGCGATGATGCGAACAGGTCGGTAGGGGAGAAGAATTCTCCTTTTCCGTGGTTGTCGAGTGGTGCGTCCGTTATGACCTTATTGCCGGATTGCAGATGTTCGATCTCGGTTCTGAATCCTCCGAGGTAGGTGCTTCTCATCTTTGTCATGATAGTGTGTCTCCTGTTTTATTGTTGTTGAAAATCATATTGTCTTTGATATCAGGGTGGCTGATGTGCAGTCAAGCACTTCCACTTCGGCGTATTCTCCGATTTTGTGTCCGTTGGAAGGGAATACGCATACTTTGTTGTTCGAGGCCCGCCCGAACAGTTCGTCTTTATTGCGCTTCGATGTCCCCTCAATCAGGACAACCATGCGTCTGCCTATCTCTTTCATGTTGTTTTCCAGAGATATGCGGTTCTGTAACCGGATGATTTCATTCAGCCTTTCTGTCTTTGTCTCAGGCGGTACGTCGTCTTTGTACCGTCTCGCTGCAAGAGTTCCCGGCCTTTCGGAATACTGGAACATGAAAGCGCCGTCGAACCTTACTTCTTCCATCAACGACAGTGTCTGCAAGTGGTCTTCGGCTGTCTCCGTGCAGAATCCCGCAATGATGTCCGTGGTTATCGCACAGTCCGGCATGATTTCCCTTATTTTCCTTATCCTTTCAAGATACCATTCCCTGTCGTATTTGCGGCGCATCAATTCCAGCATCCTGCTGCTTCCTGATTGTACCGGAAGGTGTATGTGCTTGCAGATGTTGTCATATGAGGCCATTGTACGGATGACTTCGTCGCTTATGTCCTTTGGGTGCGATGTTGAAAACCTGATTCTCATTCCGGGGTATGCTTCGGCTGTCATCCTGAGCAGCGCGGCAAAATCGACACGCCGGTCCTCCGTCCATAGATATGAGTCCACATTCTGTCCCAGCAGGTTGATTTCCTTGTAGCCGTTGGCCTGAAGTTCTCCAGCCTCCCTGAGGATGGTGCGATAGTCGCGGCTGCGTTCGGAGCCCCTGGTATATGGAACCACGCAGTAGGAGCAGACATTGTTGCATCCGCGCATTATGGAAATGTATGCGGAAACCCCGTTCTTGTCGAGCCTTACCGGAGAGATGTCTGCATAAGTCTCTTCATTCGAAAGCATTACGTCTATCTGCTTGCCGCCTTCGGCTGAAGAAAGTTTCTTTATAAGGCCCGGCAGGGCCCTGTATGAATCCGGCCCGGCCACTATGTCAACCGCCGGATGTTCGAGCAGTTCTTCCTTGAGCCTTTCTGCCATGCAGCCGACTATGCAGACTGTCAGGCGGTGCTTTTTTCTGAGTTGCCTGAACACTTCAAGCCGTCCCCAGATACGCTGTTCGGCATTGTCTCTGATGGCGCAGGTGTTGATGATTGCGAGCGACGCTTTTTCCATGCTGTCGCACAGCGCATAGCCTTCGTCTTCAAGGAGAGAGAGTATTACTTCGCTGTCATTCACGTTCATCTGGCATCCGTAGGTTTCGATATATACACCCGGCCTCGATGCGTCGGTGACAGGCCTTATGGATTTGAAATCTTTGTCCATCCTTTTATTGTAAGAGGTTACTTAAAATTACAAATATAGGCAGAATTCCGGAGATTTTTCTATTTTTGCAAATCCATATGTTTATGCAATAAAACAGGATGAGAAAATACATACTAATAATATTCGCCGTATTGCTCGTATCGTCCTCATGTTCGCGCATGAGGGACATAAGGATTACCGATTATAAGATAGCCGAACTTGAGAATGTGGGTTTTACAGGCTTGAAAGTTTCCGTGCGGCTTACCGTTGACAATCCGGCAAAAGAGTTTTCAGTCGTTTCTGTTTCGGGTTCGGTAAAGAGAGACGGCTCCGAATTCGGCGTGTTTGCCATGGATACTACTGTGTCGGTTCCCGGAGAGGCGGTGTCGGAATGTCTTTTCCCGTTGGAAATAGGACTTGCCGATTCGGTTTCGCCTTTCGAACTTCTCGGGTTGGCCTCTTCCTTCAACCGCTCGGACATAACGGTGGATGCCGTTGTGAAGGTGAGACTGAAATCCGGAATCAGGCGGAGCATCCGTTTGAACGATATGGGTTATGACGAGATAATGTCGTTTGTGAGATGAAAGCAAAATACCCGATAGTCATTGCCTTTCTGCTGGCGCCGATATTTTTCGGCAGTTTCAGGAATGTTTCTTCTGCGCCGTCGGCAGTACGTGCCGCCGCCGATTCATTGGCGGTCGTTGATTCTTCAGCAATTGATACTTCGCTGTTCGTGCTGAAGGATACCGTGATGTATGTGAGTCTTCCGTATGAGGATACGCTTCTTTCAGGTAAAAACATTTTCGGCCTCCTGCATGGAGTGACCCTGAACCAGAATATTTCAATCCGTTCGGCGATGGCGGCCCATGTCGCTTCCAATGCTGGCAGGAAGATGGAAGGCTACAGGATCCGTATTTTCTTTGACAACAAGAGGAATGCCCGTTCGGAGTCGGAGAAAATAGAAAAAGAGTTCAGATTCCTTTTTCCGGAACTTCGGGCGTATCGCAACTACGACAATCCGTATTTTAAGGTGACTGTCGGCGACTTTCGCACCCGTTCCGAGGCCATGGCGGCTCTTAATGGTATAAAAATGATGTATCCGGCCGCTTTCCTTGTGAAGGAGGCGATTTCATATCCTCCTCTTGACAAGGACAATGCGGTTCGTCTGGATACTGTTACCTTGGTTATTCCGAAAGAGGCTGCTGAGCCTTCCGGGAAGAGCGTCTTTTTTTAATAGTACTGGCGACTTTCCACCATCTGTATTTCAGCCGCTGGCTCCACTCTGCAAGAGGGGAGGTGTAGCGGTCAAGTTTGTCCGGAAATATGTCAGGGATGGTTACGAGTATTGCTGTCTCTTCGACGCCGCCGAATTTTTCATTTATCGCCGTTCCGAAGACTTTCATTGTCGCGGAAAGGTTCATGTATGAATTGACTAAAGGCGGAATGTGCTCTCCTTTTTCCTTTATTTCGTGCGAAAGCCTTTTGTAGGCTTCCTGATAGTCGAGCCCGTCGAATATTTCCGAATACAGGGGATTGCCAGCGTCTATGTCGATAGGAGAAATCGGATATACCATTCTGTCAGGATCGGAAAAATACTTGTGCATGAAATTCAGAAGCATGTTTCTGGCCTGTACGTTGTATTTCCTGTACATTGTGACTTTTCCGAAAAAATACCGGCAGTCGGAATATTTCATTATCAGCGCCCCGAGCCCGTCCCACAGGTTGTCCAGGGCGAAAAGTCCTTTGCGGGCCATTTTCGTCCCCTGGTAGTTCGGCTGGATGAACGAGCGGCCGAGTTCTATCATGTGCGGCATGTAGTCTTTGATGAATCCGTCAGAAAAATTGAAAAGTTCAGCGGTGGCAAGGTCGGATACATCAAGCCCCTTGCCGTAAATATAGCGGTAGCCCCCGATTATTTCGCATTCGTTCGGGTTCCATACGATCAGTTGCCTATACGGATTGTCCGGATCGGTGTCGTAGCGGTCTATGTCGATTTCTTCTCCCGTGCCGCCTCCCGCATCTCGGAAAGTGAGTTCGCGGAGCCTGCCTATTTCTCTCATCACGTTGGGCGAATCCGCCGCCGTGATTTCATAGAGTTCGTTGTCTCCTTTTCTGGTGTATCTAATGAGTTTGTCTTTTGTAAGTTCCTTTTTGAGGGTCTCTTTGCTTACAGGGTCAATCAAAGGTTTCATTTTGCAGGTTTAAGTTTGTATGTAGTATCACGTATGATTTTTACCCATTCATTGATGCTTCTGTCAGGGCCTATTGATGATATGGGGATTGGTTCTCCGAAGTATAGGTTGAAACTCTTTCCTTTCTGTCTGAACATTTCGTCGGGAAGGAACATCATTTCGATGTTGAATTTGATTTTAAGGATTTTCCGCAGGTTGGCGAGCCTGTAGAAAAACGATGAGTTTCTGCCGTCGAAATATACTGGTACTATGTCGCGTCCGTATTCCCTGGCCTTCTTGAGAAAGGTGCTCTTCCAGGGAAGATCGGAAATCACCCCCTTGTTTTTCCTGGAACACAGCCCGGCTGGGAAATACAGTATCTGGGTGTCGGATGCAAACGCCTCGTTTATGGCTCTTGCGCTTTCGCTGCCGCTTTTTCCGAACTTGTTCACGGGCACGAAAATCGGTGCGAGGGGTTTGAGGAACATCAGCAGGTCGTTGACGACGAAGCGTACGTTGTTGAACTTTTTCCCGATGCAGGCGATGAGCACCATTCCGTCCAGTCCTCCGAGAGGATGGTTGGATACGAAAACATATCTTTTGGAAAGATCCAGCCGTTCCATGCCGTGGGCCGTATAACCGGCCTGCAACGTGTGCCTGATGATGTTGTCCGCAAAGTCAATGCTGCCGCAATGTCCGAAATCGGCCAGGCCTGCATTGATTTCATCCTGGTGTATGATTCTTTTTAGCCATGAAACTACGAATCCTGGGATGAGCCGGGCCTTGTCCGGGGCCTTTTTTTTCAGTATTTCAGCCACATCCACATGCATGATGTCTTGCTGTTCCATAACGGTTGCTGTTTTCAAGTGCGAATATAGGAAAAAAATGTATATTTGCATTCATGAATAATTCAGGAATAAAACAAGGGCTTGTCCAGAAACAGACACAGAAGTTGTCGCCCCTCCAGATCCAGACGATAAAGTTGCTGGAACTTTCCGCATTGGAAATGCAGCAGAGGATTCAGAAGGAAATGGAGGAAAATCCCGTTCTTGATGAAAACTCCAAGGCCGAAGGCGATGATGACGGAGAGCAGCAGGAAGATCTTTCCCTCGACGCCTATACCGAAGATGATTCGATTCCGCGTTACAAGACATACGTAAACAATTACGGCAAGGACGAGAAGCCGCAGTACAACACTTTCTCCGTTAAGGAGAGTTTCCACCAGAGCCTTGAGCATCAGTTGGGTTACAAGCCGTTGACGGAGCATGAACGGGCAGTAGCCTCGTTCATCATAGGCAGCCTTGACGACGACGGCTATCTTCGCCGCGATCTTGAGAGTCTTGTTGACGACATGGCCTTCAAGTCCGGAATAACGACGGATGCCGACGAGGTGGGGCGCATGTTGAAAGTAATCCAGGAGTTCGAGCCCACAGGGGTCGGGGCCCGTGATCTTCAGGAGTGCCTCCTTTTGCAGTTGAAGGCCAAGGAGCAGACACGAGACGTGGTGAATGCCACTGCGATTCTTACCCGGTTTTATCCCGAGTTTACAAAAAAGCATTATTCAAAGATAATATCCCGTCTCGGCTTGTCGGAGGATGACATGAAGGGGGCGATTTCCGAGATAGTGCACCTGAATCCGAGACCCGGAGGTACGATCGACGACAATTATACCGAACAGGCGCAGCAGGTGGTGCCGGATTTTCTGCTGGAGTTGAAGGACGGCGAACTTGTGCTTTCGCTTCCGCGCTTTTCAGTACCCGAACTGAAAGTCAACTCGAAATATGCAAGGATACTCGAGAACGCCGCGAAGAGTTCGGCCCGCGAGGGAAAAGAGGCCGCAATGTTCGTGAAGCAGAAAATAGATTCTGCAAAATGGTTCATCGAAGCCATAAAGCAGCGGCAGAATACGTTCATGAGCACCATGAACGCCATACTGAAGTACCAGCACGATTATTTCATGGATGGCGATGAGTCGAAGTTGAAGCCGATGGTACTCAAGGACATTGCCGAGATGACAGGGCTCGACATATCCACGATATCCCGTGTCGTCAGCAGCAAATATATCCAGACCCATTTCGGCATATTCCCTTTAAAATATTTTTTCTCGGAAGGACTTGCAACCGATTCCGGCGAAGAAGTCTCTACGCGTGAGATTAAAAAAGTGCTTTCAGAATGCGTGGATGCTGAGGATAAGAAAAAACCCCTCACCGACGAGGAGTTAGTGAACATGTTGTCTTCAAAAGGCTACAAGGTGGCACGCCGTACTGTCGCCAAATACAGGGAGCAGTTGAACATTCCTATTGCCAGGTTGAGGAAGGAACTGTAACGTCCGTCATTGGCGGCAGTGCTACAGTTTGCTGCCGTATGCGAGATCCCCGGCGTCTCCGAGTCCCGGCACTATGTACGAGTGCGATGTGAGTTCTTCATCGATGGCCGCCACCCAAAGGGTTATCGATTCGCCTCTGAAGTGTTTCTTTATGTATTCGACTGCATATTGGCTCGATATCGGGCATACAAAATGCGTGTATTCCGGTTTGCCGAAATCGTGGCACAGTTTCTCATATACTATCTGGAGCGACGAACCGGTTGCCAGCATCGTGTCTGCCAATATAAGTGTCTTGCCGGACAGCCGGGGGGTGCTTGCATACTCGGTCCTGATTTCAAAATTGCCTTCCTTGTCGTATTTCCTGTATGCCGCTACAAAGGCGTTCTGGGCGTTGTCGAAATAGTTCAGTATCCCGTTGTGGAGCGGCAGCCCGGCTCTCAGGATCGTGCCGATTACGATGTTGTCGTCCGGAGTGGAGCATTCGGCTATTCCCAGCGGGGTCTCTACCTGCTTCTTTGAAAACGTGAGTTTCCTGCTTATCTCGTAAGCGAATATTTCTCCGATTCTCTCCAGATTGCGCCTGAAACGCATGCTGTCCTTCTGAATGTTTATGTCGCGCATTTCGGAGACGAATTTGTTGAGGATTGAGTCGGTCTCGCCGAGGTTGATGAGTTTCATGTCGTTGAAAATTGTTATAAGCGGTTACAAAGTTATAAATTCCCCGTTACAATCCAAGGAGGTCAGATGCCCGAGTTGTCCGAAAAACTGTAATAATCTTCTCCGGCGATGATGATGTGGTCGATTAGGACGATATCCATCATCCTTGCGGCCTCTTTGAGCGCCCTTGTCTCCCGGATGTCGCATTCTCCGGGAAAACGGTTGCCCGACGGGTGGTTGTGCGCAAGTATCAGTCCGCTGGCAAGTTTTTCCACGGCGGATTTCAATATCGCTTTTCTGTCAATCACTGTCGATGAACTTCCCCCGCTCGACACCTTCTCGATTGAGATTACCCTGTTCCCTTTGTTGAGGAATATTACCCAGCATTCTTCATGATCCAGGCTTTTGAGCCGTGGGTAAAGCAGCCTGAACGCTTTCCCCGAGTCGCTGACCGGGCTGTTTTTCACTGACGGGCCTTCCTCCATTGCGAACCGCCTGCCGAGTTCAAATGCGGCCTTGATTGTGATTGCCTTTACTTTCCCCATTCCCGGGGTTCCTGCAATCTTCTCTATGGACATCTTGGACAGTTCGGCGAGCGAGTTGCCTGCCGATGCAATCAGGTCGCGAGCAAGGGCGACCGCGCTTTTGCCTGCATGCCCTGTGCGAATCAGGATGGCAATCAGTTCAGCGTCCCCCAATGCCCCGGCTCCGTTGCTTTCAAATCTTTCCCTTGGCCTGTCGTCTTTCTTCCATTCTGTTATTTTCATGTCGTTGCTCCTGCGACAGCCCGCCCCCGCACGCTGCAAAAATAACAAATTCCGCAAAAATATCCCCTGCCGCCTGCTAACAAAGATTTTTCGGGTACACCTTCTTTGGGCGTGGCCTCGGGCGCGCAGACGTGCTTTCTGACCGGAGAAGGCACGCCTCTGACCGTCCAAACGGGAATGCTTGGATTTTTGCGGATAATCATATAAAAAAAGACGGCTGATATTTCAGCCGTCTTCGCTATGTCTGTCAGGGTAAATTACAGTTTGTTGATGTAATGTGCCAAACCGCTTTTGAGGTTGGAAGCCTTGTTGTCATGAATGACATTGATTTTAGCCAGTTTGTCAATCATTGAATAAATTTTTGGAGCCATTGCTTCCGCTTCGCTCTTGTCTGTCGTGTTCCTCAATGCCCTGATGGCATTCCTTGTTGTCTTTGCATAATAACGATTATGCAACCTGCGCCTTTCGTTTTGACGAGTACGCTTGTCTGCTGATGCGTGATTTGCCATTATTTTTCTTTTTTGTTTCTGTAGTGGATAGGGGAATCGAACCCCTATTGCAAGAATGAAAATCTTGAGTACTAACCGTTATACGAATCCACCATCATCATCTCTCGCCGAGTTTCGGTCTGAAATGGAGTGCAAAGATAGGCATATTTTCTATACCTCCAAAACTTTTTTTTAAATTTTTGCTATTTTTCTTCAAGATTCATCCATTCGAATGAATACATGATCGATTCGACCTGCCTCATGTAGTTGCGCTTGTCGAATTTCGGCGCATAGACGAATCCCATGAGTACTATCACGTTTTCGCCGCTGCGGTCATAGAATGCGTGGATTACGTAAGGCCCTCCCATGTAATCGTTCTGCACTTCCCAAAGGCCGCGTACTTCCGCAAAGTCCCGTTTCTGGTATTTTACGAACTTGATTTGCGGATCCGGCAATGCAGCCGTAATCATGTATGAGTCCTCGACAGGGCCCGGTACGTTGAGCCTGAGGGCGGCGTTGCTTTCGGAGATGATCCTGTCAACGGTGAGGTCGTCCAGGGATGTGGCCGGGTACTTGAATACGAACACGTACTGGCTGACATAGGTCGTCTCGTAACTTATCCAGATGAATTTGCCGTCGTTTTTCTTGATTGTGAAGCCCATAGGGAAATATGGCGAACCGCCGGTCATTTTACCTACTACCTGGCGCACGTTGGCTTCCTGGTATTTGATATTGTTGGCGATTATCCTGTCCCTTTCCGCTTGCTCGAAAGTGTTGTCAATCAGTTCAATGTCTTCGCGGAGCAGTTTTATTGCCGATTCCCTGTCCTTTGCATTGACCTTGACCACAGTCTGCGGGGCTGCCCATACATCCTTGGTTATAAGCGTTTTGTCCTCTTCTACATCGGGAGATATGTTTACAATCAGAATGTTCCTGTGAATCCAGAAAAGACTGGAAAAATTGTCGGGGTTGATGTTGTAGAGTTTGAATTTGGGTTCTATCTGCGGAAGTACCTGGTATTCGGCCTCAAGGTCGTTCCTGAGTATTTCCCCTACTTCGCTTTCCCATTCTCCGGCGTTTATCACGACGATGATTTCACCGGGGCTTCCGCTGACATTCTGCTTTATGTTTTCCACATTTCCGCAAGAGCAAAGTAGTGCTGCCGTGACGGAAATCAAAGTTACGAGAAGTGAATGAATGGCATTTTTCATTGCAAACTATGTTTTGGTTTCGTTAATAAACTGCTAAAATACGAAATTTCTCAAATCGTTCCAAAAGGCCAGTACGATTATCATCAGCAGTATGAGCATGCCGATGGCCTGCGCCCCCATAAGAAACCTGTCGCTCGGTTTGTGGCGCGTAATCATTTCGTAAAGCGTGAAAAGTATGTGGCCTCCGTCCAGTCCGGGTATGGGGAGCAGGTTCATGACTCCGAGCATTATGGAGAGCAGGGCGGAGATATTCCAGAATCTGAGCCAGTCCCATTTTTCAGGGAAAATGCTTCCTATGCTGATTACCGAACCGACTTCCTTATAGGCTTCTGTCTGTGGATTGAAGATCAGTCCGAGTTCTTTGATATAGTCTCCTATCGTGCTGAAAGCGAGTCTGAAACCTGCCGGGATAGCGGAAAAGAAATTGTAATCCCGGGTGGTGATTTTGGGCAGTTGCGTCATGACCTGTACCATGCCGGCGGTGTCAACCCTGGCTTCCACTTCGACCTGCTGTCCCTCCCGGACTACGGACATGGTCACCGTAGTGTCTTTGTATCCGGCAAGGTATTTCTTCGCATCCTGGAGGTATGTCATCTTCTCTCCGTTGATGGCGACAAGGCTGTCTCCCGGCAGCAGGACGCCTTCGTTTATTGAGCCTTCTGCGGTCTGCGCCACGGTGAACGGTATTGCAATCCCGAATATAGGCTGCTTCTGTTCGAGCATTTTAGGAATGTAATCGTCCCCGAGGTGTATTTCCACGGTGTCCCCGTCCCTCAGTACCGTGGCTGTTCTGGCCTGTTCGTGCAGCAGGTCGGCCGAAAGCGAGCCGAAATCATCGGGCCGGTAATCGTCGAATTCTATGATTCTGTCCCCGTTGCGGAATCCCATTTCATAGGCCAGTTCGGATGTGTAAATCGAAGCGTCGCTGTTTTTGATATATGTTTCACCCCGTCCGAGCAGCAGTATGATATAGATGATTATTGCAAGCAGGAAGTTGAATATGACGCCTCCGGCAAGTACGAGAAGCCTTTTCCATGCAGGTTTGGAGCGGAATTCCCAAGGCTGCGGGTCGCGTTTCAGGGAGTCGCTGTCCATGGATTCGTCTATCATTCCGGAAATCTTGCAGTAACCGCCCAAGGGGAGCCACCCAAGGCCGTATTCGGTTTCGGAATTTTTCGGCTTCCATTTGAAAATTGAGAATCCCCAGTCGAAAAACAGATAAAACTTTTCTACCCTGATGCCGAACATCTTGGCGAAACAGAAATGTCCCAGTTCATGTACCAGCACCAGCAGGGACAGTGCAAGGATTACTTGTATGATTTTAATTAGGATGTCCATTTATTTTTTAATCTTGTCTATTATTTCCAATGCTTTTGTCTTGGCCAGTCTGTCCGTTTCGTATATTGCGTCAAGATCCGGCTCTCGGATGAAAGGCACGGTTTCCAGCGCCTCTTCAATTACTTCGTGTATCGCGGTGAAAGGTATCTTCCCTTCAATGAACGCCTTCACGGCCTGTTCGTCGGCGCTGCTCATGATGCAGCAGGCGTTCCCTCCGCAGGCGAGGGCCCTGTAGGCGGTGTCCAGGGCAGGGAACCGTTCTGTGTCCGGCTCTTCGAATGTAAGCCTGCCGATGGAGGAGAAATCCAGTCTTTCGCAAGGTGATGGCCTGCGTAGCGGATAGGTCAGCGCATATTGGATGGGGATTCTCATGTCCGGGGCGCCCATCTGCGCAAGGACGGCTCCGTCTTCGAATCTTACCATGGAGTGTATTATGGATTCCGGATGGACTACGACCTTTATTTTTTCCTGCGGGATGCCGAACAGCCACCGTGCCTCTATCACCTCGAAGCCTTTGTTCATCAGAGTAGCCGAATCGATGGTCACCTTTTCCCCCATTTTCCATCTCGGATGCTTTAAGGCCTGTTCCGGGGTGACTGACCTCATTTCTTCAAGGGTGTTTTTTCTGAACGGCCCTCCGGATGCGGTTATGATGAGTTCGTCAGCCCTGGAGCCGAATGCGCCCTGGAGGCATTGGAAGATTGCAGAATGCTCCGAATCGACGGGGATGAGTGCTGCGGAGTGCTTTCTGGACAGCCGCATAACTGTTTCTCCTGCTGAAACCAGGATTTCCTTGTTGGCGATTGCTACGGTCTTTCCGCTTTTCAAGGCGCTGACGGCCGGTTTCAGGCCGCTGAATCCGACCATTGACGCCAGTACGATATCGATGTCGCTGTCCTCGAGCAGATGGCATACCGACTCCATTCCTGAAAACAGTTTGGTGTTTCCGGCGGAGAACAGCGGCTGTGCTTCGTCATAAAGTTCCTCTTTGCATATTACGGCGTTGTTGGCATCCGTCAGAGATGCCTGTTCTGCGAGCAGGCGGAAATTGCTGTTTGCGGCAAGCAGTTCTACTTCGAATAATTCCGGATACCGTATCACTACATCTACGGCCTGCCGTCCGATGGAGCCGGTGGAACCGAGTATCGCTATCTTTCTTTTTCGGTTTTCCATTGTCGCTTTAGAAGTTGATGTATTTTTCAGGGTCTATGGCTTCTCCCGCATGCCATAGTTCGAAATGGAGGTGAGGCCCCGTGCTGAGACTGCCGGTGTTGCCTGTCAGGGCTATCGGCGTCCCTGCCTTTACTTTGTCCCCTACGTTCTTGAGCAGTTTGCCGTTGTGTTTGTAAACGGATACGATGTCGTCGGGATGCTGTATCTGTATGGTGTATCCTGTCTCATCGTTCCAGCCTGAACTTATCACTGTCCCGTCGAGTATGGAATAGACCGTGGCCCCTTCGGTGCATGCGATGTCGATGAACGGATGCCCTATGGCGGGATTGTATTTCTGTGTGATTACTCCTTTGGCTGGAGTGTAGAACATTTTCCCTTCTATGCTTTTGATGTCTTTCATGCCCGATGCGACATTGTACTTTTCATTTTCGGAAATTTCTTTCCTGAGCAGCGAGTCGGATTCTGTGAACCCCGAGGTATCGACGGACTGGCGTATGGTTTGCGCGGAAGAAGTCACGAGCGAATCGAAATTGACCGGTATCCCTCCGGTAAGCACGTTGCGCAGGTTTTTGGAATATATGTCCCAGATGGCTATTTCGCGTTCAAGCGAATCTATCTTCATGGCATTGCGGACGGCCATCCTTTTTGTCATGGCATCGGGATATCCCGGAATCAGCGTGCGCACGGGAGTGAATGCTATGATTGAAAATATGATTGCAATGAAGAGGACAAGGCCGCTTGTCGCGATGAGGATGATGCCGCTTTTGGTGAAAGTGGCCTGCCATATCTGCTGGTGTGTGGAATCTATGATAAGCGCAAGCCTGTAGCGAATATCTTTTTTTTCTTTTCCTTCTTTATTTTGTTTTCCCATATCAAAAAATTAACTTTGCGGTGTTATGGACAGGATTATAGGGATTGATTACGGAAGAAAGAGAGTCGGGGTAGCCGTCAGCGACCCTCTGTGCGTTTTCGCTTCCGCCCTTGAAACCGTTCATTCCGCAAAGATAATAGATTATCTCAAAAATTATGCTTCACGCGAAACGATAGTGAAGTTCGTGGTCGGCTACCCGATGAATACCGACAATACCCCTTCGGAAGCCGCTGCGGATGTAGATGTTTTTTTGAAATTGCTCGGAAAGAATTTTCCGGATATTCCGGTAGTCCTGGAGGATGAACGTTTTACTTCGGTTCTTGCCCACAGGGCCATGATCGACGGAGGAATGAAAAAGTCGGATCGCCGGGAAAAGGGCGCCGCCGACAAGATCAGCGCCGCTTTGATACTCCAGTCTTACCTTGACAGGCCGGCGGGAATGAAATAAATGATATTTTGGACTTAATTTACAACTATGATTCTACCTATATATTTATATGGAACCGATGAACTCCGCGCCGTTGCCGCGGAGGCGGATCTGACAAAGAAAGAGGAAATTTCCAGACTCGTGGCGGACATGGACGAGACCATGCACCATGCCGACGGCTGCGGCATAGCGGCCCCCCAGGTCGGACAGTCGTTAAGGATACTTATAGTCGATGGAAAGGATCTTACCGATGTTTATGACTATCTTGAAGGGTTCAAGAGAGTGATGATTAATCCGGTGCTTCTTGAAGAAAGCGAGGAAGAGGCTGTTTTCTCCGAAGGCTGCCTGAGCCTGCCCGACATCCACCTTGAAGTAAAGCGTCCGGCACGGATAAAAGTAAGGTATTATAATGAGAACTTCGAGCAGGTCGAAGAGGAGTTCGACCGTTTCGCCTGCCGTATGGTGCAGCATGAAATGGATCATCTTGACGGCAGGGTTTTCGTGGACAGAGTGCCGCCGATACGCCGCAAGATGATGCAGGGCCGGTTGAACGGCATAGCACGCGGCTGTGTCCATACATCATACAAAACGAAGTCACGAAAAGGTAAAATCCGTTAAAACGATCAAAGGCATGGGAGCATTTCACGCATACGACATAAGAGGAATATACAACAAGGATTTTGACAAGGATGTTGTATATAAGGTGGGCTATTTCATCCCCCGGCTGCTTTGCTGCGACAAGGTGGCTGTCGGAAGGGATGTCAGGGTCTCTTCTCCGGAGATACACGAATATCTGATAAAAGGAATAACGGATGCAGGCGCCGATGTCTGCGACCTTGGCCTGAGCACCACGCCGATGGTGTATTTCGCCACTGCGAGATACGGTTTCAAGGCTTCCGTGCAGATAACCGCTTCTCACAACCCGAAAGAGTACAACGGGCTGAAGGTTTCATGCGAAAACGCTCTTCCTGTCGGCCTTGACAACGGACTTGGGCAGATAAAGGAATGGATCGAAGGGGGCGAGCCCGTGGTTCCGGTTTCTTCCAGAGGCGAGGTGAAGTGCATGGATGTAAGGAAAGACTATCTGGACTTCCTTCTGGGATACAGGGAGGACTATTCTTCGCTGAAGATAGGCATGGATGTTTCAAACGGCATGGCCGCCCTGTTCGTAAAGGAGATTTTCGGTGAATCGCCATTGTACTTGTACGACACTCTTGACGGAACCTTCCCCAACCATGAGGCCAACCCGCTCGTGCCGGAAAACGTGGCCGACTTGAAGCGTCTCGTGAAGGAGAACGGTTGCGATATCGGGGTCATATACGACGGAGATGCCGACAGGGTGATGTTCGTGGACGAAAAGTCCCGTTTCGTTTCGCCGGATCTGATAATAGCCGTGCTCGGACATTATTTCTTCGAGGAAAAAGGGGAAAAGGGCATTGTCCTTCAGGATATCCGCAGTTCGAAGGCCGTAGGGGAATATCTTGAGCCTATGGGGGCGGAAATGCATACATGGCGTGTCGGCAGGGCATACGCCGCACGCAAACTCCGCGAACTCGGGGGAGTCTATGGCGGGGAACTTGCCGGGCACTATTATTTCCGGGATTTCTTCTATTCTGACAGTGGGCTTCTCGCCTCGTTGCTCGTGCTCAATGTAGTATCGCGGATGAAAAAGAAGGGAATCCCGTTTTCAGAACTCATAGACGGTATCGCAAAGTACCGCAATTCGGGAGAAATCAATTTCAGGCTTGAGCAGAAGCAGCAGGCCATGGATGCCGTGAGGGATCGCTTCATGAAGGCTGAAAAAAGCACGGCCTATTATGATTTCGACGGTTACCGTGTAGAGTTCCAGGACTGGTGGTTCAATATAAGGCCGTCCAATACCGAGCCTTATCTGCGCTTCATATGCGAGGCGCGCACCCAGGCCCTGTTAGATGAAAAGGTCGCCGAGGCCACTGCGATTATCAAATCGTTCAAATGATACATGCAATCCATTATTTATACTGACTTAAATCTTATAGTACTATGTTAATCTTCGGTTACAGGCATTCTTCCAGCGGTTACATACGTGCCGCCATCGCCATCCTGCTCGGGCTGTTGCTTGTGGTATGGCCGGGGCATTCTTCAAACATGATAGGATACATCGTAGGAGCTTTCATCCTGCTGATTGGTGTCGTGTCCATCGTCACTGCATTTTATATGAGGGGCATGAGGACTATCGTGGCCTCTCTGGTAAGTGCATCCATTACCACCGTGGTGGGAATACTCATACTCAACAGGCCGGATTATTTTGTAAAGGTTATCGTATTCCTTCTCGGCATCCTGCTTCTGATCTTCGGCTTGTACCAGTTCTTCTCTCTGTTCACCGTGCGCAAGGTCATACATGTGCCGTTGTATGATTTCATACTTTCGGGAATTTCCGCTGCCGCCGGTCTTGTAATGATCATCAATCCGTTCAGATCCGGAGAAGTCATCATGATATTTGTCGGGGCGGCCGTATTGGTTTACGGCATATCTACTCTGCTGGCAACTATGAGGATAAGAGCTGCAATGAAAGAGGATGAAGAACAGTCCGGACAATTCAGCCCCTATGAGGACATGACCGGAAAGTCGTCGGACGAGGAATAATGCCGGTGCAGTGGGAGTGTGAAATGTTACGAAAATATTAAAAAATATTACAATTGTAACTATGCTGTAAAAGATATATGGGAATGACTTACTTTTGCGTGCTTTTTGCTGAAAAGGAAAGTTTAATTTTAAAAAAAAATAAGAGGCGTGCCTTCTCCGGCCAGAAAGCACGCCAATGTGTTCCGTAGT
The DNA here is from genome assembly GCA_017694945.1 of Candidatus Merdivivens pullicola. Lineage (GTDB taxonomy): Bacteria > Bacteroidota > Bacteroidia > Bacteroidales > UBA932 > Merdivivens > Merdivivens pullicola. The sequence continues at coordinate 25,300 of JADIMA010000034.1, read as the reverse complement.
GCATTCTGGGAGGGGTAGCCGTGCTTTTTACGATCAGAAAGCACGCCTGTGCGCTCGAGGCCTCCGCCCCTCGCGGCCATGAGGCCCCCCCCCGGTTCCTCCGGACGAGACATGGCAATGCAAATGAATTTGCATTGCTCTCGGCTTCTGCGTATATTTGCACATGCGATTAAGATACATTTTCATAATAGTGATATGCCTGTCTCTCAGCGTGCGGGGGAGGGCTTCTGCACAGGATGTGCTTGAATACGTGAACCCATTCATAGGTACGTCGAATTACGGGGCTACCAATCCCGGGGCTCTTGTGCCGAACGGGATGATGTCGGTTTCGCCGTTTAATGTAATGGGGTCGGAACTGAACAGATATGACAAGGATTCCCGTTGGTGGTCAACGCCTTATGATTTTACCAACAAATATTTCACCGGTTTTTCCCATGTGAATCTGAGCGGGGTCGGGTGTCCCGACCTGGGTTCGGTATTGGTGATGCCTACTACAGGTGAAGTGGTGCCGGATTTTACGCTGTACGGTTCGGAATACGACTCCGAGTGCGCGTCGCCCGGATATTATTCCGTCAATCTGTTGCGATACGGCATCAAGGCTGAAGTCACCGCAACTCGGCGGACTTCGGCGGAGAGGTATATTTTCCCGGAAGGCAGGGGGAATATCCTGGTGAATCTCGGCGAAGGCCTTACAAATGAGTCAGGGGCTTATTTGAGAAGGGTGAGCGATACCGAAGTGGAAGGAATGAAACTTCTGGGGACATTCTGTTACAATCCCCAGAAGGTTTTTCCGATATATTTTGTCGTCAGGGTCGATCGCACGCCGTCCGAAACAGGGTTCTGGAAGAAGCAGAGACCTATGACAGGTGTCGAGGCGGCGTGGACTCCGGATAATGGGAAGTACAAGTTATATACGGACTACGGCCGTGATATTGCCGGAGACGATATCGGCTGCTATTTCAGTTTCGACGGTCTGGACGAGGGCGAAGCCGTACAGGTTCAGGTGGGGGTTTCGTTCGTAAGCATGGAAAATGCGAGGGAAAATCTTGATGCAGAGCAGCAAGGATTCGATTTTGACTCCGTAAGGGCGGAGGCGGAGGGCAGGTGGCGCGACGACCTGTCTAAAATAAAGGTTTACGGCGGTACGGCGGAGCAGAAGCGCGTTTTCTATACGGCGCTGTATCATGCTCTGATTCATCCCAACATACTGAACGATGTGAACGGCGAATATCCTCTGATGGAGTCTTCCGGCGTGGGGAAACTCGACATGGGTCGTGAAAGATACACGGTATTCTCCCTGTGGGATACGTACCGGAATGTACACCAGTTGCTGACTTTGGTATATCCGGCAAGGCAGACCGAAATGGTGCGCTCCATGACTGCCATGTCGCAGGAGTGGGGGTGGATGCCGCGCTGGGAACTGTACGGCAGGGAAACTTTCACAATGGAGGGGGACCCGGCCATCCCTGTCATAACCGACACATGGCTCAAGGGGCTCAGGGATTTCGATGTGCAGGCGGCTTACAGGGCAATGCGCCGCAGCGCACTTTCTCCTGGAAGTGAAAATGTCATGCGCCGCGATATCGACCCTTATCTTGAAAAAGGCTATGTGCCCCTCGGGGTGTACGAGCAGGATCTTGCAGGCGATGTTTCCGTGTCGCATGCCCTGGAATATTATGTGGCGGATAATGCGCTCTCGATTCTGGCCGATTCTCTCGGGTATGAGGAAGATGCCGCCGAGTTCAGAAAGCATTCAATGGGCTACAGGCATTACTATTGTCCGGAATACGGTACTTTGCGGCCATTGAACCAGGACGGGTCGTTTTACGCCCCCTTTGATCCCGGGCAGGGTGAGAATTTCGAGACGGCCCCCGGTTTTCATGAAGGCAGTGCCTGGAATTATACTTTTTATGTGCCGCATGACATAGAAGGGCTTGCAAAACTGATGGGCGGCAGGCGGGCTTTTGTGGAAAAATTGCAGATGGTTTTTGATGCAGGCCTTTATGATCCGGCGAATGAACCGGACATAGCCTATCCTTATCTTTTCAGTTATTTCAAAGGAGAAGAGTGGCGTACGCAGGAACTGGTGCAGGAACTCATAGCCGCGCATTACAAGGATGCGCCCGACGGGATACCCGGAAACGATGACACAGGGGCGATGTCCGCCTGGGCGGTGTTCTCGATGATGGGGTTTTATCCTGACTGTCCGGGAGAACCGTTCTATGTCATTACGACCCCGGTTTTCGACAAGGTGGAGATAACCCTTGATCCTGCTTTCCATGGTACGGACAAACTGGTGATAGAGAAGGCTCCGGGTACTTCAGGAAAATATATCGATGCCGTTTATTCGGGTGGAAAAAAGTTCAAGGGCTTCAGGATAAGTCACGGTGAACTTCTCGGTGGAGGGCGTCTTGTTTTAAAATTGACAGATGAGAAATAGTTTGAAAATCCTGGCCGCTGCTCCCTTCATTGCATTGGCGGCCGTATGTTGTTCTCCTTCTTGTAATAGTGAGGGACAGGTTTTTACTTCGTATGTGGATCCTTTGATAGGCAGCGGGGGGCACGGGCATGTGTTTGTCGGGGCTAATGTGCCGTTCGGCATGGTGCAACTCGGGCCTACAAGCATTCCGCAGGAATGGGACTGGACTTCCGGCTATCATGAAAGCGATTCCACCGTAATAGGCTTTTCGCATACCCATCTGAGCGGTACCGGCATAGGCGACCTCTTCGATATTACAGTGATGCCTGTCACGGGTGCGGTGGTATATGCCCGCGGCAGCGAGGACAAGCCCGGTTCGGGGCTGTGGTCGTATGCCGACCGTTCACGCGAAGTGGCCAGGCCCGGGTATTATTCCGTGCCGCTTGTGCGCTATGGCGTGGAAGCCGAAATGACGGCTACGGCCCGGGTGGGGATGCACCGATATACTTTTCCGGCCAGCGACAGCGCGGCTCTGGTCTTCGACCTTGAGAACGGAGGTTGCTGGGACAGTACGGTGGATTGCCGTTTTAATGTCATCGGCGATTCGGCGGTGTCCGGATACCGCTATTCTTCCGGATGGGCGAGTGACCAGAGAGTCTATTTCTATGCCGAATTTTCCAAGCCTTTTGATGACTGCGAAATAACCGGGGACGGAATGTACGCAAGGTTTTCATTCAAGACGGCGGCAGGGGAGAAGGTGCTGCTGAAGGTCGCTCTTTCTCCTGTCAGCGAAGAGGGGGCGATGGCCAATATGCGGGCCGAACTCCCGGGCTGGGACTTCGATGCCGTGGCTTCCGCCGCTGATCAGGCATGGAACAGGGAACTTTCAAAGATAACAGTCAAGACTTCCGATGAGAGCCGCAAGAGGATTTTCTATACCGCCTTGTACCATACGATGATTGCGCCTTCGATATTCTGCGATGCGGACGGCAGTTATTACGGGGCGGATCATGAAATCCACAAGGGCGAAGGTTTCGTGAATCATACTACCTTTTCATTGTGGGACACTTACCGGGCGGCACATCCGCTTATGACCATCATACATCCGGAAAAGATGTCGGACATTGTAAATACGATGCTCGCAATATACAGGCAGCAGGGAAAACTCCCCGTCTGGCATCTGATGGGCTGCGAGACCAACTGCATGGTGGGCAATCCCGGCATTCCCGTGGTGGCGGATGCGATACTGAAAGGTTTTGACGGTTTTGACAAGGCCCTTGCCTACGAGTCGCTTGTGAACTCGGCGATGGTCGCCGACCGGGGACAGCAGTTCAGGATGGAATACGGTTACATCCCTTCTGACAGGATGCGCGAATCGATCGCTTATGACATGGAATATGCGATAGCCGACTGGGCGGTCGCCCAGGTGGCGAAGTCTCTCGGGAAAGACGATGATTATGAATATTTCATGGAGAGAAGCCGTTCCTACAGGAATTATTTCGACGCTTCCACCGGCTTTGTCCGGGGCAAGGACAGCGACGGGAACTTCCGGACTCCTTTCGACCCGTACTCTTCTTCGCACCGCAATGACGATTATTGCGAAGGAAATGCATGGCAATATACATGGCTCGTGCCTCATGATCTGGACGGTCTGATAGACTGCTTCGGTTCGAAAGAGGCGTTTTTCAACAAACTCGATTCGCTTTTTACCGTGGATTCCCGGATTACCGGGGAGGACAGTTCTCCTGACATTTCCGGTATGATTGGACAGTATGCCCACGGGAATGAACCGAGCCACCACGTGCTATATCTTTATACGATGGCCGGCCAGCCGTGGAAGGCCGCTGACAAGATACGTTATGTGCTTGACAGTCTTTATCATGATGAGCCGGACGGACTTTCCGGCAATGAGGATGTAGGGCAGATGTCCGCCTGGTATGTGCTTTCATCCCTCGGATTTTATCAGAGCGAACCGGCCGGAGGACGGTATTATTTCGGGACTCCGTTGTTCGACAGGGCCGACATAAAGGTTGAAGGAGGGGTGTTCTCGGTAGTGGCGCATGGGAACAGCGATGCTGCAAGATATATTGCGGGTGTGAAACTGAACGGTGCCGTTTATACAAAGCCTTATGTGGATTTCAGCGATATTGCGGCAGGCGGCGTGCTTGAGTTTGAAATGGGAGAGCAGCCTGTGCTGTGGTATTGCCCCGACGAACCTGATGAATATGTCTCAAGGCGTCCGGAACCTCAGGCAAGGCTTTTTGTTTCAGAAGCGATAGAGGACGAAATCGAGCGCATCACAGGCATGCTCGACAATCCGCGCCTTGCATGGATGTTTGCCAATTGTTTTCCGAACACCTTGGATACCACGGTGCATTATGATGAAGACGGGGACGGAAACCCGGATACTTTCGTATATACCGGCGATATCCCTGCAATGTGGCTTCGGGACTCGGGGGCTCAGGTGTGGCCTTATCTTCCGTATATCAACAAGGACGACAGGCTTAGGAAAATGATAGCCGGCGTGATAAACAGGCAGTTCTCCCTCATACATACCGATCCCTATGCCAATGCGTTCAATCACGGGGCGACCGGTGCGGGAAATGCTGCCGATGTGTTCGCACGGAAGCCGGAAGTCTTTGAAAGAAAGTGGGAAATAGATTCCTATTGCTATCCGGTAAGACTGGCTTACGGATATTGGAAAACCTGCGGAGACACCTCGGTTTTCGGTGAAAAGTGGCTTCTGGCCGTAAAGGACATGCTTGCGGTACTACGTGAGCAGCAGCGCATGCACGGCACGGAAGTTATGCCTTCCTCAGGGTGACCGACAGGCAACTGGATACCAAGTGCGTGGTAGGCCGCGGGAATCCGGTAAAACCGACAGGGCTTATCGCATCCGCTTTCCGCCCGTCCGACGATGCCACGACATTCGAGTTCCTTGTCCCGTCGAATTTCATGGCTGTATCGTCTTTAAGGAAGGCTGCGGAGATACTTGAGACCGTGAACGGTGAAACGGCGCTTGCACGCGAGTGCGCCGCTCTGGCCGACGAGGTGGAAGAGGCCCTCTACAGACATGCTGTAGCCGATCATCCTGTTTTCGGACGGATTTTCGCTTTTGAGGTTGATGGATTCGGCAACAAATACATGATGGATGACGCCAATGTGCCTTCTCTGCTTTCTATGGCATATCTGGGCGATGTCGAAAGGGACAATCCCATATATGAAAACACGCGCCGTTTCGTTTTGAGCGAATACAACCCGTATTTTTTCAAAGGACTTTGCGGGGAGGGGGGATAGGCAGTCCTCACATAGGGGCGGAGGTGATATGGCCGATGAGCATCATGATGAGGGCGTTTACTTCGACAGACGATGCGGAAATCGCAGACTGCATCAGGATGCTCATGACGACAGATGCCGGAACCGGCTTCATTCATGAATCTTTCCACAAGGACGACGCTTCGGTTTTCACGCGCGAATGGTTCGCGTGGCAGAACGGCCTGTTCGGCGAACTGGTGCTGAAACTGGTAAATGAGGGTAAAATTGATTTGTTGAATTCGATAAAATAACTGTTATGAGACGGCTGATACTCATATTCGCATTTTCTTCGGTGTGCATTATCGCGGCGTTTGCGATTCTTTTCGGTTCATATTCGAAGACTTCGTCGGTACAACTTGTGTCCGCTCCGGAACAGTATGTGACTACCCTTGCAGGTACGCTTTCGGAATATGCGTTTTCCACAGGGAACACGTATCCCGCCGTAGCGCTTCCGTGGGGAATGAACTTCTGGACTCCTCAGACAGGCAGGATGGGGGACGGCTGGACTTACAGATATGACGCGCACCTTATCCGTGGCTTCAAGCAGACCCATCAGCCTTCGCCGTGGATAAACGATTACGGACAGTTTTCCATAATGCCTTTAAAAGACCGTTCAGGATTCACGGAAGACGACAGGGCGAGTTGGTTTTCGCATAAAACAGAAGAAGCCCGCCCGTATTATTACAAGGTTTATCTTGCGGATCAAGATGTGACGGCCGAAATAGCCCCGACGGAAAGGGCTGCGATGTTCCGCTTCATTTATCCGGGCAGCAGTTCTTCGGGTTTTGTCGTGGATGCCTTTGACGGCGGTTCGTATATAAAAGTGCTGGATGATATGAAAACCATTGTCGGTTATACGACGAAAAACAGCGGAGGCGTCCCGGAAAATTTCCGTAACTGGTTCATCGTAAAGTCGTCGGTTCCTTTTGATACGGTATCCGTATATGACGGAGACAGGAGGATAGACGGAAAAGAGGCCCGCGGAAACCACATGCTCGCTGTCGCCGGTTTCGTTACGAATGAAGGCGACAATGTTCTGCTGCGGACGGCTTCTTCGTTCATCTCATTGGAACAGGCTGCCCTGAATCTTGAAGAACTGGGGGACGGAGGTTTCGATGCGGTGAAGTCTGCCGCTGCCGCCCGCTGGAGGGACGTGCTTTCGAGAATCCGCGTGGGAGGCGGTACGGAAGAACAGTACAGGACATTTTATTCGTGCCTTTACCGCTCTCTGTTATTCCCGAGGAAGTTCTATGAAATAGATGAAAATGGCAGTCCTGTCCATTACAGCCCTTATGACGGAAAGATCCATGACGGATATCTATATACCGATACCGATTTCTGGGATACGTTCAGGGCTTTGTTCCCTCTTCTGAATCTGGTTTATCCGTCTGTAAATGCCGAAATTCAGGCCGGCCTTGCCAATGCATTCAGGCAGAGCGGCTTTCTTCCGGAATGGGCAAGCCCCGGGCATCGCGGCTGCATGATAGGCAATAATTCCGCCTCGGTCGTGGCGGATGCAATGGTCAAGGATGTCGGTTCGGAAGACCGGGATGTCCTTTATCAGGCTTTGCTTTATGATGCTTCGCATGTGCATCCGGAGGTGTCTTCCACGGGAAGGCTCGGGCATGAATATTATGATTCGCTCGGTTATGTCCCTTACGGGGAGGGCATCAATGAAAACGTAGCCCGTACCTTGGAGTATTCCTATGCAGACTGGTGCATATTGCAGGCCGGGCTTGCTTTGGGACGTCCCGAGTCGGAATTGTCACGGTTCCGCGAAGGGGCTTTGAATTACAGGAATCTCTTCGATCCTGCTACGAAATTAATGAGGGCGAAAAATGCCGGGGGAGACTTCGTAGAGCCTTTCAGCCCGTATAAATGGGGCGATGCCTATACGGAAGGCAACGCATGGCATTACACATGGTCTGTTTTCCATGATATAGGGGGGCTCATGGAACTGATGGGGGGCCGTGAAGAGTTTGCGCAGATGCTTGATTCGCTGTTTGTCGTGCCTCCTGTATATGATGACAGTTATTATGGGGTGCGGATACATGAAATCACTGAGATGCAGGTGGCCGACATGGGCAACTATGCGCATGGCAACCAGCCGGCCCAGCATGTGATTTATCTCTACGATTATGCCGGGCAGCCGTGGAAGGCTCAATATTGGGCGCGTGAAGTCATGGACAGGCTTTATTCTTCCGCCCCTGACGGTTATTGCGGCGATGAGGACAACGGACAGACTTCGGCATGGTATGTGCTGTCGGCCCTCGGTTTTTATCCTGTATGTCCGGCTTCCGACGAGTACGTGCTGGGTTCGCCGTTGTTTAAAAAGTCTGTAATAGTTCTTGAAAACGGAAACAGTATAGTGATAGATGCTGAAAACAATGCCCGTGAAAGGAGGTACATTTCAAAAATGCTTCTGAACGGGCGGGAATACGGTGACAATTTCCTGAAACATGCCGACCTCGTTTCAGGAGCGGAAATCAGTTTTGAAATGTCGGACGAGCCCGATACTCTCCGCGGAACGTCTCCGGAAAATGCCCCGTATTCGTTTAGTGATGAAAATAATAAATGATTTATACGATGTCTAAGTACCAATCAGATTCGCGTATTGTCCTGACTCTTGATGCAGGCGGTACGAATATGGTGTTCGGTGCGATGCGCGGCAATGAGTTCGTGGCTTCGCCGGTTACACTCCCTTCAAATGCACATGATCTCGACCTTTGCCTTGAAACAATGGTCAAAGGTTTCAAGGAGATTGTCGCCGGGTGCGGTTCCGCTCCATCGGCGATAAGTTTCGCTTTTCCCGGCCCTGCGGACTATCCGCACGGGATTATCGGCGGTTTCCTGCCGAATTTCCCTTCGTTCCGTGACGGAGTGGCGCTCGGCCCTTTTCTTGAAAGCGTTTTCGGAATTCCGGTTTTCATAAACAACGACGGGGATCTTTTCGCATACGGAGAGGCTCTCGGAGGAATGCTTCCTGAAATCAATGCAAGACTTGAAAACGCCGGCAGCGCCAAGCGTTTCAAGAACCTCATAGGCTATACCTTCGGAACCGGTCTGGGCATAGGCGTGGTGATGGACGGCCGGCTGAACCGTGGTGACAATTCCTGCGTGGAGACATTCTGTCTTCCGCTGGCTGACAACAGGGACGTAATCGTGGAAGACGGGGCTTCGATCCGGGCGGTGATACGCTATTACAGAGAGTTTTCCGGACTGGATGCATACGATGTGACGCCCAAGGATATTTTTGAAATAGCCGAGGGCCTGCACGAAGGCGACAGGGCTGCCGCGATGATGGCTTTCGAGCGTTTCGGGACTGTCGCCGGAGATGCCATCGCCACGGCCGTGACCCTGACGGACGGCCTGGTAGTCCTCGGGGGAGGGCTCGTCGCCGCTGCAAAATATTTCATGCCGTCGCTTCTGGAGGAGATGCGCCGGAGGATATACACCCTTTCAGGGGACGAACTCGGGCGTTTGCAGTCGGAGGTTTACAATCTTGATGACCCCGGGCAGTTTGACAGGTTCGCTGCAGGAGACAGCCGCCGTCTGAAAGTGTATGGTTCTGACAGGTATGTGGTGTATGACCCTATGAAGAGGACTGGGGTCGCCGTTTCGAAGTTGGGAGCGAGTAAGGCTATTTCAGTGGGGGCCTACAATTTCGCCCTCTCGCAATTGGATGGAGAGTAAGGCTATGTCCGTATTGTATCCTTTGAAATTCGTGCCGATATTCAAGCAGATGATATGGGGCAGCGAGACCTGGGGGCTGTCGGGGGTAAAGGGCTCCGAGTCGGTGGTCTCCAATGGCGATTTGCGCGGAAAGATGATATCTGAAATAATCAGGGAGTACAGGGAACAACTCGTCGGCGGGAAAAATTATCATCGTTTCGGCGATGAATTCCCGTTGCTGATAAAGTTCATAGACGCTTCGCTGGACTTGTCCGTGCAGGTGCATCCGAACGACGAACTGGCCCGGATGCGGCATGGGAAAAGAGGCAAGTCCGAAATGTGGTATGTGACAGGCGCCCGGCCGGGAGCGCGTCTGCATGCCGGATTTTCATGCAGCCTGTCTCCTGACGAATATGAGAGGAAAGTGGCGGACGGTACCATCGCCGACGCGCTGGCGGAGTATGAAGTAGGCGAGGGGGATGTGTTTTACCTGCCTGCCGGCCGGGTACACAGCCTGGGTGCAGGCACGAGCGTGGCCGAAATCCAGGAGACATCGGATGTGACATACAGGATATTCGATTTTAACAGGCTCGGTCTCGACGGAAAACCGCGTGAACTGCATACGGCTCTGGCGAAGGATGCCATTGATTTTACGGTTCTGCGCGATTACCGGACGCATTACCAATTGTCTAAAAACGAGGAGACGCTTCTTGTGCGTTGTCCGCATTTCACTACTGTTCTTTACGATATTGACGAATGCGTTTCAAAAGACATTTCATCGCTGGACTCGTTCCTGGCAGTGATGTGTACGGAGGGGGAAGGAACCGTGTCCGACTCTCAAGGCAACCGTGCCGGAGTGCGTGCCGGCGAAACCGTGCTGTTGCCTGCCTGTTCGGGGATTGTGACTTTCGCGCCGTCGCATCAGATGAAACTGCTTGCTTCGTATGTTTAAAACAATGCCGTGGACTCCGCACCGGAATCCACGGCAAGTTTTTCTTTAGAAACTGTGTTTATTTGTTTTTCCCTTCTTCGTCTATTGCTTGCATGAAGATTTTTTCCAGCAGGTCTTTGTCAAGTTCGGACTGCTTGCCGAGTTCTTTGTAAAGGCTGTTGAGGAAATCCCGTCCTTTGAGTTCCATGACGACATAGTTGGTGTATTGTCCAGTGCTGTCGTCCTTTCCCCAGCGGTCAAAGATTATTGTCGCCCCGACGAGGGTCTGTTCCACTACGATGGAACTTTTTTCTATAAGCAGGGACTTGGATTCAGAACTTATGCTTTCCGACAAGGCTGCTGTGTATTGCTGCATGGTGGAGTTGACTGTCCGAGACAGTACTGAAGCCAGTTCGGTAGAGGCTTCCATTTTCGCTTTCTTTCTTGCAGCGGATTCGCTGTCGGATTTGCCGATGCCCCAGGCGCGGATCAGTCCGTCGCCGCTGAGGTATTCGTTGCCGGGCATGATGAAGGTGGATACGGGCGATGCCTCACGTTTACGGGAGGCTCCGCAACTGACAAGCGCAAGTGCGAGCGCTCCTATTATTGCAAATCTGATAATCTGTTTCATTTTCCGAGTTTTAATTTAATTTGATTTTCGTAAGCATTCTGGGCAGTTCTCTGTTTACCCGCTTCATTACCTCGCGGATTCCCTGGGCGACAGTGCTTTCATAAGACTTGTCTATCGGCGTGAGCACCTTGACTCTGTTTAATGAATAGTCAAGGAGCATGTCTGTAGTCCGGTTGTCGTAAATCTTGAGAGTAAGCGAACAGTAGCATGTGTTCAGGTCGTAATTCCCTCCGCTTACTGTCTCGCCTACTTCCAGTGTCGTTGTAAGGTCGGCGAAGCATTGTGCCGCATCAGGATCTTCCGTAAGTGTGAAGTAATTGTTGGCAAGCAGGCTGCGTATCTGTTTCTCACAGCCTTCAAGGTCGTTGTTTTCAATGTGCAGGTAAATTGAGACCGGCGCGCTTTTGAGCACTACGGTAATCTTTGCAGACGGCCACGAGTGCCTTTCAAGCAGTTCGCGGTACTCCTCCGGAAGCATTTCCATGAAAGAGTCGTCCATGCTTATGCGGATTTCCTGTACATCTTCCTTTGATGTGATATTGGTGATATAAAATTCGGCCGTACCGCTGTAGTCGGTTTCGACAGGAGGGGTAATTGCGCCGCTTCCTACCGTGAATTCCGCTTTCAGTTTAATGTTCGGTACGACATTGCCGTTCTTGGACAGGCAGCCTGCAATAGGCTCGCTTACTGCCTTGAAGGATTCGCCTTCGACTTGAACCGTGTTGGCCGTAATCGCCATTCCGCTGAACACGTTGATGTAGGCGTTGTACAGTTCTACTGGAATATTGACGCCGTCGCGGCTCAGATCCATGAACAGCCAGGGTTCTATGGCTTTCAACCCCTCGCCGAACAGTACGGCGGCCTGTGTGAGGTTCATTGCGTTTTCAGCGGCCTCGCCTTTTGTCAGGTAGCCAAGACCTGTTTCTATGGCAGCCTGCCTTTTCTTTTCGGCATTGCGCTGGAATGTCTTTTTGTCCAATACGTAATACACATAGTAAGTGCTTGAGGAGGAATAACTGTCTTTCAGTTCCTGTCCTTCAATCCATGCCGTGGCATTGCTGTGAATCCGGTCTTCGAACATCTCCCGGGCATGCCCGTCAACATCGACCTGGTGGAAAAACGAATTGGACTCCACCTTTGTCGCAATCTGCGAGGCTATGTCCGACAACGCGTTCCGTGTGGCGATTTCCATGTAATCGTCCTCGGTAATAGGTGCCTGGCCTATGCCGACATACGCATCGTCGGAAACCGGATGGGTCGTTACCCATTCAGGCGTCTGTGCCGAAGAAAATGCCTGGAAAGACAGTATCGCGGCTATGGTTAAAAACAATTTTCGCATTGCAGTCGTTTTAATGGTTCTCAAAGTTCGAGGATAAGGAAGATGGTATTCCCTTCAATCCTCTGCGATGAATATACGCCCTGCTCTTCAAGTGCGCTTCTGAGGCGTCCGGCGAATTTGTCCGGAGTCATCTTGTATCCGTTTTCATCCTGGAGCGGAAGGATTACGTAGTCGAATATCGCTTTTTCGTCCACGATTCCCTGCATGTGGTATTCGCCCTTGTTGGAGTTGCGGTCAAGCCAGTCCTGGATGACATCCATGACTCTTCTTCCGTCTTCACCCCGTGCGTCGCTGATTGAATTGTACGATGTCCCGCTGAGCGAAATCTGTAATGATGCGCGCGTAGGCCGGGTGAAATTGTTGATAATCTGTTCAAGGAATCCAGGAAGGTTGTCCTTGACGGCATACGAGCAGAGGATGTATGTGTCGTCCGTGCGGAAACGGTTGGTCCATCCGTCCTGTGAGGCCCAAATGGTTCCGCTTGCGGTTTCGTATGCCTTCATTATCAGCGATACGCGTGCGTCCTGTTCGCTTACATCCTTCAGCAGGTCAACGGTTACATAGACATCCGCTCCGGAGGATTCCAGAAGTTGCTTGTCGTTAGATTCGGCGGTGCCGGCGTTTTCCTCGTACTGGGCATTGCGTTTTACCCTGTCGAGGCGGGCCTGGAGGTCGATTGTCTTTATTCCGCAGTCTTCGAAGCCCCGCTGTACGGCGCTGACTGCAATCCTTACATCATAATTGTTTTCCAGTATGGCCTGATAACTTTCCCCTTCCTTCTTGTACGGCACGACGATGATGGTCGGGTTCGGAAGTTTTACTTCCGGTTGCTCGGCCATAAGTTCATCATAGTGGGTGTTTTTCCTTACATCGTTTACAAGTTGCCTGAGTCTCAGAGTGATTCTGAATGTGCCCTGGAAGTTGTTGCCGATTTTCTTTGACTTGACGGATTCTTCGGTGCTTACCACATATGAAGAATATCTCGCCATGTCGTTGAAAAACGAGTTGGTGTAAGGGACATTGGGTTTTGCGACCAGCGGTTTGCCGTCCGCAACGCCTTCCACGCCCTGGAAAAACAGGGTGTGGAATAGCGATTTGATGGCGTTTGTTTCAACATCCTTTTTCTTTTCAGCCATGCCTGCGGATGTGAATACTCCCTGGGTGCCGTTGTCGGATTCAAGCGAGACTATCTGGAGGTATTCCTGTGAAGATGCAGGAAAGGCCATGAAAAGAAGTACGGCTGTGAAAAATATGTAAATCGTTTTTTTCATTTATGTTAAAAATTAAAGTCCGAGTTTGTCCATTTCTCCGAGGATGTCGGTCTTCGCAATGGCCTTGATCTTGATAGGCTGCTGGCTTTGCGAGGCCTCATCGAGTGCGGCGAAATTTTCAAGAGCGGAGAAAAGTTCCTTCTGTCCCTTTGTCACCTTGCAGCGCGAGATAGCGTCGCTTACTACTTCTTCAACCTTTACGCGGCCTATTTCGCTGTATGTAACCTGTCCTATGACTACTTTCGGCGCAAGGATGGCGAAGATGTCGCCGGTTTTGATGCCCTGACCGGTGCCGAGGCTGATGTAGCATGAAAGCACCTTGTCTTTTTTGACTTCATAATCCATCGGGATTACCGTGCCGTCCAGTGGGAAGTATTCGACGATGAAGCCTTCAATGTCTTTTTCAATGCGTTTTACGGCATTCGCTTTTGCCCCGTCGGCAGAAGTGGCTGAATCCCATGCTCCGCTGAAAAGTCCGTCGTTGCTGTCGAATTTCTGGGTGGCCACTGTTGTCGAAGTCGCTACTTCGGCGACGGTGACTGAATAACTCATGACGCATGAATAACTTATCGAGCCGTTGTCAAGTCTCGTGGACTCGACAGTGCATTTGATGATGTTGCCGCTCATGACATATTTGCAGCCGGCTTCCATGAGTATTTCGTTGCGTGTTGCATCGTCATGCATTGCCGCTTCGCTGGAACGGCGTTGTATTTCTTGGGAAAGGGCCGATTCCATATCGGATGTGGCAAGTTCGAAACGCTGTGTCTTGTTGATGGCATCTATTACGGCCTGGCGTATTGCAGCGGCATCCGAGTCGGATACGCCTCCTGCAACTTCAAAGTCGTTGATGTACATCCTTGGTTTTTCCTGTGCGCTGGAGGAAAATGCTGCCGCTAAAACCATTGCGGACATTAGAATCAATTTCTTAAACATGTTTTGGGCCTTTTAAATGTTAATAATAATTAATGATTAGAGTTTTGCTTTGGCTTTTGCATTCCCGAGGTCGGCTGCTTTCTTGAAATTCTGGCGCGCCATCATTGCGTTTTTGCCGACGGAGCCGCAGCCCTGTTCGTAAATTACGCCCAGCATGTAATACGACTCGGCGCTTCCCGAAGCCTTGAAATGTCCGATGGCTTCAAGTCCCTCGCCTTTGTCGTATGCTGCCATTCCTTTTTCATATTCAAGGTCTTTTTCCGGTTTCGGAGCGGGTTTCTCAGCCGGTTGCGCCTTGACGGCCGGAGCCGTTTCCACAGGGGCGGCCTGTTCTGTCTGTTGAGGCGTTGCCGCCGGCTGGGTCTGCTCGGTTTCGGCGGGTGCGGCGGTCTCTTTTGCAGGTTTGTCTTTAGGCAGTGATATCACTACGACGATGGCAATGATTATTACGACGGCTATTACAGGTATGAGCCATTTGTTCCTGTTCCCTCCGGTACTTTTGCCTCCGGAATTTCCCGTGCGCGGAGGCACTGGTGCGCTTCCGGTAAGTGTCCCTACGCCTTTTGCCCCTGTGTTTTCATTAGGGGCCGTATTGTGGGATGCAGTCGGTTGCGACGGGGCGACAGTCGGCTGCACCGGCTTGACGGCCGGCTTGTAGAGTTCAAGGAGTTCCTTTTCTATCGAGGATTTCACGTCTTCGACATCCAGTTCCCTGGCCTTGGTGTCCATCATCTGCCTTCCTGCAATGCCGATATTCCCGTTGGTGGTAAGCAGCAGTTGCTGGAAAGCGACGCGGTATTCGTTGACGGCTTTCTTTTCACACTCAACACAGCGGTTCTTGTTTTTCACCTTGCAGTCGAAGCATATCTGTTTGCCGCATTTAGGACATCTGGCATGTTTTTCTCCGAGAGGATTTCCGCAGACATCGCAATATTCGGCCTTGTCCTTTCCCATGACAATGGTCGTATTGTGGTTGACCGTTGATGAATTGTCTATGCTTGAAGTGTTTACATTCGTATTTCTGGTCAATGTGTTTGTCGTCCGGCTGATCGAATTCGAACTGGAGTTGGTGGTTATTCCTCCTGTGACATTGGTGCGCGCCCCGGCTCCTATTACCGGATTTCCTTGTGTGTCTGCACTTTTCTGTGAAGTCGTTCCATCATCCAGATCCGCTCCGCAGTCAGGGCAGAAACGTTCGTTTTCGGCTATCTTCGTGCCGCATTCAGGACAAAATCTTTCTGTGCTCATGGTGTGATGTTTTATATTGATTTTTCTTCTTGGTTTTCTATGTCTTCTTCATCGTTGGCCGGAAGTTCGCTTCCATCGTCGAGGATTATGGTTTCCACAAGAAAATATCCGGTATCCTCTTCGAATGTTCCGATAACTTCTGCTTCCATTCCGTCAAGCGGTTGGAAAAACGGATCTCCGTACGGAAGCCTGTCTGCCCGGTATAATTTGTAAATCCTGCCTTCTTCATCGGTCAGGAATGCCCGGAAGCCCTCGGATTTCGAGCCGGAATCGCTCATCCTGTATTCTATTTTTCCGTGTATTGTCATGTTTTCTGGCGGTTTTAGTGATATTATTCTATTCCGGCTCCGCAGTCAGGGCAGAATTTTGCCCCCGCTTCAATGGCCGCGCCGCATTCAGGGCATGTAGCCTTGCGCGCCGGAGCCTGCTTCTGCTGTGGCGTGCGCGTGGTATAGTCCAGAGCCCTGTCGTATGCAGTGTCCATCCTGTTTTCCTGGCGGAGTATGCGTTCGTCGCGCTCTTTCAACTGGCGTTCCCTTTCGGTTTCCTTCTGGGCCTGGATTCCTCCGGTCATTGCCATCAAGTCTCTCATGAGGCTGACCATCTGAGCCTGGTTTTCACGGCGTTCCTCATCCCTTGAGGCGCGCTCTGCATCAAGTCTTGCGTCGGCTTCGCGCTTTTGGGCCTCAAGTTTCTTCTGGTTTTCAATTATATGTTCGGCGTTGTACTTGCTTTCGGCGTAAGCCCTGGCATTCTCGCCGCCGGTGAGGGCCCATACTTTTTCATCGGAAAGGTCTTGCGCCTTGTCCCATTTCATCTTTTCGATGTCTGCCTCGTGCCTGCGCTGGTTTTCGCGGCTCTGTTCTTCGGCCTTCTGCATCTCAAGGAACTGTGCGAACTGTGCGTCGTCGTCTTCGCGCTGCATGTCGTGGCGGCGTTTCTCGTCGTTGAAATCCATGTCGCGTTTGCGCTGCTCGATGTCAAGTCCCGTTTCGGCCACTTTGCGCTGCTGCTCAAGTTCTTTGTAGAAACGGCTGTCCTTGTAGTCGTCCTTCAGGGCTTCTATTTCAAGTTCTTTCCTGACGATGGCGGCCGCTTTTTCCGCTTCACCTTCCATGCGTACCCTTTCGAACTCGATTCCGTCCCGGAGTTGCATCATTCTGAGGGCCATGCCGCGTTTGTAATTTCCAGCCGATATGTTGTCCTTGAGTTCCTGAAGTTCGTTTTGTTTCAGCAGCCCTCCCTTTTCGATTTCAATCAGGGCCGCTTCTCTTTCGGCATCTGTACGCGCTTCCCTGATGATCCGTTCGTTCCTGAGGAACGACTTGAATTTTTCTATCTCATCGTCATGGAGCAGTTTGTCCTTGTTTATTTCATCTATGCGCTTGTCGAATTCCAGTTCCGAGGCGGCTTCGTTCAGCCGTTGTGCGTTCTGGGCGTCGGAGAGCCTGTTTTTGAAATCGTTGGTGCGTCTGAGATAGTCGAGTTCGTTTTCGGAAAGATAAAGTTCCCTGCCAAGGGCGCGGAAGCGGTCGATGTCCTCATTGGATGATGATATTTCGACTATTCTTACCACGGATATTCCGAAAAACATTCCAGGAGCGGCTTCGTTGAGTTTTTCTTTAATGAGCGCGCACAGTTCTTTCGGCAGTCTTGTGGTTTCTATTTCGACATCGTAGAGAAGATCCTGGACGATGTTCCGCACGGTGTCGTTGATTTCGTCGATAATCTGTGCCGTATTGAGTTGTTTCTTGTCCGTCAGATAGTGCAGTATGAATCTTTCGTGGTCTGTTATCTTGAAGTATGCGTTGATTCCGAGGTCGATGTCGATGTGGCTGGTCTGGATTTTCATAGGGATGAAATCCTTGTAGTCGTCGATGCTGGCCCTTTTTGCTCCTATCAGCAGGGGAAATGCCTTGTCCAGAAGGATTATTACGCTGAATGCCGCTCCGCGTTTCGCGTTTTCAAGGATGGCTTGCTGCTGTTGGAGATAAAGTTGCTCTTCGGGAGAGTTCTCCTGTTCTTTCTTACGGCTTTTGAAGAGATTGATTATGAAGCCCCAGCCTTTTTTGATGGATTCTCCGGCAGGTTTGCGCTCGGCGGAAGTGTTGAAATCATAGGTGCCGCCTCCCATGGTGGCTATAGTATGTCCGTTGGAACGGATGTAGGCCGTAGTCCCTTCGGGGATGATGATTCCGTTGAGTTCGTTGTATGAGTCGAATTCGGCTTCATCGATGACACGGGCTACCTGTCCCGGCTGTATGTTCCAGTATATGCGTCCCCTTACCCTGTTCAGGTCTGAGGCCATGCTGTCGTCGGCGGTCGCTTTCGGTGCCGGTGCAGGAGCCGGGGCATGCGGCTGAACAGTTCCTGCGGTCGCGAGTTTGGTGCCGCAGGAGGTGCAGAATTTTGCTCCCGGGCGGAGAGGGCTGCCGCATTTAGGGCAGGTCTGCTGGATTTCTATCTTCTGTCCGCAGGAAGTGCAGAATTTTGCCCCTTCGCGGAGTTCGGCGTTGCATTTAGGACATTTCATGATATTGTGGTTTTATTTTGTTGTATATACTTTTTGTATCTTTCCGTCCGCCGTGGCGCTTACGGTGTATTGTGTTTCAATTCTGCCGATATTTCCCGGGAACTTGTAGTTGAACAGGATTTCTTCCTTTCCGCTGTCGTATTTAAGTCTGAATGCGCTGTCAAGTTTTCTCGGTTCGACGGAATAGTTCGAATAGAGGTATTGCGAAATCATGGAGTGCATGTCCATGATATTGGCATTGACGGCCCCCCTTACCTGCTGCAGGACGGAAGCCCCTGTTCCGTTTATGTCCAGTCTTTCAACCGTACAGTTGTCTTTCCTGCTTCCTTTTGGAGCGAGCGAGGCCTTTCCGGCAATTTTAAAGGCCGGTTTTTCTCCTCCGGGCTTATGCCCGAACAGAAGCAGGGCGGGGTCTCCGTAAAGATTGAATTCGGTGATGGTGAGTGCCGCATAAGGATCTCCCCAGCCGCTTTTCTGCAGCAGCATGCTGCGCGCCATGAACAGGGACTGGCCGGCATCATAGCCCTCTATGGCCGCCTGAATGAATATGTGCGCAATGATGTCGGCGGCAAAGAGCGAACTTTCTTCCGGATTGGAAGAGGAGTCAACCGAACCCCATGCCACCCGGGATGAACCTACGAAAGAGAGGGTGTTCGTGAACAGCGATGCCAGCAGCATGCTGCGCCTCTTGTCCAGGCCGATGAATTTTCCTCCGTAGCAGGCTTCGCTAATGACGGCATTGCGCTTTTTCAATGTCATCATGTGTTCCGGCAGTATCACGGAATACATGTTGCCTCCGTATTGAGGGGCGGTCGCTCCGAAGTAGCCTCTTGATTCGGCTCCCTCGCCTCCGTGCAGGTTGAAATAATACAGGTCTGCATCCGTGTCGAGTACCTGGCTTACGTTTTCCTTGGTTACCATCGGCGACAGTATCAGCCTCCTGTAATAATATTCGTCCGACAGTCTCCCGTCGAGGTTTCTCATGCATCCGCTGCCAATCAGCTGCGACGCCACGGTTGCCGATACGTTTTTCCAGTTCGGATCGCATTGTCCGTAACATTGTCCGATTCCGATTGCTCCGGAGCATTCCAGAAGCCGTTGCATGTATCCTGCAAGATCCTCGATTACTGCATCTTCTCCGAGAGGAAGCCTTCCGACATGGAACATCTGGTCGTATCCGAACGCTTCCATGTCCTCCAGCGCGGAAATCATGCTGTTGCTGTACGGGTAGGCATACAGCAGGTCGGTGTCAATTGTCTTGTCGCTGCTGTTTTCGGCAAGGTAGTGTCGTATCCGGGGCATCGGGATTATGTCTGCGCCTCCTATTATAAAAAGGTATTCCGACACGGGGCCTCCTTTCTTTTCTTCCCTTTCGTGAACATCCATCAGGATTTCAAGGTAGTCTTCGACCGGGCTGGAACAGTCGAGGCTTATGGTACGGCTTCTGCCGAAAAGGCCGCTACGTGGAAATGAGTAGTTTCCGGCATCTACAAGTCTGTAGCAGACTCCGGTCTGCTTTCTGAGCCTTATGAAGGTTTCGAGGAGTTCTGTGATTTCATCCGGGTCTCTTCTGAGTTTTCTGGCAAGCAGTGCCGCATTTGTGAAAATGATGCCATATACGGAGCATCCGTCGTCTTCTTTGCTTGCAGCGTTCCCTTTTTCCTGTACAGTGTCGTCGAGTTTCGTCCCGCATTCAGGGCAGAAACGCATTGAACTGTCTTCGATTTTATGGCCGCATTCTGGACAATACATGGTTTTCGTGGTTGGTTATTTTAAGTATTTCTCCCGCCTCTGTGTCACTCCGGACACATAGTTGCGTGCTTCTTCAGTGCCGAGTCTGGTTGTCAGGTGGTCGTAAAGCTGCCTGTAACCGTATTCGTTGATAAGGGGCAATGCCTTGCGCAGGTTGGTGTTCCCTGTGAAAGCCCGGCTGACATTTCCGGCCCCCGTGTTGTAGCCGGCGATTACGCAAAGCCTTCTGCAATGTGGGTCTTCAATGTTTGAAAACTGGTTTTCAAGTATTCTCAGATAGGCTGTTCCGAGTTCTATGTTGTTGCGCGGATTGAACAGGTAACTCCTTGTAGGCACCCATTCTCGCCCATATACATAACGGTAGGCGTCAAATCCGCCGGATTCCGGCACTAACTGCATCAGGCCGTAAGCGGGAACCCAACTTGTGGCTTGCGGGTTGAATCTCGATTCCTGTTCCATTACCGCGAAAATAAGGGCCTGTTCGATACCGAATTTTTCTGAAAATTCGGCAATCAGATCTTTGTACAGGGCGGCATTTTTCGACAGGTTGTCGGTTACGAGAGAGAGGTTGATTCTCACTGCCGTCTTTTTCTCCCCGTCCTTTACATAAGTCTTGTATGTCTTTGTGCTTTGCCTCACGACGGCTTCCGCAATCGCGGCGTTTCCGATTTCAGGCTGTTTGTCTTTGTTTTCTCCGGCAAGCGTCCTTTCGGCCATCGTAGGCTTCCCGTCAGCCGGTTTTTCCTTTCTTGAGGTCTCTTTTTCCGGCAGTTTCTTTCCTTTTACGGCAGGCATCGGCGGCGTCTTGGGTTTTGCCGGGGCGGCTTTTTCGCCGGAGCCTGACGGGGCGATGTCGAATCGTGAAAGGTCTATCAGCCCCTCGAGTACCGGTTTGTCGGTAAGCGGCTCGGAGACATCGACCGAAGAGTTGTAAGGGCAGGTGCTGCCTCTGCTTTCCAGCATGCGCCTGACGGTTTCTTCCAGCAGGCTGTCGGACATGCCGGCGTCGTCGGCAAGCATGACTTCGACAATGATGTCGCCGCTGTCGAAATCAACTATGGAGCGGCTTCTGAAATCGTCCGAATATTCGACCCATTCGGTGGGCGTGTCCAGTGCAGTCCCCTCGTCTCCCCATACGGACTGTATGGACTGCGTGTATTCGGCAAAGTCTTTCGCCGCCTGGCGGACATAGGCATTGTATTCGTCCATTGCCGAGCGGCTGTATTCACGGAACTCTTCAACAGTCTCGTCCATTTGTCCCTCAAAGGCGGATCGGATAGAGTCCAGAGGTGTCTGTGCCGATACTCCGTGGTAGCACAATGCAAGAAACATTGCGGTGATTGTGGCTCCCGGTTTCATGGTCTTGTAGTAGTTTACAGGTACATACCACAAAGATAATCAAATAATTTCTAATTTCAAAACGGGCTATATGAAATGAGCGGCAGCCTTCGGCCACCGCTCATTGGAAGCATTCCGGGCTTTCCCGTTCCGTCATTCAAGTTCGTCCAGTATGTTTTTGATGTCGGCCGCCTGAAGCCTTCCATAAACCTTTTCGCCTATCATTATGACAGGGGCAAGTCCGCAGGCGCCTACGCAGCGGAGGCAGTCAAGGGAGAATTTTCCGTCCGGGGTGGTTTCGCCCACGTCTATGCCCAGACGGCGTTTCAGTTCGTCAAGAATCTTCTCGGCCCCCCTGACATAGCAGGCAGTTCCCATGCATACGGAAATCGGATGGCGGCCTTTCGGTGTCATCGTGAAAAACGTGTAGAATGTGACTACGCCGTAAACACGTGATGCCGGGATGTCGAGTTTGGATGCAATGATTCTCTGCATTTCCTCGGGAATGTATCCCTGGAGCGACTGTGCTTCGTGAAGGATGTTTATGAGTTCCCCCGGGTCGTTATTGTATTTGTCGCAGATAGCCTCTGTCTGTGAGACTATGTTGCATGCAAGTCTTATTTCTGCCATAATAGATTAAATCTGTTTGTTAAAATAGTGCGTGTGCAATAGTGCGTGTGCCTTTTCGCTCAGAGGTTTCCCCAGATATTCTTCGTAAAGTTGTACGATATAAGGGTTTTCGTGCGACTTGCGCCGTTCTTTTCCGCAGTCTTCACGGTATATCGCCTCGGTGCGGGCTTTCAGGATGGACGAGTCTCCGTGGTGGATAGGCTGTCCGCCTCCTCCGATGCATCCTCCGGGGCAGGCCATGATTTCGATTACATGGAAGTCGCTGTGACCGGCGCGTATTTCGTTGAGGAGTTTCCTTGCATTGCCGAGGCCGTGGGCGATCCCGACTTTAAGAGGGAAGCCGTCAATGTCAACCGTGGCCTTTCTCAGGCCTTCGCTGCCTCTGACGCTTTCGAATTCGAGTTTTTCAAGTTTCTTGCCCGTGTGGAGTTCATAAACCGACCTCAATGCGGCTTCCATTACTCCGCCGCTTGCGCCGAAGATTACTCCTGCTCCTGTCGATGCTCCGAGAGGCATGTCGAAGTCGCTGTCCGGAAGGCTGGCAAGATTGATGTTGGATCTCTTTATAAGGCGGGCTATTTCTCTGGTTGACAACGAATAGTCCACATCCGGATTTCCATTTGTCTTGAATTCCGGGCGGTCGCACTCGTATTTTTTCGCAAGGCAAGGCATTATAGATACGACTACGAGTTTTTCACGTGGGATTCCCATCTTCTCAGCCCAGTAGGTTTTTGCTATGGAGCCGAACATCTGTTGAGGCGACCTTGCTGTGGAAGGTATGTCAAGCATGTCGGGAAAATAGTGTTCGAAAAAGTTCACCCATGCCGGGCAGCATGAAGTCAGTATCGGAAGTTTCATGCTCTTGTCGCCGTTCAGGTGGTTTTCAAGCCTTTCCATGATTTCCGAGCCTTCTTCCATGATTGTCAGGTCGGCGGCAAAATCGGTGTCGAAAACGTAGTCGAATCCGATTTCGCGAAGGGCTGTAACCATTTTTCCCGTGACGATTGTTCCCGGGGCCATTCCGAATTCTTCTCCGAGCGCGGCTCTTACCGCCGGTGCGGTCTGGACGATTACGGTCTTGTCCGGGTCGCTCAGATCCTCAAGGAGTTTGTTGGTGTGGTCCCTTTCGGTGAGCGCGCCTACCGGGCAGACGGCTACGCATTGTCCGCAGTATGTGCATTCGCTTTCGGTCATCATCTTGTCGAACGCCGGGGCTATTGTGGTGTTGAAGCCTCTTCTTATCGCTCCGAGCGCTCCGACTGTCTGGACTTCGTTACATACGCTTTCGCAGCGGCGGCAGAATATGCACTTGTCCATATTGCGGACTATGGATGCCGTGGTCTCGCGTTTTCTTAATGACAGTTCTCCTCCGTTGAACGGCATTTCGCGGATGTTGAACCTCAATGCGAGGTTCTGGAGTTCGCAGTCTCCGGATTTAGGGCAGGTGAGGCATTCATTTGGGTGGTCGGAAAGTATGAGTTCGGTGACAATCTTGCGGGCGTTCATCACCCTGAGCGTACTTGTCTTTACTACCATGCCTTCAGTGCATTTTGTGGAGCATGCCGGGGCGAGGTTGCGTCTGCCCTGCACCTCTACGACGCATATCCTGCATGATGCCGGAGCGTTCTTTACGCACGTGCCCTTGAGGTCTATGTGGCAAAGTGTCGGTATGTCGATCCCGACGAGTTTGGCCGCTTCAAGTATTGTTGTCCCTTCCGGAACCGTGAGGTTGTGGCGGTCTATAATCAGATTTATCTTGTTCTCTTCCATATTTTCCGGTTTTAACATACTACAATAGCATCGAATTTGCACCGTGACAGGCACATGCCGCAACGGATACATTTTTCAGGTATGATGATGTGCGGCTTGCGTGTAGTGCCGATAATCGCTTCGGCAGGACAGTGTTTCGCACAAAGGTTGCAACCCATGCACTTGGTAGGGTTGATTGCGTATGTGAGGAGGGCCTTGCACTGCTTGGCAGGGCATTCCTTTTTCTTGACATGTGCTACGTATTCCGGATAGAAGTTTTCCAGAGTTGAGAGCACGGGGTTTGGCGAGGTCTGTCCCAGGCCGCAGAGCGCGGTGTCCTTGATGGTGCGTCCCAGGGTTTCAAGCATCTTGAGGTCGTCCATCGTCCCTTTGCCTTCGGTTATCTTGTTCAGGATTTCAAGCATCCTCTTGTTGCCGATGCGGCAAGGGACGCATTTCCCGCAAGACTCTTCTACGGTAAAGTCGAGGTAGAACCGTGCTACCGATACCATGCAGTCGTCTTCGTCCATGACAATCATGCCGCCGGAGCCCATCATCGAGCCGGCTGCAATCAGGTTGTCGAAATCGATAGGAGTGTCGAGGTGTTTTTCCGTGAGGCAGCCTCCGGACGGGCCCCCGGTCTGTACGGCTTTGAACTTTTTCCCGTTCTTGATGCCTCCGCCAATGTCGTAGATGACTTCTCTGAGGGTTGTACCCATGGGGACTTCAATGAGGCCGACATTGTTGATTTTACCGGCGAGCGCGAAAACTTTCGTTCCCTTGGATTTTTCGGTTCCTATGCCGGCGAACCAGTCCGCCCCCTTTTGCAGGATGATAGGTACGTTGGCGAGGGTTTCGACATTGTTTACGTTGGTAGGTTTCCCTTTATATCCCGACTGTGCCGGGAAAGGCGGTTTGAGTGTAGGCTCTCCGCGTTTTCCTTCCATGGAGTGTATGAGCGCGGTCTCCTCTCCGCAGACGAATGCTCCTGCACCATAACGGATTTCTATGTCGAAGTCGAATCCGCTTCCGAGGATGTTCTTTCCCAGCAGGCCGTATTCTTCGGCTTGTGCGATGGCTATCCTCAGCCTTTGTATGGCAAGGGGATATTCGGCGCGTATATATACAAGTCCCTTGCTCGCTTCGATTGCGTAGCCGCAAATGGTCATTGCCTCGATGATGGAGTTCGGGTCGCCTTCCATGATGGAGCGATCCATGAATGCCCCCGGGTCGCCTTCGTCGGCATTGCAGACGACGTATTTTATGTCGGATTTTTCTTTGGCTGTGAGTTCCCACTTCAGTCCTGTAGGGAAGCCTCCGCCGCCTCGTCCTCGAAGTCCGGATTTCTTGATTTCGTCTATGATGTCCTTTCGGCTCCGTTGTCCGGAAAGGGCTTCCGCCAGGGCCCTGTAGCCGTCTCTGGCGATGTATTCGTCTATGTTCTCGGGATCTATGAAACCGCAGTTGCGTAATGCGATACGTACTTGTTTCCTATAGAAATCGATGTGTTTTGAGTCGCTTACGGTATGTCCGTCTTTC
>JADIMA010000033.1 GCA_017694945.1 Candidatus Merdivivens pullicola | reverse complement strand
AATTTTTCGCTTAACGTCGATTACAAGAATCTGTCATTTTTCATGAGCGGGGATTATCAGGCCGGTTCCTATGTCCACTCGTTCGACCGTCAGTTCCGCTTTTCTAAAGGATTGAAAGACGACAGTATCCCGCAACAGGCCCTTGAAGGGGTATCTCAGTCCCAGGCATGGCTTGATTTTACAAACTTTTTTGTCGAAAAAGCCGATTTTCTGAAAATTCGCAATATCGGTATCAGTTATGCGTTCAATCCGCGTAAGTTGCTGGAAAAAATCATCGTAGGATTCAATGTCTATAATCCGTTTGCATTCACGGCTTCATCGGTCGATCCGGAAGCCACTTTGTCCGGAGGTCTGTCGCAGGGTGCCGTGACTACGGGTGGAATCAACTATTCGACCTATTCCACTCCGCGCCAGTATATATTTACTGTCAGAATAGTATTTTAACGATATGAGAATATGAAAACCCTGAAATACATACTGCTGTCTGCATTTTTCTTCCTGCCTCTGAACTCGTGCGACCTGCTGCTCCCTGACGGTATTGTAAACCCTAATGTCAGCGATGATACGTTTTTGGAGTCGGACAATGCGATGCAGGCATGGGTGAACGGAGCGAACCGTTCTTTCGCCGAGGCCATGGGCAATTATTGCATGCTGATGGAAATACTTTCCGACAATTATTTCAATAATTATTCCCGGAGCAGCCAGGTATTCGACATACCGCGTATCCTTTATACGGATGCGGATGTGACGGATTTGCAGAGATATGTCGGAATGATGCGGGAAACCGCCGATTACGGCATAGGCCCTGTCGCAGACGCTGATCCTGCCACTTCGCGCGGCGATTTGTTCAATCTTTATTATATCAAGGCATTTTCCTTTATTCTCGGGGGCGAGTATTTCCGTGGACTTCCGGATACGGAAGGCGGGGAGATAAAGACCTGGGGAGAGCATCTTCATACGGCTTTGGAAGTATTGGACAAGACATTGGAATATGCTGATACTGATGAAGAAAAAGCCTTTGTGCATACGTTGAAAGCCAGGGTGTATTACCGTTTGGGCGACAGGGAAAACGCTTCAGCCGAAGCAAGCGTGTCTTTGGGGCTTTCGCCGGATTTCGTCCGTCAGGTAGAGTTTGACGGGGACAATGGCGTAAACAATCCTATCCAGGAGGCCGTGTGGGGTACGTGGTTCCAGCCTCTTCCGCGCCTTGATTTTCTCGATCCCAAATATTTCCAGCTCTCCGCTACCGAGCAGCGCCCCATCAATATAGCCAAGGCGGAAGAAAACTATCTGATTCTTGCGGAGGCGAGTCTGGCTGCCATGGACGAGGCTGGGGCAAAGGATTATATGCGGCAACTGCTTGTTTTAGTGAAGTCGCGTCCGATACAGGATGGAATCAATGACCAGTTGGAGGATCGCTTTAATGGCGGATACAAGCATTATCCGGACAGTCCGGAGTACAGGGTGGCCGCCTCCGATGGAGAACCGTTCCGTGAAGGGCTTGTGCTCGACCGCCGCAAGCCGGCTCTTATTTCCATACCGTACATTTCAGGGACTTCGGTAACGGAAGAGATGATAAACGGTGTTTCCGGCATAGATGAGACGCTTGAACTGCTTTATCTGATGCGGCAGGAGATATTCTTTGCCGAGGGCAGGCGCGTTGCGGATCTGGGCATCCGTTTGCCGGTATGCGAGGTGGAGGCTGCAAATACCCCGTCCGCGGCGGGTTACATAGATGCTGTCATTCCTCCGTTCATACCTTTGAATCAGGGAATGGACGACTTTACGATGGACGAGGATGCAAAAGAAGTTACGATTGCCTACAACATGAACAGGATAATCGTGGAAAACAAGTCTTCGGAATACGTGGCTCCGTTCTTTGAGTAGGATTCCAGTATTATGTCAGGCAAAGGTGTGCGTAAGGTACTATATATCGGGTGCGGGACGGTCTGCACCATTCTTGCCTTGGCGGGAGTCGTACTGCCCGGGCTGCCGACAACGCCTTTTCTGTTGCTCGCTTCGTGGCTTTTCGTCCGCAGTTCGCCTTTGCTCCATGCCCGTCTTGAGTCTTCCGGGCTGTTCGGCCCTTACCTGAAACGTTACAGGGAGCGCGGCGGGGTCACGGCCAAAGGAAAAACGATGATTGTCATTCTGATGCTTTCCGTGGTCGCGGTTTCCTGCATCTTCTTCCTTGAATCGTCTGTATTACGTCTCATTGTCGCTTCCGCAGGCATCGCCGGCACAATCTGTGTCATATTTTTCGTCCCCGGAGCCTCTTGTAATGGAGACCATCTGTAAAAGATTGTTACGAATACAATCAGTCTTAATTTTGAGTATCTTTGCCTTGTGCAATGTGATGAATTTTAACAGCGGAACCGATATGACTAACAGGCAGTGGAATTTGGATGATATTGACAGAGTGGAGGATCTTTCCTATGCGCCACTGGAAAAAAGTTATCTCAAAGCGCAGGCGGTCATGACTGCACTGTCATGGTTCGGCCTGATGCTTTTGCCGATATGCCTTTTTTTTGTCGATGAGTTTGTCGGTAGGAGACTGATTGTAATATGTGCGGAGGCGGCCATGTTCACGGCGGCTCTCGTCAATCTCATGCTTCTGCCCAAGGCATATTCCTATAAGGGCTATGCCGTCCGTGAACACGACATTACCTACCGTTCAGGAATTATCTTCCCGAAGACGGTTACGGTTCCCTTCTGCAAGGTACAGCAAGTGAGCATCCGGCAGAATCCCGTCACGAAGATGTTCGGACTGTATGCCGTAACTATTGTCAACGGGGCCCAGATACTGGCAGAGACCGTCATACCCGGACTGACAAGGGAGAAGGCGGAAGAGATAAAGTCGCTTCTAATTGAGATGGGCAGTAATGAAAGCAAGTGATTTTTCCGTTCCGAGGCGGATGAGCGGGAGTGCTTTATGGGTCATGATTGTCAAGGGGCTGCGGGAGTATGCCGGTATTTTCGTGTTTTTGATTGTTCTGAAACTTATCGATACTGATGACCAGCATACTTTTTATGACAATATGCGGATACTGTTCCTGCTATGTGCCGGATATCTGGTGCTGGCGGCGTTGACGGCTTTCATCAGCTGGTATTTCAAGAAATATTATATTGAAGGCGGTAAATTGATTTTCATTCACGGGTTCTTCGGCAAGGAAACGACCAGTATACCGTTGGACAAGGTACAGTCGATGCGGACTAAGCAAGGCTTCATTTACCGTGTTCTCGAACTGCGGGGTGTCCTGTTCGATACACTTGCGTCCAAGTCGGCTGAGATAGAACTCATACTGGATGACCGGGACTGGAAGACTCTGATGGAACGTGTGGAAATGCAGGAAGCGGTTGCGGATGTCGTTGCGGCTGCCGGAGTGGAGGAGCAGGCTGTCAGGTTGAACTTCAGCAATTCCAATTTGATCAAAGGGGCGTTCTGCCAAAACCATCTTCAAGGCATGGCTGTACTCTTTGCTGCTTTGTCTGTTGTCTATAATACGGTTTCCAGCATAGACTACCATACGCTGGAGCATATTATAAACTATGTGGATACGCAGGCAGAAACGTTGTCGCCCCAGCCTTCGGACTATGTGGCCGTTGCTTTGGCTCTGTACTTTTTCGTAATGCTGCTGTGGATAGGCAAGGTCTTTCTGCGTTATGCAAACATGCAAGTTCAGATGGCTCGTGGCTATCTGACTTTTGAGAGCGGCCTCATATCCCGCCGCAGCATCAGGTTTTTGTACGATAAGGTATGCACGGTCTATGTTAAACGCAATTTCCTGGAGCGGCGGTTGCATGGCAGCACGGTCATATTGCGGCAGGCTGTCAATGCGACCGATGAGAAAAAAGGGGCGGACATAAAGGTTTATGGTTCGGATTCGGCGGATGATTTTCTTGACTGGTGGCTTGGGAAGGGCTATGGTTCTTCTGCGGAAATCCTTACAGCCCGGTCGGGGTACGGCCTGATGTGGCATGTCTTGCGGATAGACATATTGCTTTCCTTGGCGGCTGCGGCCGCTTTGGCCTGTTTTGATCTGTATGGTTGGCTTTTACTGCCTGCTGCCTGGCTGGTGATATCCGTTGCCAAGGGAAGCATGGCCGTCCGCCGGAGCCGGATCACGCTGAAGGAGGACTATATCGAGATTCACAACGGCAAGTTTGCGGATATCAGGAATTATGTCAAATACTGCAATGTCGAGGTAGTCCGTCTTAAAGCAAACCCATTTACTCCATACACTCACCGGGTGAGCCTCACCCTCTCCACGAACGGCACCGTCTTTACGCTTCGAAGTCTCAAGGAACAAGATGCCCGGGATATCTGCGAACGGCTTGTGTTTCCCTGTTTACAGGATATATGAAAATTCATTAGTGTCCACTAAAAAATCATAGAAGTTCTTTGAAATTATTGAAATTCAATTTGTTATAGGCAATTATAGATTCCCGAGACTTGAATTTAACTTTGCGGTCAAAATCAGACCGTTATGTTTAAAGAC
>JADIMA010000032.1 GCA_017694945.1 Candidatus Merdivivens pullicola | reverse complement strand
GCAACATCATGCTCACTCAGAATGGAGACATCAAACTGATTGATTTGGGCATTGCTTCTAAACTCAATAATTCTTCAACGAGTACGGGATATGGAACTACCGCTTATATGGCTCCGGAGCAATCCGCGATGGGGCATTGCGGAGTATATACGGATGTATTCGCACTGGGAATCCTGTTATTTGAAATGCTTACCGCCCATCTTCCATTTTACTCAAACAACCCAAATCCCAAAGAGGCCAGAGACGAGATACGGTATAAAATAAAATACAGCCCCACCCCGGAGATGAGATCCTACTATCCTTTTATCAATCATGATCTCCAGTCGATAGTAAATAAGGCTCTTGAAAAAGAACCCGTATGCAGATATCAGTGTTGCGAAGAGTTCAGAAAGGCAATACTTGACTACGAAACAAACAAAACAAGACAACTGTTGTGAAAGAAGGCGAAATATACATATTGCCGGAAGGCACTCTCCTGTGCAACGGTAAATACATAATACGAGGCAGGATAGGAATAGGCGGCTTTGGAATAACCTATATGGCAATCCAGAACGGCCTTAACCGGATTGTCTGCATAAAGGAGTATTTTCCTTCGGGAAAATGCGCAAGGGACACTGTATCCTATAATATATATCCACAAACCATAAGTAATGAATATTATTATAAATACAGGGAGTCTTTTGAAAAAGAAGCCCGTATTCTGGCAGAACTGAGTCATCCTAACATAGTAGAAGTAATCGATGTATTTGCCGAGAACAATACTTCATACATGGTAATGGAGTATATCAAAGGAGAAAGTCTTCAGAAAGCAGTCGAAAACAGAGGCAGACTTCCATACACGGAAGCAGTCAATTATATTGCACAAATAGCCGATGCCGTTGATTACATACATAAAAGGCATATCCTTCACAGAGACATAAAGCCCGACAATATAATGCTGACTGCCAATTATAAAGCCATTCTGATAGATTTCGGCTCGGCACGGGAATTCGAGGAAGACAAAACCCAAATCCACACATCAATGTTCACCAACGGCTATGCCCCGCCGGAACAATATGCTTCAAAGAGCAGAAAAGGTTCTTATACGGACATATACGCTTTAGGTGCGACATTCTATTTCACTCTTACCGGACAGGCACCTCTTGAAGCGACGGCAAGGCTTATTGACAAAATGCCTGAACCTAAAAAATTAGTAAAAGACATCCCGGAAGAAGCCAATAGGACTATATTGAAGGCAATGCAGTTAAAATCGGAAAACCGCCATCAGACAATTGACGATTTCATGGCCGACCTGCGGAACATACGTCCTTCAGTTTTAATTGATGAAACAATCGGCGCAAAGTCCAAAAAATGGGTAATACCGGTAAGTATAATTTCCACACTCATAGTAGTAGCAGCCATAACAGTTTTCCTGATTCTCGGGAAGAACGGTGAGAATGTAAAAACAACCAATTCCATGGGAACAACCGATCCAATAGAAACAATCGATTTTACCGGGACAGGAATGTACCCTATGATATATGTAGAAGGAGGGACATTTGAAATGGGGAACGACAACTCCGACAATGACTGTCCCACTCACGAAGTCACACTGGACGGATATTATATCGGACAATTTGAAGTAAGCAGGAAATTCTTCAAAAGCATTATGGGATATGATCCGTCTTTATACGCAACTCCTGACGCTGACAATTACCCCGTCGAAAACGTAAGCATAGAGGAGGCAAAACGTTTCATTGAAATGTTAAACAGAAAGACAAGGAAGCATTTCGCCCTACCTACAGAAGCACAGTGGGAATACGCAGCACGCGGAGGCCAATCCAGCAGAGGATATTCATATTCCGGCACGGCAGACACTGACAAACTGTGGTACGACAGAGACAATCCGACCGAAATATATTACGAGCCATCAGTCAATGAACTCGGAATATATCAGATGAGCGGCAATGTGGCCGAATGGTGCAGAGACTATTATGATGAAAGTTTTTATTATACAGGAAGCAGATACAATCCTGTGAACTCAAACGGACATGACGGAGATCTGGTAGTTATCAGAGGCGGAAGTTATTACAGTTTTGACGAAGAGGAATTGACTGTTTTTTACAGAAACGCATACGATTCCCCACAAGAAGACATAGGATTCAGATTAGTACTTGATAAATAACATACATTAATTCTTAAAATAACATTACCATGAAAAAGACATTATTAACTCTCATCGTACTTACGATGGCTTTTGCAACAACAAGTTTTGCTCAAGATGCTAAACGAGCAGCCGTCCTGGACAAGCAGGAAGAATTTTTCAATACAATCAAAGATGGGCTTGAGACCAAAGACACAAAAATTAAACCTAAGGATTTCCGTTCCAACCAAAGATGTTACAAATTATGGCAGCAGTTCTTCATTGAATATTCCAAAAGCAAGTCTTTTTTAGGCTCTGATGATACTGATACCATTGACTTGAAACTGTTCAGTACTATATATTCAACTATGACTAAATCCGCCAATAAAAACATTACTACTAATGATGTATATGTCCACAATATCGGAATATCATACACAGAAGAAGATACGACAAAAAACGGTAAAATAAAAGGTTACATCTACACCACAGAAAATGAAGTAGGCGTGGCATCTGTCAAAGACGACACACTGCATAGCCGTGCAAGATATCATGTAGAAATAGAATGGATTGTAACATGGAAATGTAGCGGTCAGGGAAAAGACACAACCTACAAACCAACCATAGCCAACATTTCCACTTATGAAATCCCATATCTGACAAAAGAAAAGCAGCAGATGGGACAAACCGCAAAAGAACTGATTGAGAACTGGTATGCCACAGAGACCGTCAACGAAACATTTGCAAAATACAATCCTGTTTCAGTCAAAACATTGGATGGCAATATTAGCGTTGAGACACCGCAAGGACAGAAATTCATAGTAACGAATGTTCCTGAAATACGCATAGACATGAATCCCGAAGAATTCATGACAGGAGACAAGACCCTGTACCTCGAACCGATAGAAGCATACCGCATTCTTAAACCGGTATTTGAAATAACCATAAACGACGACTTTACTTCAGGAAGTATCACTAACGTGGATTTCAAGGAAATAACACTGCATAAACCAGAGACCGTTGCCGAAAGAATAGAAAAATACATTAAGCAGGAGCAGTTAATCAATGATTATGTCGCCGGACTTACAAACTATGTCAACGACCGCAGCGACTCTCTCAGGACAGCACTTGAGGGGATGTTTGCTGACAAAACATCATCGGTTATAGAAGTATCCAATGTTGTAGCAGACAAAGAAACCATACGCACACGCACTGCCGAACAATATCTTAAACGCCTGAAAGGCAATCTCATGCAGATTGAACTCGGAGAGCCCGTCATAGGGACAGGGCTAGAAACCATAGTATATCCTGTTTATCAGCAATATGAAAGCGCCACATACAGCGACAACACTGAAAAAGAAATACATCTGTTGTATGACGCAGAGTCGGCCAAATATCTTATCGACAAAATATTAGTCATAAAGGGCAGCACAAAATTATTATCTAAATAAAGGCAGACAAGATTATGCAAGTTGTTAAAATAGGAAGAGCATCCGGCAATGATGTCATCATTAACGACCCTAACGTATCAAGAATCCATTGCCAAATAATAAAAGAAGACAATGGCACATACAGGGCCATTGATCTCAATTCATTAAACGGGACATATGTAAACGGAATAAAAAGAAGCGGAGAAATCATGCTAAATGAATCCGATATTATAAGAATCGGAAACAGCACCTTACCGTGGTTAAACTATTTCTCCAAAGACGCACCGGCAGGTTTTCCAAACACTCCCGAACGACCTCAACCGCCCATACAACCACAGCCATACCAGAAACCGAAAAGTTTTCTGGTATGGTCTATCCTTGCAACTGTTTTGTGTTGCCTGCCATTCGGAATCGCATCAATTGTATATGAGTCGAAAGTTGACGGGCTATGGGCAAGCGGACAATATGAACAGGCACTTGAGGCTGCAAAAAAAGCAAGGAATTGGTTCTGGTGGGCTTTCGGCCTCGGACTCGCATGGGCGATATTCGTATTTATCTATTATGTGATTTTAGGGATGTCGTTTGCATACATTTAATATTTGAAGTACTGGGGTTTATATATAGCAATGGCATTTGCGGCAGTTATTCTTTTCTTCTTCGATCCCGATGAAACGAGATGGCTGCCCAAATGTCCATTCTATGCCCTGACTGGTTTAGAATGCCCTTCTTGCGGTTCACAGAGGGCAATATACCACTTACTGCATTTGGAATTCAAGGAAGCCATGAGGTATAACCCTTTTATGCTCCTTTCCGTTCCATATTGCATAATGTTAATCATCGTCACATGGTTCGACCCTCAAAAGCGTTTAGAAAAGTTGCGGAGAGTCTGTTATCACAGAATAACACTCATCACATATGTCGTTCTATTCATATTTTGGTGGATTGCTAGAAATTTGATATAAAACAAAATGATTATGAAAATCATAAAGATAGGGAGATATCCCGACAATGACATAATAATTGAAAACGACCAGAAAGTTTCACGCCATCATTTGCAGATACAACTGGACGACAATGGAAATTACATGGTTACTGACGATTCCAAGAATGGAACTTATATTGGAAAAAGACTCATTCATCACCAAACCATAAAAATATCCGAACAAGACAAGATCCGAATAGGAGACACGGATGTGGAATGGCTGGATTATTTTAAAAATGACGAGGAATCCAAAGAGCCGGCAATAAAAGTCCCGGATAAAGTGCCGCAAGAAAATGACAATGACATTGTAACAGAAATTAATCATATTTTGTCATTCTTACCCGGCACTGGCCAAAACATCCCTCATACCAAAGTATTCAAGTCAACGGAACTTGAAAAAATATATTACTTGCAAGAGTATGAGAAATCAAGCAATATACTGAACACAATAACAAAAAGGCTGAAAGGCACATCATCGCGGCTGTTAATCGGAAATGTCAAAGACGCATATATTGATAATGAGAATTATTATTCCGAAATATTTGACAGATACTATGAGACATCGGATGCAAAATCTTCAATATGGAGGAAGATACGGAATAACGGAAGCATGCCGGCCTCAACGGTACTGTTAGGGAATAAATTAACCACCTTAAACTTCAAGGATACATCCTTCATTGTCAGAGAACGGCACTTCATAAACCTGCTTAATGTCCAGAATGTCGTAATCCGCTACAATGACAATACCAAGCCGGAAGCCTTGGATGTCGTCAATACAATGGTGGGGCGACTTATGGCAGCAACCGCACCCGGCAACCTCACATTCACCACTGTGGACTCATTCGAAATGGACGGAACATCAGATATCTTCAAGTTTTTCAGCAAAAACATTTATCAGATATTAGTCCGCCCGGAAGAGATTCGTAAATATTTTATAGAAATAGAAAACCGGATAGGGGACATAATCCAAAACCTGCTGCTGGGGCCGATCAAATCTTTGGCTGACTACAATCAAAATAAAGAGAACAAAGAACCGTATCACATCATTATCATCGAAGACTTCCCGGCAGGAATAGACGGGGAATCCTTACATCATTTGAAATTAATCATGAAAAATGGCGTAAGGGCTGGAGTCAATGTCATCCTTTTACTTAACGAAGACAGGATAAAATATTCGGAAGAAACACAAAAAGCATATAACAATATGCGTATGGTTGAATTGGAAAAGTCAGACTGCGCCGTTCTGGATTTGACAGGGAATACGACAAATAATATTCATTTTGAAACTCTTCCGGATAATTGCCTGCATGAAATAGTACAATATGTAAACTCTGGTATAGAAGTCAGGAAAGAAGAATCAATATTGTTTGCCGACTATCTTGCGCCTGAATCCGAATGGTGGAACAGGAAAAGCGCCAAATTCATTGAAATCCCGTTTGGCGTGTCTGCGGACAAACGAATACACAGTTTAAGAATAACTCAGGAAAGCGGACAAAATTCGGCCATAGTCATAGGTATTCCAGGCTCCGGGAAAAGCGTATTTCTTCACACTTTGATATGCAATGCAGCGATAAATTACTCACCGGAAGAATTAAACATGTACCTTATCGACTTCTCCGGAGTCGAATTTAACGCATACGCCA
Source organism: Candidatus Merdivivens pullicola (assembly GCA_017694945.1). Classification (GTDB taxonomy): domain Bacteria; phylum Bacteroidota; class Bacteroidia; order Bacteroidales; family UBA932; genus Merdivivens; species Merdivivens pullicola. The sequence goes on along the minus strand of JADIMA010000032.1, from coordinate 29,809 downwards.
TCGGGAACTTACCTCACGCAAGAGTAATCGCCCCTGAAGCAGAACGTGAATTCGGACTTAGCGTATTGAAAGAACTGTATGAAGAAGGCTCAAGAAGACAAGACATCTGCCGGGAAAATGATGTCAGCAGCATTGTTGACCTGAAAGCAAAGAGGCCGGACATATATATGCCGCGCCTGTTAGTCATAATAGATGAATTCCAAAAATTCTTCGAAATAGAGAATGATGCCATAAGCCGGGAGGCAAATACAAAAATACATACAATCATACAGGAGTTCCGCAAATTCGGCATCAATCTTATTCTGGCCACACAAAAACTGCCGTCCTCTTCCATTCTGCCGAAAGATCTCATTGCAAACAGGGTTGTATTCGAAAGTTCACCGGCTGATTTTTCTGCCCTTATATCACTGCAAGGGACTATGAAAATGCCTTTGCTACAGACTGGAGAATGCATTTACAACTCAAAATCAGGCTCTCCTTATGACAATGCCAGAGTACGAGGTTTCTTAGTAACAAAACGAGACATCGACAATCTGCTACAACGCATGACCCTATTCGAAAAGACACAGAAATCCGAGAAACATTTCGATTTACGCGTTTTCAGAGGAAATGATTTACCGGATTTTACCAAACGGAGAAAGATCAACGACTATGACATGCCGTGCGAATTCCCTAAAGAAGCCGCCGCCTATTTTGGAGAATCCATTGCAATCAGCGAAACCGATGTCAATGCCGTTCTGCGAAAAGAATCTTCAAACAATATTTTAATTATGGGAGGAGAACCGCATATCGCCCAACGAATTGCATTTTATGCCATGTGCTCGACAACTAACGCATACATAGACAATGCAGCGACATACCACGTTCTGGATTTCATGCGTAATGACGACAGTGTCAAAAAAGATTTACATACAATATTGTCCTACATACCATTTAAATCCCGTGCCTCCTGCAACCTTGCCGATGTACAAGAATCCCTGGAGTCCATAAGGCAGGAAATCGACTTACGCCGGCAGGATGAGAACCTTCCTCAGAATCACATCTATCTGACGATATTCGCATTCCAATTGGCAAGAATGTTTGACAGAGGAGGACGAAGAGGAGACGATGTCTCAGAATGCGGAACCCTTCTTGATTACATATTAAGAAACGGCCCGAGCGTAGGGGTATTTACCATACTGCAATGCGATAACTATGACAACCTGTACAGGATAGGCAATCCATTGTCATATTTCTCATACAGGATAGCACTTCAAATGAATGAAGGAGACTCAAACAAGATCATGGGATCGTCCATTGCAAATAAACTGTTTGATTTCAGCAGGAAGAGTTCTGTTTACAGGGCCTACTTCCGTGACAACAACAGGAATGTTACAATTAAATTCAAACCTTATAAATAATAAATGAAATGGGAAAAGCAGCCATTAATGACTCCGAGTCTGTTAAAAAGTTCTGCGACGAACTTGCCGACACCGTAGAAAGCCTTGAAGAGCAATTGCGAAAGACAGAACAGGCGATGGAAGACGTATATGAAGGATGGAAAGACGAGAAATTCCAGAAATACAAACAAGAATTTGACAAGGACAAGGATGAAATAAAGCCTCTGTGCAAAGATCTTATGGAATATGAATCTGATGTTCTTTATCCTATATATAAGATATTGAAAGAATACGAAGAACAATAATTATAAGATGCTGATATATGAAAACTTATGTAAGTTCCAAGTCATTGATACAACTGCAGACGGATTTGATAAGTCTGTCAGAACGCCTGCAAGAAATATATGATTTGTTAAAAAATAATGAAACCGAACTGGGAGAGGACTGGCTGGATGAAAAATTTGTGGAGTTTGAAGAAGAGTTTAAATCCAGCCGGGAAAAGATAACGGAAATGTCCGAAAGATATAACTATTGGGCAAACAAATATTTGCCTCCCATTATCGAGACAGTACAAAGATATGAGAATTCGGGAGTTACATTAAATAAATAAATTTTTATGTATGGGCAAGATATATATCCGTGATTCTCAATCTCTGGCCGAACTCAACAACAGTCTTGAGTATTCAGCGGATTCCTTGTTGAAAATACTGGAATCAGTGGACAACTATCTATCCAGTGTCCGCGATGTACTGAATCGCCAATTGGGTCTTCTGGAACAAGAACTTCAGGCTGCCGAAAAAGCATTGTCAGAAGCGGAATCAAGCCTCAGCAGCTGCCTTGCATCGCAAAAATGGGACGATGACTCGGAAACCTACATTCCAAGTTGCGATTCGGAAGAAACAAGAGTGTCAATAGCCAGAGATAAAAGAGACGAATGCCAGGAGAAATATGACAATGGACGCAGAATTGTTGAAGAATTTGAAAGCGAATTAAGCAAATACAAAGAGCCTGGCGGCTTCGGGCCTCCCGGAGGAGAAAAAACATTGGAGAATCTCGCAAAAGAACACACCGATGCCGCTGTTGACAAAATGCACAGAATATTGGAAATAGTAGAAAAATACATAAACCAACCTATGCATCTAGGCTCTAAAATTCCAAACAAGCCTTCTCCTGACGACAGGCAGAATGAACTGACATATGTTCCACTTACTGCAGAAGAAAAGAAACAACGGTTTGAGACGGCAAAACAACGTATCCTTGACCGACAAAAAGAGGACAACAGAGGCGACCATAAAATCAATGACGCCAACAGGGTAATAATATGTCCCACATGCAAGCGACCGTTAGCCCTGTGCACATGCGGCAATAACAGAGAATACCTCAGAATAATACAACAGAAAGACAGATGAGAAATATTCCCGACTTTGCAATACAGGTTCTTGAAGTGGAACGCCAGATTAAAACAAGAGCCGATGTCACTGCCGAAGACTGGAAAGACGCCGTTCAACAGCGGTACTACGACCAGTATGTCAGGCAATATGAAGAAAAAATGGAAATGTACATCCATGGCGGCACAGGCATGAGCGGCCTGGGGATTAATGAATTAATGCGCTTCATAAGCGACAGGCTTGAACAAATGGCACAACTCACCGGCATTTCCGAAGATGTTGCCTTCGTTTATGCCGCAGGCCCGTCATACGACGGCTCTCTTCGTGACAATTTTGACAGCGACATCAGAGTAGAAGAAGATAATCATGTCAAATATCGCGATGGAATAGTGCATAACGACCGGCTGGAACGTGATTATTGGGATGATAGATATAACGGTCCCCGCCCCGGAGAGCACGACAACGATGACATCGTAAAAATAATGGAAGAACGCGAAAAAAACCATTAATGCCATGACACAAATTACGCCACAAAATATCACCGAACTACGACCTGACGAGATATTCGTTTTCGGCAGCAATGTATATGGAGAACATTGTTCAGGAGCGGCCAGAACCGCTTATGAAAAGTTCGGCGCAAAATGGGGGTGCGGGGTCGGTCTGCACGGACAAACCTACGCCATACCGACATTGCCGAAAAATATCAATACGCTGAAACTATATGTAAGAGATTTCATATCATTCGCCCGGATTACACCCTCATACAAATTCCTTGTAACAGAAATAGGTTGCGGTAGGGCAGGATATACCGTTGATGAGGTTGCACCTCTCTTCGCTGATGCCGTCACACTTTCTAATGTCAGTCTGCCAGAAAGTTTTATTAACATAATCGCCAGGAGAAAAATAGTGAGACTAAGTTTTTTTACTGTTCCTCATCATTCAGACACAAAAGTATTTATTGATGGACAAGAGATTGGGAAAATGCCTATTTCATGTAATGTATTAGAAGGGAATCTTCATATTATAATTAAACATCTTACTAATTTCAGATGGAAAGAGATTCATTTCGAAATAAATGCATATAAAGATATGGATATAACTGCAAAATTCAACCCTTTTTGGGGTACTATGAAAATATATGTGGATGGCAAGCGAATGGAGATGTCTCCACTTTAAAGAGATGATAATTTTAAATACTACAACGCAATTATTTATTATGAAACCGCCTCACATAAGAAAAATTGATTTTTTCAAAAGCCTCAAGTATTTCCTTTTTATAGGATTGACATTATCAAGTGTAGGTTGCAAAAAACCTTTGTACAGTGCAGCAGACGGGCTTTTCATCTGCGACAATGATGTCTATATTGCCGGCAGTATTTCCCAAGGAACTTCCATGACTGATTGCCCGACTTTATGGAAAAACGGTATTCCTCAGAGCATTGGGGAAACAGGGAACTTCAATAATGCCACTTCAGTATTTGTCGATGGGAATGACATTTATGCCGTCATTAATGAAAACGACATAGGATATCTGTGGAAAAACGGGGACAAAATAGACATTTATGCCGACGAGGTAAATTCCGTATTTGTTTATGAAGGTAATGTGTATATCGCCGGTACGATGAATGACAAACCGACACTCTGGATCAACGGGCATCCAAAATATTTGGCTACATCTTCAGGTTCTGCGAAAAAAATATGCGTATATAATGGGGATGTATATGTAACCGGATATATTGGCTCCATATTAGGCAACTCGTCAGCAGTCTTATGGAAAAACGGCAATTTACATGAATTGGTTGACTCGGGTGAATTTTATGATATCATTTTCGACGACAGCGGGAGAATGTACATCGCCGGAGTAATGAATAATTATGCAACATTATGGATTGACGGAAATCCAGTTATATTGGAAAACAGAAAAAGCACGGCGTATTCCGTAACGATATTCAAAGATGATGTTTATGTGGGAGGATTGGGATTTGATTCCACGGGCAGATCTTGTTCTAGATTATGGAAAAACGGGGCAATTATACACGAGCACATGGATATGGGATACCAAATAAAAGCCTTGGCCAGTACTTCCGACACATTATATATTGCCGGTACAGGTAAAGACATAATCCCGATTTGGAAAATTACAGAATGATTGGAAAATCTGCGAAATCTTGTATTAAGAAATTTGAAGTATGAGAATAAAAAAAGTTGTCACAATCGGTTCTGACAAGAATTGTGATTATGTTCTTATAAGAGAGAATGTGCTGCCTGTGCATTGCCAGATTATCAAGACGTACACAGATGAATTCTTCTTACTTCCATTCAGCGAAAAGATAAAAGTGATAGGAAATTCATCAAGAGAGTTGAAAGCAAATCAAATCCTGAAACTTGATTTTGAGGCGAAGATTAATATAAATTATCATAATATTTACTGGCAGCAATGGTTCTGCGGGTACGCACTGAATTGTAATAACTGCAAATACAGTATAGTAGCGATTAAATCCATTGACCGTTTCTGTCAATACTGTATGGAATGCAATTATAACCCGCCACCCATGATATTTGGATTTAATCCTAAATTCAATGGGAAAGAACACGCCTTTTATTACTGGTGCGAGGACTGTGGCCTTATACACGCCCCGTTTGATGTTTGGTGCATTGAATGTAATGCTCCGTCCCCAGAACCACTATGGCGTTCATGGGAAAAACACATTAAAATGTATGATCGGTCAATAGAAAGTCTAACACATTATCCAAGTAAAAAACAGATGTATGCCACATATGGATATAAGGACATCGACAACACCGAAAAAATCCCCAAATAATATGATTGTAAAACGCTTTAGTATCAAGGCTATTTTATACCGCGGCTTTTATAGAATGTTATCCCCTCACATCCATCCCCGAAGGGCGTTGGAACACCCTTAGGCCGAAGGACGGCATCGAGGCAATGACATGCTCAATGACATCTGAAGCGATGTTTTCGTGGGGAATCCAGTCCTTTTCGACCGTAAAGAAATAAAGTTGCAGCGGAAGCCCTTCCGAAGTAGGTTCCAGTTGCCTCACCATCAACATCATACCTCTGTTCACACTGGCAAGACCGCGCAAATAGTGCTCCACAGAAACCCTGAAAAGTTTCAGGTTCACTGTTTCGCGGTCAATGTCCAGTCCTTCAGCCCATTCCATGCCTGAAAAACGCTGTATTTCCTCCGGGGTGCAGAACCTTATGGAATTCATGTCTATACGCAATGAACGGGCGACCCTGCGGCCATCACTCTCACGCATTCCGCGCCAGTTTTTGAAGGAATCGCTCACAAGCACATAAGGAGGGATTGTCGTAATGGTCTTGTCCCAGTTACGAACCTTGACAGTATTAAGAGTAACCTCCTCGACCACGCCGTCGATACCGAATTTTTCAAGCATTATCCAGTCGCCCGGCCTCAACATATCGTGCGCCGACAACTGCACGCCGGCGACCAGGCCCAATATCGTATCCTTGAAAACCAGCATGAGTACGGCGGCGGAAGCACCAAGCCCGGCAATCAGAGTAGTAAAATCCTTCTCTATCAGCACGCCTATAGTAAGGATGACGCCGATGCCGACGACTATCACCTTCAGCATCTGATATACGCCCTTCATCGGCTTGTTTCTCAACGCTTCCGATTCCGTGGAAATATCATAAAGCGAAGTAATGAAACCACACACCAGACGGCAGGCAATGACTATGATATATATGCTCAGCCCTTTTGACAGCAACTCCGTCCACTGGGTCTGTCCTGGATACAGCAACGGCAACGCCACCTGAAACGTTATCGGAGGAATCAGATGGAAAACATTGTGCAGGACATTGCCCCGGGTAAGATAATTGTCCCAGTTGAAACTTGTCCTCTCAGCCACTTTCCGCATTAGCGGAACGAGCAACTTGCAGCAAAGAAAATCCACAAGGTACGCAGCGACTATTATAGCACAAGAAATGATTACGCGCATCTGGCTGCTCATTCCCGAAATCTCCGACAGGCCTTCCATGTTTGCTTCTGTTAAAACATTTGTGCAAATGTAATGATTTTAGGACATCCCGACTTGGTGAAAACCGATTTTTTCAGGCAGATGTGCGTAGGGCAGCCGCCGGCCCCTTGCGGGGCAGACCGCCCTTGCAAGCGAGCTTGTCGGGCGCATGTACGAAAAAAAAGCCGCATTCCTCAGGAATGCAGCCGTTCACCGTTGCGGAGAGACAGGGATTCGAACCCTGGGAACAGTTACCCGTTCACCGCATTTCGAGTGCGGCCCGATCGACCACTCCGGCATCTCTCCAAAAGCGTTCTTGCTTTCAGGCCGCAAATATACTATTTATTCCATTATATTAATATGGAAAATACATTTTTTTAATATCGGCGTGCCCACCTCCCCCATGTAGGCACGCTTACCCCCTCCAGAACGCACTACAAGGCCGATTGGCGCACTCACATCCCCCGTGTAAGCACACTTGCGGCGGGGAAAACAAAGGGAGTATAATTGCCGGCGGATGCACAAAAAAAAGCCGCATTCCTCAGGAATGCAGCCGTTCACCGTTGCGGAGAGGGAGGGATTCGAACCCCCGGAGCCTTTCAGCTCAACAGTTTTCAAGACTGCCGTAATCGACCACTCTACCACCTCTCCCGAAATGGACTGCAAAGGTAATCATTTTATGTAAATACGCAAAAAATTAAAAGGATGTTTGGCATTTTTCTTAAAAAAACAATACGATTATCCGCAAAAACACCCTTGAAGATAACCGGGTACGCCTTCTTTGGGCCACGCCCCGACTTAATTCAAAGATGCCGCAATATATTGATATATAGTTAATTGCTATTGTAATAATATTTTATAAATGTGGATTCCGAGGGGTCTGGAAGCCCTTGAAATCCGCACTTATTTTTCGGAGTACATATTGTTTATCCTTGATTTACACTATGTTGTATAAACAAAAGTTAAGTCGGGGCGTGGCCCGGGATGTGCCTCATGCCGTTACACGATGCAGGCCGCCGCGCCCGGAGCATACTGCCGGAAGGCATTTTACCGGGAAAGCGCCCGTGATTCCGGCAAATCCTTGGCACTTTCCCCCATACAAGGGGGTAATTTTGCAGACAACCATATTAAAAATACATACAAAACACTATTTTTGTATCAATTATACATTTACATAAAAAAACATGAAAAAGGCATTATTGACCATCTTCGTACTGGCCCTTGCAGCAAGTGCCGGATACGCACAAACAGAAAAAGGGAGCATGTACATTTCCGGCAACATCGGGATAAACGGAGGGAGCAGCGTAAGCGTGACTAATTCAGGGAACAATGAAGTAACGACCAAAAGCCCGAGGACATTTTCACTCTACCTTGCGCCGCAGTTCGGATATTTCTTTGCCGATGGCTGGGAAGTAAGCGGAAAACTGGGTTACGACCTTGCACGGACGAACAACGGGACCACGTTCGACGGCGACAACCTGTACAACTTCAACCATCTTTTCACAATCACGCCGGGAATCAGTTACCACCTCAGACTTGCCGACAGGTTTTACTACACGCCGGGCTTTGACCTGAGCCTCGGATTCGGAGTGAGCAAGACACAGGAATCCAAAGATGTCACAAGAAAGAACTATGGGATAACCGCATTTTCAATGAGCCTTTCGGTATTCGCCTTTGAATTCCTCCCAAGCGAACATTTCGGAATAACACTCAGTGCCGGAGACCTCACCTACGCCCTTGAATCACACAGGAACAAAGGCAACAACATCACCACGACGAATACGACCAACGATGTCAACTTCGACATAAACATGGGAGCCTTGATAGGTTTCAGATACTATTTTTAAAAATCCCCGACCACACAAAAGACAAAAGGGGCATGTCACAACGACACGGCCCCTTTTTTTCAAGCCTCACCAACACTATCTATTTTCTTCCGGCGAAATAACTGTATTGGAAAAATATCAGATACAACGCGCCGCACGTTACACAACTGTCGGCGAAATTGAATATTGCCGTAAAAAACTTGAACGGCCTTCCTCCGATCGCCGGCATCCATTCCGGAAAAGTCGTATCAATGATAGGGAAGTAAAACATATCGACGACCCTGCCGAGCATGAACGGAGCCTCGCCCCAGATCACGCCATAAAACAGGCAGTCGATGATATTGCCTATGGCTCCGGCAAGTATCATTGACAAGCCGACAAGCACACCAACGGGTACAGGCCGATGTCCCTCGGACGGATTCCTGTCCGATTTCACAAGCCGCGAAATCCACCAGATCAGCGCTCCGGCTATCACTAACCGGAAAGTAGTAAGGAAGTATTTTCCCACGGCGCCGCCGAATTTCATGCCGAAAGCCATGCCCTCGTTCTCGACATAACAGATTTTAAACCAGTTGCCGAAAACATCTATGCTCTCCCCGATGGACATGTTCGTCTTGACCAGTACTTTTATTACCTGGTCAATGACCAGCAGCGACAGGACAAGGATTGTAATCCACGTTCCGCGCGACACACTCTTTGCCCCCATCTGCGCTATTTGTTCATTTTTTCTTTAGCCTCGACACAAAGCGTAGCATGAGGAACGAGCCTCAGACGTTCCTTAGGAATGAGTTTGCCTGTTTCACGGCAAATTCCGTATGTCTTGTTCTCAATCCTTACAAGAGCCGCCTCAAGACTCTGTATGAACTTATATTGCCTTTGCGCAAGACGGCTTCCTTCCTCTTTCGTAAGCGAAGAAGCGCCTTCTTCCATAATCTTGAACGTAGGAGAAGTGTCCTCTATACCGTTGCTGTTAGTTACCGAAGCCCTGAGAGACTCATAATCCTCACGAGCACTCTTGAGCATATCGAGGATAATTTCTTTGAACTCCTGGAGTTCTTCATCGCTGTACCTCACCTTTTCAGGAGCAGGAGCGTTCCCATTAGTCTCGTTAGTTGCCATAGTAAAAATTTTTAATTGTTAGTATTTGACCTTTTAACTTTAATCCTTATTGCACCCTCGCCCCATTCCACTTCGGAAGCATCCTCCATGCTGTCCGACATGGAAATGGACAGGGCAAGCGTCTGTGCGCATATATAATCCGAGAAAGAAGCAAGCGAATCGGCGATTTCCTGTGAAAATCCGCCGCCGTCTATCAGCACGTTGATTTTGTCCGTAACCTCAAAGCCGCTGTCCTTTCTGAGATTCTGAATCCTGTTTATAAGTTCCCTTGCAGTTCCTTCACGGCGCAAAGCGTCGGTAATGGTTATATCAAGGGCTATTGTGAGCGCCCCTTCGGAAGCCACGAGCCACCCCGGCATATCCTCGGAAGACACTTCATAGTCCCCCGGTTCCAGAGCCACGCTGCCCGACGGCAAGGCAAGCATATACGACTGGGCCGAAAGCCCGCAAACTTCAATTGCGGATATTTCCTGCTGTGATATTCCGGCCATGAAGGCGGCAATCTCTTTCATCTGCTTGCCGTATTTCTTGCCCAGAGTCTTGAAATTAGGCTTTATTTTCTTGGTAATCAAGCCCGTTGTATCGGTTATGAATTCCACATCCTTTACATTCACTTCGCCAAGCACTATGGACTTCACCTTCTCAAAGCGTTCCTGAAGTTTCTGGTCTATTACCGGCACTACTATCTTTGCCAACGGCTGGCGCACCTTTATATTGACCTTGCGCCTCAGGGCCAGAATCATCGAAGAAGCCCTCTGCGCTAAAGCCATCCTTTCCTCCAGTTCCCTGTCTATCACCGATATGTCCGCTTTTGGCATAAGGGTGAAATGTACCGACTTAGCCTGAGGATTCAGATCAAGATACAGCCTTTCCATGAAGAACGGCGCTATCGGGGCGGCAAGCACCGCCACATTCGTAAGAACCGTATATAAAGTCTGGTAAGCGGCGAGTTTGTCGTCATCCATCGCCCCGCCCCAGAAACGTTTCCTGTTAAGGCGCACATACCAGTTGCTCAGATGGTCGCACACAAAATCCTGAATCAGCCTGCCGGCCGTCGTTATATCGTAATCCTCATACGAGGCTTCAACATCCTTGATGAGGGTATTCATCAGAGACACAATCCATCTGTCGATTTCAGGCCTGCGGGAAACCGGGATCTCTTCGGAAGAAGGGTCAAAACCGTCAACATTCGCATACAGCGCGAAGAAAGAGTACGTATTGTACAGAGTCCCGAAGAACTTCCTCCTCACCTCGTCAACACCAGCCTCGTCGAACTTCAGATTGTCCCATGGCTGAGAGTTGGTAAGCATGTACCATCTGAGGGCGTCGGCGCCATACTTGTCCAACACTGCGAACGGATCTACGGCATTGCCCAGCCTCTTGCTCATCTTGTTTCCTTCCTTGTCAAGCACAAGGCCGTTTGAAATCACGCACTTGAAAGCAGGCGTGCCGCTCACCATCGTATGTATGGCATGCAGCGTATAGAACCACCCCCTTGTCTGGTCAACGCCTTCGGCTATGAAATCGGCCGTACAGCCGAACGAATCTTTTCCGAGATTCCTGAGCCCTTCCTGAGCATAAGGCATGGCCCCCGAATCGAACCACACGTCTATCAGATCGCTCTCGCGGAACATTTTCTTTCCTGAAGCGGAAACCAGGAAAATATTGTCAACATAAGGCCTGTGGAGATCTATCCTGTTGTAATTGTCCACGGACATGTCCCCGGGGATGAAACCTTTTTCCTTCAATGGATTGAACGGCATGAAACCGGCTTCGACAGCCTTTTCTATTTCATCATACAATTCCTTCACGGAGCCTATGCATTTTTCTTCCTTGCCATCCTCGGTGCGCCATACAGGCAGAGGAGTACCCCAATAACGGCTTCTGGAAAGATTCCAGTCCTGGATGTTTTCCAGCCACTTCCCGAAACGCCCCGAACCTGTAGCCTCGGGCTTCCACGTAATGGTATTGTTCAGTTCTATCATCTTGTCACGCACGGCCGTAGTCCTGATGAACCATGAATCGAGAGGATAATAAAGAACCGGTTTGTCTGTACGCCAGCAATGAGGATAACTGTGTACATGTTTTTCTATCTTGAAAGCCTTGCCCTGCTGCTTCAGCATCACGCACAGATCCACATCAAGCGTAGGCGCGTCTGCCGGGAGCGAAGCGTCATATGCGTTTTTCACATAGCGTCCCGCAAACTCCCTGTATGACGAATCGACATTCGAAGCGACAAATTCAGGAGAAAGGTCTTCTACAGGGTAAAAACGCCCTTTCCGGTCAACCATGGCCTGCCTCTGTCCGTTTGCATCTATCATCAACATTGGAGGAATGCCGTTGGCCTTGGCCACCCTGTCGTCATCGGCGCCGAAAGTAGGAGCGATGTGTACAATACCCGTAGTGCCCTCGTCCGTGGTTACATAGTCGCCGCATATCACCCTGAATGCGCCGTTTCCCGGATTCACCCACGGAATCAATTGCTTGTACGATATCCCCGCCAGTTCTGCTCCTTTGAATTCCCCTTCAAGAACCTTGTAAGGAATGACTTTGTCGCCCGGCTTGTAACTTTCAAGAGGAAGTCCTTCGGCTTTCGGGTTGAAATGTCCGGGAACCAAAGCCTTCGCGACTACATATATGGCAGGTTCGCCGCTGTAAGGATTGAAAGACTTGACCCTTACATAATCTATGTCGGGCCCCACGCACAATGCCGTATTGGAAGGGAGCGTCCACGGAGTAGTCGTCCATGCTATGAAATACACCGGAAGAGTCTCGCACTCGTAGAGTTTCTGCGACTTTTCGTTTTTTATCACCTCAAACTGCACTACGGCGGTGGTGTCTTTCACATCCCTGTAACAACCCGGCTGGTTGAGTTCATGCGTACTCAGTCCCGTACCGGCCGCCGGAGAATACGGCTGTATCGAATAGCCTTTATACAGAAGGCCTTTTTCATATATCTTCTTAAGCAGATACCAGAGAGTCTCAATATAGCGGTTGTCATATGTGATGTACGGATGTTCCATATCCACCCAGTACCCTATCTTCTGCGTAAGCGAAACCCACTCCCTGGTATATTTCATCACCTCCTTGCGGCAGGTGTCATTGTATTCCTCGACGGATATCCTGCTCCCTATGTCTTCCTTCGTAATGCCGAGTTTCTTCTCTACGCCCAACTCGACAGGCAGGCCGTGAGTATCCCAGCCGGCCCTCCTTTCCACGCGGAAACCGCTTTGCGTCTTGTAGCGGCAGACAGCGTCCTTTATGGAACGCGCCATCACATGATGTATCCCGGGCATGCCGTTTGCCGAAGGCGGCCCCTCGAAAAAGATGAAACGCGGAGCATTCTTACGCTCTTCCATCGACTCCTCGAAACACTTTTCCCTGTTCCACTTCTCAAGAACTTCCTTATTTATCGCCACCGGGTCAAGCCCTTTGTACTCTCTGAATCTCATAATATTTTATACAATTTTCCAACAAATTGCAAAGATACTATTTTTTAACGAAAAAAGGCGCAGGAAACTTCCCGCGCCTCAATATACATGAACAGCCCGACTGTTTTATGCAGCCTGAGGGACTTCTGCCTCAACTGCTTCTGCCTGAGCCTCAGCAGCGGCAGGAATCATAACAAGTTCAATGAAGTTAGGCTGTGAAATAATCTTCTTCGCAAGGTCGCGGATATCTTCACGCGTAACGCTTTCAATCACCTCGGCCTCGTTGGTAGCCTGGTCGATGCCATGATCCATCATGAACTTGGTCTGGTTCATCCACCAGTAATTGCTGAGACGTTCTTCGGAAATCTCCTTCAGGAAGTTTTCCTTGGACATGGTATATTGCTCTTCCGTAGGGCCGTTCTCCGCTATGTCCTTGAAACCGTCAAGCACCTTGTTGACAAGTTTTTCAGTCATATCAGGATTCATCTGCCAGATAATCTGGAGAATGAATTCCTCCTTCGGCTCTTTATACAGGTCGCCTATGGTAGAAACACCGTAAGTACCGCCTTCTTCCTCCCTGATTGTCTTTGTATAGAGAATGTCGAGGCAGTTGCTGAGATAACGCATCACTGTCATATCCTTTGTAGAGTACGGCATGTCTCCGTTCCATACGAGCAGGGCGGTTGACATCGGAGTCTCCATATCGACTTCATAGTACTCCTCGATAGTACCAGGAAGAATGTCAAGATTCCTCTCTATTGTTTCAACCGGCTTTTTCTCTACCGGAAGAGAACCGGCATATTTTTCTACAAGCGGCTTGATGGCATCAATGTCAACATCACCGAAGATATAGAGTTTCGCACCCTTGAAATTGCTGAAAAGCATACGGTAGTTCTTTTCCATCACAGAAAGGTCTCCGTTCTTGACAAGTTCAGGAGAAAGGGTGTGCACGCGAGGATTCTCGCCGTAAGCCAGTTCCGTAAATCTCTTCTGCAATTTGAAATTAGGCTGGTTTACCATGTTTTCAAATATCGGGAGATACCTGTTGACAACAGCGTTATATTCATCCTGGCTGAAACGAGGTTCTACACAGTAAAGGTACATCAGCTGCATCGCAGTTTCAAAATCCTTCCTGGTAGAAGTACCTGTAATGCCTGCTTCGCGGGACCCGATGAAAGGAGTCACATTGACAGACTTGCCGGCAAGCACCTTCCTGAGGTCGGTAGCCGAGAACTTGGAAAGTCCCTGGTCCCCTGCATACAGTCCGGAATAAACATTCATCGAACCTGTTTCCTCGTCAGGAACGAGCGACAGACCTCCTTCGGCCTCAAGACGGAGGACAATCTGATCTTTGTTTTCAGACGAAGGCCTTACGACTACCTGGATACCGTTTTTCAAAGTCCATACGGTAGTACCGAAAACGCCCTCTTCAGTCTTTTTAACCTTGGAACCTTTCAAAGACGAAGCATCAAGCAGAGGCTCATTCATTACCACGTCCTCATTAGGCTGGATTTCAGAAGCCTTTACGGCAGCCATGACATCAAGGAATTCCTGTGCCGTAGGATGTACGAGACCTGCTTTCTCAGGAGCCTTGTATATTATGGAAAGATTGTCCTCTGTTATGAATTCGGATGCGAGTTGTGTCATCATCGTCACGTCGATCTGACCCAAAATAGCCTGTACCAGTTCATATTCGACTTTAGGATCCATATAAGGATAATGGAAGAAGAAGTTGTTGATGTAAGAATCCACGAAGTCGGCATTTTCCCTGGTGTCTGCGCTTTCAGCAGCCCTTTCGTACCTTGAAAGCAGTTTTGCCTTAGCGCGCTCAAGTTCGCCTTCGGTGAAACCGAACCTCTTTGCCTTCTCGACTTCAGTCATGACAGCCTTGAATGCGTTGAGAGCGTCGCCATCCTTGCAGGTAATCTGGGAATAAAACGCCTCGCACAGTTCCGTCAGACCGGTATTTGCCGAAATAGCGTTTATGAACGGAGCATCCGCCTGCATTGCGATATCATTGTATCTTTCAGAGAACATGCTGTATATGAGTTCTTTCATCAAATCCATCGTCATGCCTATGTCATAAGCATTGTACTCTGACGGCATTGCATCATACCTGCTGACAATTGTAACGCTGGTGGAAGTAGCCTCAGGATCCGTTATGATACCCACAAGCGGCTCGGCATTGGCCGGGATTGAAGGCATCACTTTGTTCAGAGGAGTTTCAGGAGCCGGAACATCCGACCACATATCTTTAATCTTCTGCTCTATTGCATCCACATCGATATCGCCCACTACGATGACAGCCTGGAGATCCGGACGGTACCAGGTCTTGTAGAAGTTCCACAATGATTCAGGCTTGAAATTGAGAAGATTTTCTTCCGAGCCTATAAGGGTGCAGGTAGCATATTTTGAATCCCCGTAGAGATATGGGAGTTCCTGCTCATGCATCCTCCAGTCAGCAGTCCTGCGGCTACGGCGCTCTTCGACAATGACTCCCCTTTCAGCATCGATTTCAGCCGGATCGTTTGTCACGAAATGCGAATAGTCGTGAATGACCATAAGGCAGGTGTCAATAATGCCCTCGCGGACAACAGGAATATTGTTAAGCATGTATGTAGTCTGCTCCACGCCTGTTGCAGCATTGATGTTGTATCCGAAATTCGCGCCTATGCTCTGGAGATATTCAAGAAGCATCTTTCCAGGGAAATTCTTGGTTCCGTTGAAACACATGTGCTCAAGGAAATGCGCCAGACCGTCCTGATCCGGAGTTTCCTGAATGGCTCCGACATGCGTAGCAAGATAAAATTCAGCCCTTTGAGCCGGTTTGTCATTGTGCTTGATGTAATAAGTCAAGCCATTGTCCAACTTGCCTACACGGACAGTCTCGTCGTTAGGCAGCAGCATCTGCGCATGCGCCGAAAAAGCGAACGAAGCGGCAAAAACTGCGACTACTGCTATAAAAAACCTTTTCATTTTAAATATTTAGTTAAGAATTATTACTTTTCCTTTAACAAAAGCACAAATATATAACATTTTCGGATATTTCGCACCCCCGCACAACAAAAAGGCTGCCAAATTGCTTCGGCAGCCTTCCTGTCTCTCTCTGAAGAGAACTAATTATGAAACCATTAAAACCTCTGCTGTTTATTCTTCGGCTACTACCTCGAACTTGACAACGCCCTTGATATCCCTGTAGCACTTCACAACGGCCTCGTAGTTTCCGAGTTCCTTTACTGCTTCGCACTCGATATCCTTGCGGTCAACTTCGATTCCGGCAACTGCAAGAGCCTCTGCAACCTGGATGTTGCCGACAGAACCGAATATCTTGCCATTCTCGCTCGCCTTGGCAGCAATCTTGAGTTGAACCTCGCCGAGTCTGGCAGCCAAAGCCTCTGCTTCCTCACGGAGTTTGGCCTCTTTGTGGGCGCGCTGGCGAAGATTTTCAGCATGAACTTTCTTTGCTGAAGCAGTAGCCATTATCGCCATGCCCTGAGGGATAAGATAATTGAGAGCGTAACCGTTCCTTACAGTCACGACATCGTCTTTAAGGCCGAGGTTGGCCACATCCTGTTTAAGTATAATCTCTACCATATCTTTATCCTCCAATTATTTCAAAAGGTCAGTGACATAAGGAAGAAGCGCAAGGTGCCTTGCCCTCTTGATTGCCTGGGACACTCTTCTCTGATATTTGAGAGAGGTACCGGTAAGGCGGCGTGGGAGTATCTTACCCTGCTCGTTAAGGAATTTCTTAAGGAATTCAGGATCCTTGTAATCTATGTACTTGATTCCTGCCTTTTTGAAACGGCAGTATTTTTTCTTTCTCACCTCTACCGTAGGAGGGTTCAGATAACGGATTTCGTTGTTAGTTGCAGCCATGATTATTCCTCCTTTTTCTCTTTATTTTCCTTGTTAGCCCTTCTCTTTTCCGCATATGCGATAGCGTATTTGTCCATTGAGAAAGTCAGGAACCTGATAATCCTTTCATCACGGCGATACTGGGTTTCAAGATTGTCAATGAAACTGGAATCCGCACGGAATTCGATGAGATAATAGAATCCCGATGTCTTTTTCTGGATTGGGTATGCCAACTTTCTGAGTCCCCAATCTTCCTGGTACACGATTTCACCACCGTTATCAGTGATGAGCGATGTGTACTTAGCAACCGCTTCCTTCATCTGGGCATCAGACAAAACGGGAGTTGCAATGAAAACGGTTTCGTACTGTTTAATCATCTGTAAAAATTTAATAAATTAATAAAACACAACCCTTTCCGGACAAAACCGCCGAAAAGGGCTGCAAAGGTATGTAAAAATTCCGTATAAACAAAACTTTTTTAACCGCCGGTTATTTTGCCGGTATTTCTTCAAGAACCTTCTTGATGAAATTCCACCATTTTTCCACCGAATGCCAGTCGGTCCTCTCGTCAGGAGAGTGAGGGCTCTTGATCGTAGGGCCGCACGAAATCATGTCCCAGTTAGGGTATGTTCCGCCGAGGATGCCGCATTCGAGACCGGCATGGATGGCCATGACGGCAGGCTCGTTTCCGTAAAGCCCCTTATAGATGCGTTTCATGGTAGAAAGTATCGGAGAATCCATCTTCGGAGCCCAGCCGCTGTATCCGCCCGAGAAAGAAATCTCCGCCCCTGCAAGTTCGAAGAGGCATCTGATATCTTCGGCGAAAGCGTCTTTCGCGCTGTCAACCGAACCGCGCATGAGCGTAAGCACTGAAGCCTTGCCGCCTTCTGCCTTTATGACAGCCATGTTGTTGGAAGTCTCTACGAGGCCAGGCATCGCATCGCTCATCCTTTCGACCCCGTTAGGGCAGCAATGAACGGCTTTCACATAACGGAGAGCAGCATTCTCTTCCATATATTTTTCCGGAGCCTGGGCCTCCTCAAGAAATACCTCTCCGTCCGGATCCGCAAGGGCATACTCGTCCTTGATTTCCGCAGCAGCCTTGGCTACGCTGGCCTTTACGGCATCTATATTCGACACCGGAACGAGTATCACTGCAAACGCCTCCCTCGGAATAGCATTGCGGAGAGTACCTCCTTCTATATTGCAGAGCAGAGCGCCGAAATCTCTGATCAAAGGAAGAAGCACCCTGGCCATCAGTTTGTTGGCATTCGCCCTGCCCAAAATGATGTCCATGCCCGAATGTCCTCCCTTGAAACCTTTCACATTCAGCCTGAACGGAACATAGCCAGCAGAAGGAACCTGTTTTTCCTCGTATTTGAATACAGCCTCGACATCAAGACCGCCGGCGCAGCCGACATACAGTTCGCCTTCAGTCTCGGAGTCAAGATTGACAAGGATGTCGCCCTTGAGAAGACCCGGTTTAAGAGCCCTTGCCCCTGTCATTCCTGTTTCCTCGTCTATTGTGAGGAGCACTTCCACAGGGCCGTGTACAAGATCTTTCGATTCAAGAACGGACATTGCCACCGCAACGCCGAGACCGTTGTCCGCTCCGAGAGTGGTACCGTTGGCACGCACCCAGTCCCCGTCAACACGGGTCTCTATCGGATCTTTTTCAAAATCATGCACCTTGTCGGCATTTTTCTGAGGAACCATGTCTATGTGGGCCTGGAGGATTACACCCATACGGTTCTCCATACCCGGGGTCGCTGGTTTTCGGATGATTATATTGCCTATCTCGTCCTTGTAAGTGTCAAGGCCGAGGCTTTTACCGAAATTGTACAGAAACTCGACCGCCTTGCCTTCTTTCTTTGACGGGCGCGGTATCTGAGTCATCGCATAAAAATTTTTCCACACAATCTGTGGATTGAGATCTTTGATTGTCATGATTTATATGTTTTAATGAACTTTATTTTACTTCCGGCAAAAATAACGGCTGAAAATCACAACCGCATTGCATTGTCACCGCCCGACTATCAGCGCAGCAGCCTGACCGGCATCGAAACGGTCTTTCCCAACTGGTAAAACTGGATGCGGCTCTGGGCGAGCAGCGAAGTCCCGTCAACTATCTTGACCGTAGCGACTGCCGGAATCCTGTAATACAGCAGCATGTCTCCTTTGACCTCGTCCGGGGAAAATGATTCGGCGGCAGTATTTTTCTCCAGTTCAAGCATTGCGACAACCGGCCTGCCCGAAACGTTGTCGGACGGAAGCAG
Organism: Candidatus Merdivivens pullicola; assembly: GCA_017694945.1. Taxonomy (GTDB): domain Bacteria; phylum Bacteroidota; class Bacteroidia; order Bacteroidales; family UBA932; genus Merdivivens; species Merdivivens pullicola. Next base: position 10,530 of record JADIMA010000032.1, on the reverse strand, counting down.
CCCCTCGTTGTCCGAAATCCTGAAAGCGACATAAACCTGCTCCTTCCCCGGCTGAGGGGTGAAGTCAAAATTCATCCTCTGCACCGAATAATCGGTATAGCCCAGGAACAGCGTCATATACTGCTCTTCCAGCCTGGTTATCTCGGCCACTGCCGCACCGAGGGCCTCCCCGTCAAAAGTAGCGTCTGTATCTCCAGTGACAATCTGCTCGCGTTTTTCCCTGAGACGGAAAATGGCCGCGGCCGTCTCGGCAGCCTTCTTCTCAAGGCTCTTTGCAACGACCTGGGTCTGCTGGACGGAAATCCTCTCATACACTCCGTCGCGCTCCTCCATGCGGTACAACTCTACCGTTTCGGAAGAAAAATTGCCGTCCGCCGCAGTCTCGTTAAAACGCCCTGAATCCTTGTATGACGGAAAACGCCACACTTCAGTCCTGCCGTCAAAATCGCCGGGAATGGATATGAGGCCCTGGGAAGTGAGTTTCAGCATGTCCGCCGCATCTATTGTAGATGAGCCGGAACTGATTTCGTATGTTTCAGAAAAATCCGCCTCAATCCTCGGCACGAGCCTGATATTCCTTAAAGTATATGTTTTCTGGTCTTGCTGGCGCGCATCGATGCCCAAATACTTCATCGCGTATGCCGCATACGGGCCGGCATGAAAATTCTCACACAACGCTTCCACCTCCATCGAAACAGTAGTAGAAGGCAGGGTATAAAAAATCTTTCCCGGAGTTTTGCCTCCGGCCATGAAAACGGAAACGGCCAGGGCCGAAATAGTCAAAAATATCTTCCTGTACATAATCAATGTTTTTTCTTTCTCTTGCGAGGGTACATCCCCTCTATGTTTTTCCACCTTTTATGGCTCCACAGCCAGCCTGACGGATTGTCCAGCACGTCTTTTTCCAATATCTTAAAATACTGCTTCATCATGGCATCCGCACCCATGACAGACGCATCGTCACAGATCTTCTGCGGCCTGAGAACATAACGGCCGCGCCCAACCCGTATGTTATGCAGGTAAATCACCGGCATTGCAAACCGCTCAGCAAGGTTGGCGGCGCCCATCATGGCATCCGTCGGAAGCCCGAAAAACTCCCCTATATAATAAGGTGTCTGGTATGGGTACTGATCTACAAGGAAAAAATATATCTTCCCGTCATCCTTGTGCTTCACCATATATCGCAATATCGAACGGCTATCTACAAACTGCCCGGGGTCGCATTTCCCGTATGTCCGCGCCTTGAGGGTGACCGCCTCCCAAAAATCGTTCCTCAATCGCTTGTACGTGGTAGCAAAATCCGACTTTACGAACTCTCCCCCCGATGAATACAGGTCAACCGCCGCAGGATACATCTCCCAGTTGCCGGAATGGCTGCAAAGGCACATGACCCCTCGCCCTTTTTTATGCAATTCTTCCAGAATGCCGGCCTGCTCCAGCCGGACAAAACCTTTTTTCTCAAGAAGGGCGCCGTCCTTGCCCACGCACCACACGAACTCCGCAATAAGGTCGGCTATGTTCCGGTAATAATCTTTCATGATTTTCAGCCGCTCCTGTCTATCCAGTCCGGGCATTGCCGCTTTCAGGTTGGCTTCAAGCACCTGCCGGCGATACCCCGCCACATCCATCAGCACCCATGCAAGGACTCGGGCATTGACATAATGCAGCCGCAGGGGCAAAAAAGACAATCCCCTCATCACCGCGAACAGCATATCTGGCCAAAAATTCCTCATAATTTGACAAAGATACAATAAATTCGTATTTTTGTCGCGTTTCTTTCAAATTGAAATAATAAGAAAAACCAATATTAACAATTTTAACTAAAATCTAATTTATGTTTAAAGGACATCCCAAAGGGTTATTGGCGGCCGCCCTGTCGAACATGGGCGAACGCTTCGGCTACTACATCATGAATGCCGTCCTGGTGCTCTTCCTGTGCTCCAAATTCGGACTGGACGGAGACAAGGCCGGCATCATCTATTCGGTATTCTACGCCGGAATTTACATTTTGAGCCTTGTCGGCGGTTTCATTGCGGACAAGACCCAGAACTACAAAGGTACTATTTCCAGCGGACTTATCGTCATGGCGATAGGATATGTCATCCTCTCCATTCCCGTACTTGCCACTCCGGAAAACAGTTCATGGCTCCTTGTCGTCACTTGTTTTGCATTGCTTCTCATAGCATTCGGTAACGGCCTCTTCAAAGGCAACCTGCAAGCCGTTGTCGGCCAGATGTACGACAACCTGGAGGCTGATGCAGCGAAGAAAGGAGAAGAAGAACTCCGTATTGCAAAAAGCAAACGCGACCCTGGATTCCAGATATTTTATGTGTTCATCAACATCGGCGGTCTCATTGCACCGTTCGTTGCACCTCTGCTCCGCAGTTTCTGGCTCAACACCAACGGCCTGAAATACGATGCAGCCCTTCCTGAACTCTGCCACAAATTCATCAACGGCACCATCGGAAGCGAAATGGACAATCTCAACACCCTGATGGCACAGGCCGGCGGAGACATCACCAACATGATGGCATCCTGCCAGAACTACCTGCAGATCTTCAATGAAGGCGTCCACTACTCTTTCATCGCTTCCGTTGCAGCCATGCTCATCTCCCTTGTAATATTCATGATATACAAGAAGGGCTTCCCTACTCCTGCCAAGAAGACAGCAGCCGCAGCCGTTGAATATACCCCTGAAGAAAAACAGATGATGGCAAGGGAAATCAAACAGCGCATGTACGCTCTGTTCGCTGTTCTCGGAATCGCTATCTTCTTCTGGTTCTCATTCCACCAGAACGGCATGTCGCTTTCATTGTTTGCCAAGGACTTTGTAAAGACAGACGCCATACCTCCTGAAATCTGGCAGGCAGTCAATCCGTTCTTCGTCATCACCCTCACGCCTATCATCATGGCCATCTTCGGTTCGCTCACACGCCGTGGAAGGGAAATCTCCACTCCGCGCAAGATTGCAATCGGTATGGCCATAGCAGCATGCGCATATCTCTTCCTGATGATATTCTCGATGATTCAGGGCTACCCTGCAGCAGACGAATTCAAAGCCGAACCTATTGCACAGCAGGAGGCGGCAAAGGCAGGATGGTGGGTTCTCATCGTAACTTATTTCTTCCTTACTGTCGCAGAACTCTTCATCTCCCCTCTGGGACTTTCATTCGTTTCCAAAGTCGCTCCTAAGAGCATGCTCGGCCTTTGCCAGGGACTCTGGCTTGCTGCAACCGCACTGGGCAACCTGCTCCTCTGGATCGGCCCGCTCCTTTACGCCAAGATTCCTATCTGGCAGTGCTGGTGCGTCTTCATGGCAGTCTGCGTCATATCGATGGGCGTAATGCTCGGCATGGTCAAGTGGCTTGAAAGAGTGACGAAATAAGACATATTCCATAATGGAAATCATAACGAGGGCGGGTCTTGATGGCCTGCCCTCACTTTTTTTGATTATCAGCAAATTACCCCTTAAAGAATAGCCGGACAAGACTTCTATGAGCCACGCCCCGACCAGACTTCATATAGCCGGAAAGTGCCTATGATTCGCAGGAAAAAGGTTCACTTTCCCCGAAAAAACAGACAAGGAATAGCATAGGATCAATATTTCCAGGGGGACTGTGTACCCAAAACACGGGGAAAAGGTTCACTTCCCAGGCAAGAATATGCTCGGTACTGCCGCCGTGCATACACGGGAACGCCCCGACTTAACCTTCATCTGTATAAATAATTGTATATTAGTTAATTGACAAAAGTAAGCCATGAAGTTTCCGTTCCGTCGGAATCCACCCGGGTCTCGTTCGGAACAGCGATTTTTTGCCGAATTGTCACAAATGCCTGTGCAATAGCGGATTATTAAAGACTCCCCTTAAGTCGTCTCGTTCCCGGTCATGCGGGGTATGATAGTTCCCTGCCTTGCGTTTTGATTGAGTTGTAACGTACCTTGCGCATATGGTCATGCTCCGACTCAACTTTTGTCTTTACAACTTGTAGTAAATCAAAGACAAAAACCATACGGTGATTTAGAATCTGTTTGAAATTTTTTCAAAAGTTCTTTGTGACATCATTCCGGCATGTTTCCTCTATTTTTATCGTAAAATAGCGATGCTATTCTCCTCAAAAAACAGCGAAAACCTGCGCGAAAGCCTGTCTCAAATGTTCTAAGAAAAAATTTTAAACAGCTTCTTTATTATATGTCAATGTATTGCAACACGCTTGAGTTAAGTCTGGGCGTGGCTTAAAGAAGGCATATTCGGTTATTTCCATAGAGGGGGGATTTTGCGGATAATCGTCTTTTTTATTATTCGTAAAATTACCCTCATAGGGGGAAGCCTCGGGATTCGCAGGAAATTCCCGTGTATGACAAAAAAGAGGATGCACCAATGGCACATCCTCTGATTATTAAGAATTAAAATCAATTACTTCTACAACACATCTAAATTTATAGGCCCTGAATACGTTACACTGTGAAGGCCGTCGGCCAATTCCACGATAAGTTTAAGATTGTAATTTTCCCCATCACGGACTACTTCAAGAGTACCTGTTGAAGAAAAATATTGCGTATCAATAAGTTCACCGTTTTCGTCGTATCCGAAATAATAACTGTTCTCAGCCGCAAAAGTACCGGCGGCCAACGAATTTTCCATGTCCAAAGAATAAGTACCCGTCGGTATGCCTATCGCATCCATGCTGTCCTCCGGCCATGGTGAACCGTACAAGTCTATAGCATAATATTCTACATCCTTAGTACCAGAGTCAAGATTGCTGGTGAGGATAATAAAATAATTTGCCACTGTCTCGGATCCGGGTACCATACCATAATATAGTGCAGTCTGGAATCCTTCTGCCTCCGTTGATGTCGCATACGCGCCCTGGCTTATTGTAAAGGAGTAAGTGTCACCATTGTATTCAACATTGACAACAGCCTCGCGGGGAGTTCCAGTCATGTTTTCCGTTACCGTGAAAGTAATTTCATAGGCTTTAAGCGTATGGAAACCTGAAACCCATGAATCCTGACAGGTCGGAACTATTTCCTCCCCGAGGACAGGATTTTCCAAAGAATAAGTAACCGAGAACTCACCGCCTTCGGCAGGAACTTCCACATTTGTATCAACGATGCTGAACTCTGCCGGCCCGGTCACAGGCTCTTCCTGGCAAGAAACGGCGCAGAACGCCATGCCGAATATCAGGCTCGCAACTATTGCCAGACTCTTAATCATATTTTTCATAATCATTTATTTTACAAGTTATTAAAAGAAATAGCGGAGGGTTATGAGCATCTGCCATGTATTGTAGGTAGAAGACACCTTGCCACGGGTAGGAGCCTCGAAGGTGTATTTTCCATCCTCGTAAGTAAGTATCTGGTCACCGCTCATCCAGTCTGTAAGACCCCAATTGTGGTTGAGAAGGTTGGCGATATTGTTGATATCGAAACCTATCTGGAAAGTATTGGTCTTTTCACCTACCTTGAAGTGGATATCCTGAGTGAACTTGAAGTTGAAACGGCTCTGCCATGGAGCGACAGCACCGCCCCTTGCAGAATATTCACCTCTGTGACGGCTGAGATATTTATCGGAAGTAATGAACGCCTCGAACTCATCCCTGTTCTCGTCGCTTGTGAACGGCATGCCTGCCAATTCCTCGGATGTAGGGATGTATATAAGGTTGTTCGCACCGTAGTCGCCGGTCACATTGTTCATCGTATAAGAATAACGGGTGTAAGAGTAACCGCCTACATAGAAATGATTGTAGCCTTCATAGAAGAGTCCGAAAGTAGTGGTTCCCTTGTCACCTTCCTTGATACGGTAACTGATATTGGCGATGAAACGGTTAGGAGATACATAAGTGGCATAACCGAGTTCCGGGGTATTTGAACCGTTGACATTGTATGTCATGGTGTTGTATGCCGAAGTAATCTGGTCTCCTATCGCATCCGAAACGGTCTTTGCACCGCCGTGGGTATAAGCAGCCATCAAAGACAGGCCGAAATTGAAGTCTTTCTGGAGTTGTGCAGTGATTGAGTAATAGTAACCGTTTACAGGGCTGTTGGTGATATAATATGGATTGATTCCACTGTTCATTGAGTTGGTAAAGCCGTCTATTTCCCAATATTTACGCGCCATCGGTTCTCCAGGGAGCTGGACACCGCCCTCTACCTCGTGCATGCCGAGAAGGTTAACATTCACCGAAGTGAGTTCATGGCTGTAAATTCCTTCCAAAGAAGCCTTGATACCGCCCGGGATACGTCCATCCAATGCAAGGGATGTCTTCCATGTAGTAGGCATCACAAGGTTCCTGTCAAGGATTGTAGGATTGGCCGGAGCGGCAAGATCCTGAGCCTGGAATGTTCCGCCATACACATCCTCAAGAATATCGTTTACATTGTTATGGAAATTAGGCGTATTCGTGCCTGTTCCATGAGGATCTACATACTGAGCCTGGAGGCAGTTGCTGTTACCTGCAGCGGAAACAATCCACACGAAAGGAAGACGTCCCGTATAGATACCCGTACCGCCACGGAGAACAAGCGAGCGGTCGCCGAGGATATCCCAGTTGAAACCCACGCGCGGAGAAACATTCAGGCGGGCTTTAGGCATGTCCGAAGTAGAAAGTCCGAATATCGATGACCCCGGATGCGTATAAGACAGTGAGAGGAACTCCTTGTTGACATTATTCTCAATTGACGGATAGAACGGAAGTTCGAAACGGAGACCCACTGTCAGTTTGAACCTGTCATTGAAGTTCAGTTCGTCCTGAACGTATGCAGAAGCCTGCATGTACTGGAAACTCGGGTAAACCTGCTGGAGGTCGTCACGGTTGGAGTGAGTGATTGCGAATGCGACCGGTTTTCCGGCAGCCTTGAAATCTTCCCATGAATCATATACGTAATAACCGAGACCGCCCTGCATAAAGCCGTTCTTGGTATCGTCCCATTCAAACTGGAGACCGGCCTTGATATTGTTGATTCCCTTAACTATGCTTACTTCGTCAGTAACCACTACGGTCTGCACGTCACGAAGGTTTCCGTAAGTGAAAGGATCCGGACCGAATGAAGTGAGGACGGCCTTGTCACCGTTGTCTGTCGGATAGAGGATATCGACTGTAGGGAAGTTGTCTCCCACGAAACTACGAGGCTCGTTCTGATGAGACCAGGTGATACGGAACATGTTGTTCACCATTCCGTCAAGGAAGCGCGAGTTGAGTTCGGCTGCAAGGGAGGTGAAATTCTGCTCCTGGAAATACCTCGAACTTTCAAAATACATCGCATAGTCGGAAGTACGGCCATAAGCGCTCCTGTTATAAGGGTTAGGAACGATAGGGTTCACGGACGACGAAGGGTCTGAAGAATACTTGTTGTCCGTATGGCTGAAACGGATATTGAACCTGTGATCCTTGTTGATGTTCCAGTCGATACGGGCCATGAGTTTCCAGTCAGGAGTGCTGAGAGAATAACCCTGGTACCTTCCCGGATCGTAATTGTAAGTGTCCATGAGATATGTCCTTACTTCATCAAGGAAAGTCGCCGTAGGACGTGCTACATTGGTTCCCGGAGCCCAGTTGGCGCCCACCATGCCGTCGCCTTCGCTTGCTATCTTGTCAGAACCTGGCACATTATCCGCGCTGTATTCAAAGTTGACGAAGAAGAAAAGTTTGTTCTTCACGATAGGGCCGCCGAGGCTGATACCCGTAGTATTGCTGAGAGACTGGCTGTTGGTCAACTGGATGTCACCTACGCGGTCGCCCTGAAGCTGGTCGTTGGTAAAATAATTGTAAAGCGAGAATGTCCATTCGTTGGTACCGCTCTTGGTTACTGCATTGATGGCGCCGCCGGTGAAACCTGACTGGCTCACATCAAACGGAGTAATATTCACCGACATCTGTTCCAAAGCATCCATTGAAATAGGAGCGCCGCCTGCCGGAAGGTTGGAACCGATACCGAAAGCGTTGTTGAAAGCAGCACCATCGACAGTCACGTATGACGAACGATAGTTACCGCCGCCGACTGCAAGACCGTTCGAAGTAACGGAAGCCTGAGGAGTAAGACGCATAATGTCGTTCATGCTTCTGCTGACGGTAGGGAGGGCGTCCATTGTCCTTTCGCTCACTGCCGTTCCGGCACCAGCCCTATCGACATTCATGTTGGAATTTGCTGCATACGCATAAGTAACCGCCGCTTCAAGACCGAGGACTTCAGTCTCCATGTCAAAGTTCACGACTACGTTTTCCCCGACAGGAGCATACAGGCCTACTGTTTCCGCAGTACGGTAACCGAGCATCTCCACCGTAATAGTGTAAGGGCCGCCCGGAGTAATACCGTTAAAACGGAAATTACCATTTTTGTCGGAAATAGAAGTGTACTGTGTACCCGAAGGAGTATGCACTGCAATCACAGCCGCCCCCGGAAGAGGACCTTCCTGGTCAGCCACACGGCCGCTGAACGACGCGGTTGTGACCTGAGCATACATGGCTACTGAGACGAATATTCCGATAAACGCCGCAGCAAAACACTTAAATGCTTGTTTCATAATGTTTTGAATTAATTAAGATTATGTTAGTGGGACAAAGGTATAATAAAAGCCCATATTTTTAAATTAATTTTACATGAAATTTTTGTGAAAAAGACAATGTTGAAAAAACAAAAGATTTTTTTGAAAAAAATCACAGAAAACGTTTGTCAACCGGAATAGATTGTATAACTTTGCCGGACTTCTCGGGAAGAATCCCGCGTGGAGAGATTTGACTGCTTGCAACCACGGTAAAAAATGCTAAAACGCGTGCGCCGGCAGCGCACGGACATCAAGGAAACACAAGCGGTCTTATGAAGTTCATAGGGTCGCTTTATTATTATTTTAATATTAAGGTATATTTTTATGGCATATCTTTTTACATCAGAATCAGTGTCCGAAGGACATCCTGACAAAGTGGCGGATCAGATTTCAGACGCCATACTTGACGAATTTCTCAGGCAGGATCCCAAATCAAAAGTGGCCTGCGAAACATTTTGCACGACCGGACTTGTTGTAATAGGCGGAGAAGTCCGCTCGGAAGCATACGTTGACATTCAAAGCGTTGCAAGAAGGGTAATCGACCGAATCGGCTACAACAAGGCAGAATACATGTTCGACGCCTACTCGTGCGGCATCCTGTCCGCCCTCCACGAACAGAGCCCCGACATCAACAGAGGCGTAGTGACAGAGGACGAAGAAGAACAGGGAGCCGGAGACCAGGGAATGATGTTCGGCTACGCATGCACGGAAACCGCCGAATACATGCCTCTTCCGATAGCCCTCTCGCACCAGGCGCTCAAAGTACTTGCAGACATCAGGCGCGAAGGCAAGGAAATGACCTATCTCCGCCCAGACGCCAAATCACAGTTTACCATCGAATACTCCGAAGACGGAAGGCCTGTTAAAGTACATACCATCGTCATTTCCACGCAGCATGACGAATTCATAAAGGACGACGACGCCCGCATGCAGGGAATCATCCGCAACGATGTTGAAAACATACTGCTGCCGCGCCTCATCTCGACCCTTCCTGCCGAAACCGCCGCCCTGTTCAAAGAGGGCTACATCCTGCATGTCAACCCTACAGGGAAATTCGTAATCGGAGGCCCTCACGGAGACACGGGGCTTACAGGAAGAAAAATAGTCGTTGACAGTTACGGAGGAATGGCCGCACACGGAGGCGGAGCATTCTCCGGCAAGGACTCCAGCAAGGTTGACCGCTCGGGAGCATACGCCGCAAGGTATATCGCCAAGAACATGGTAGCGGCAGGGGTCGCCGACAGAATGGTCGTTCAGATATCATACGCCATCGGAGTGGCAAAACCTCTGAGCATCTTTGTCGATACTTACGGCACATCAAAAGTAAAGGAAAGCGACAGCGAGATCGCCGAAAAAATCGGAAAACTGTTCGACCTCAGGCCGTCCAAGATTGTTGAAAAATTCCAGATGCTCAATCCGATTTACGAACCTACAGCCGCATACGGACATTTCGGAAGAGACCCGTACAGGGCGAATGTGGAGCTTGTAAAGCCCGACGGAGAAAAATACGTTAAAGAAGTACAGTTCTTCGGCTGGGAACTGCTTGACTCGGTTGACATGATAAAGCAGGCGTTCGGGAAGTAAGACACCGCTCTTTCCGCAATGCCATGCAAGGCATTCCGCGTGCCTGCCCTAAAGGCAGGTACGTTTTTTTTAATCGCTCCTTAAAAGCCGTTTAAAATTTTTTCTCAGAACATTTGAAGCAGGCTTTTGTGCAGGTTTTTGTCGTTTTTTGAGAAGAATAGCAGCGCTATTTTGCGATAAAAACCAGGGTACGCCTTCTATGGGCCACGCCCCGACTTAATTTAAAAATGTCGCAATATATTGATATATAGTTAATTGCTATTGTAACAATATTTTATAAGTGTGGATTCTGAGGGGTCTGGAAGCCCTTGAAATCCACACTAATTTTTCGGGATACATGTTATTTATCTTTGATTTACAATGGGTTCTATAAACAAAAGTTAAGTCGGGGCGTGGCCCATAG
>JADIMA010000031.1 GCA_017694945.1 Candidatus Merdivivens pullicola | reverse complement strand
GATTATTTCTTTGTTACGTGGTTTTGCCTGAGGATGTTCGTCAGGATAGCCTGCGGCAATGATGTACTGCACTTCGTAACCTTCGCTGAACTGAAGGGCTTTCAGATAATCGGCAGCCTCAGGCGTATTGAGGAAACGCGCCGAAGAACCGAGGCAGCATGTTCCAAGACCGAAAGAATGGGCTGCAAGCATGATGTTCTCCCCCATGAGGCCGGCATCGATAAAAGTCATGGGACTTGGTTTTACAGCCACCACGAACAAGGCGGTTCCGTTTCGGAAAGCATTACGGAACGAAGGGTCGGCCTTCATCTGTGCCACCGCCGACGAGTCCATCATGGACAACTGGAGGTCGCTCATGCCCTGAATCCATTCCTTGTTGTCAACAATCCTCACCTCCCACTGCTGGGCGTTCATGGCGTTAGGAGCATTGATGCCGCACTCAGCAATACGCATCAGCAGTTCGCGCTCCACAGGCCGATCCTGATATTTGCGCACGCTGCGCCTCTCCATTATAGCCTCCACTACCGGATTTTCATAAGCGCCCTGCGCATCCTCGCCGGTTGCCGGATTTTCATTGCAGGACACCAACGGAAGTACTAAAGCCATAGACAATAAGATTAAAAAGTTCTTCATAACATCGGTTTTTGATACACTTCCTGCAAAGTTAATCAAATTTCTTTTCCAGAAAACCCTGTTTCCTTAAAGCCTCGACCATTTTTTCCGACATCGCTATATTGTCTTTCCAGGTAAAACGGAAACGCGTGAACACCTGCGCGAGATTGTCCGTTCCGTTCAATTCGGTAAAGTAGCGGCTTTCAGGCAACGATTCCTTAGCGGCATATATCCGGTCTATATCCTCCGGCGAATAATCCCTGTATCCGTTTTCATGCAGAATGCCCTCCACCGGCAGACGGTCGGTCTGCTGCGGAGCCTCGTCCGGATAGCCTACAGTCACTGTCAGCACAGGAAAAACCAGACGCGGCAGGCCTAGAATATCTATTATCATCCCGGGATTGTCCACAGTGGTTCCCAGTATGCATGTACCGAGGCCGCATTCTTCAGCAAGAGTACAGAACGCCTGTGCAAAAAGCAATGTATCGGTGGCTGCATTGAAAAACGAAACAAGATTCCCATAGCCGGGAACGGCATCACGGCACTCGCACCACCTGCTGAAACGGTTGAAATCGGCACAGAAAGTCAGCAGGACAGGCGCTTCCAGCACCATTGGCTGCCGGTGATGCGCATCGGCCAGGCGCAACTTCACTTCCGGGTCAGCAGTAACGACAAGACTGTACAGTTGCATGTTTCCCATAGTAGCCGCCCGTGAAGCCTCCTCGGCCAACGACCTTATCAGTTTTTCGGAAACAGGAACGGCTTTGTACTTCCTTATGCTCCTTCTTTCAGCGAATTTTTTCATATCTACAATCAAAATTTAAACTCAAAGACGTAATCGCCTTTCATCTGATAGCCTTTTTCGGAAACGAAATATTCCCACGGAAGCGTAAAACCGTAATGTTTCCCTTTTTCAAGATCGGATTCGGCCACTTTTACAATGAACCTGCGTGAATCGTCGGAATAACTTACCGACGGCCCTGTCACTGTCTCCACCCCGTCATCGTACGGATACATGTCGATTCCCATCATGGAGGTCTGCATCGGAACCGAAAATGCGAATTCTACCACAAGCGAATCCCGCACCTGTTTCCTGCTTGTTTTAGAAGATACGATTTCCGGGAAAAGAGAAGCATAATGCCTCCTTTCGCGCTCGATATGCCCGGCCGCATCATTGAAATACTCCGCCATACGTGGGATATAGTCCTCAAAACAGCCGTACTGTTCCCTGCCGGAATAAAACCCGCCCATCGCTTCAATCGACGAATCCAGCCAGAAATACCCGTTACGTGCGGCATCTGCAAGTATGGAATCATAATCGAAAGACACATATCCGTTGTCCCTGAAATACATTGCCGTAGTCAGAAGAGTCATCCAATCGTAAACCAGCGTCTGCGGATCCCTTACGTTATTCATGCGCATGATGTTGCGGACATCATATTCATTGAAAAACGCCTCTGCCGCCGGTTTGAAAAGTTGCATGTTCTTTTCAATCATGGGAGATACGGCTATCCTGCACATATCCGGAACAAACTTCGTAATATATCTTATAGCCATGTCATCGCCTATGTCCTGCAAAGACAACGAAGCAGGGTCGAAAAACGCGCCCAGCACCAATACGGAACCGTCGATTACGCCCGACGGCCTGAGCATGTAACTGTTGTACCCGTTGGCAAATGCAAGGCACAGCCCGATTTTCCCCATGCCTTCTCCGAAAAACTCATTGAACCACCCGATGTTTACAGGGCACAGCGCTCTCATTATTTCAGCCGCCGACTCATAAAGCGATGTGTTTTTCCCGAAAAATCCATGAAAATCAGTGTCTTTGTAAAAATCATCAAGAAGTCCGACGAATTTCAGATAATTTTCTTTAGTCCAGCGCGGGTCATAACTGCACAGCCTGTCTATATCGGCATCATCCGAAACGCGCACGCATCCATCGTCAATGACAAGTGTCTGCGTAGCCAAAGGAATGGCATCATACGCCAGTGAATTGTCCTGCCTCATCTGCTGCATAAACGCGAGAAGGCCGTGTTCCCCGTACGGCGCGAAATACTCGTCTATAGCGGCATTGTACTCCGGTATCGCCCCCTGGCAATATTCCTGATATCCTGCCAGCCTTGCGGCGATGCTTGTAAGTTCAAAACGCTCGTCCACGGTGAATGAAGTCACAGATGTCCCGGCGAAGCATCCCGATGAAATGAAAACTCCGATTACAAATATCAATATACGCTTCATGGCTTATTCGTATTTAAATTCAAATTGATAATTACCGCTCATCATAACATACGCCCTGTCGCTTCGGAAAGACATGGCATCCAGGGCGCCTCCGTAAGTCCCACCCTTTTCCAAGGCATCCTTGTCCAGACGGACTACAAGTACATTGTCACCCTCGTACCGTGCCGACATTATTTCCGGCAACGGCATGGCATCTCCCTCCAAAGGCAGCAAGCCGGACGGGACGAAACGCGGATTCATCGGACAGGAAAACGTAAATTTCAATTCTATAACATCAGACTCCGATGTATCCGCAGAAAAATCCGTGACTTTCGGATAAAGGGCTTCGTATTTTTCCCTTTCTTTCCGGATGTTTTTTGAAAATTTGTCGTAAAACTTTACCAGTTCAGGCATGAAATCCTTGAAATACTGATATTTGTCACGATTGGCATAGAATTTATCCATCATTTCGATTGACGAATTCATCCAGAAAAATCCCTTGTAGGCGTCTATGAAAGCCATGTATCCGTAAACATCAGCCTCCTCCGAAACAGATTTTCCGTAATCCTGCGGATAAAGAAGCCCCTTTTCCCTGAAATACATGTTCACGCATAGATTATTGAGCCATTCGCCCGTCATTACGGACGGCTCGCCGTAGGCCATATTGAACATCGCACGCATCACATCGTCCTCAAAAAACACGCGGTTCGAAGCAGGCGCCATCTGCTTTTTGTACTCATACGATAACGGATTGGTAAAATTGTGACTAAGTTCATGGATTATGATGTGCGTAAAGGCACACTTCTGCTGAACACTTATGTTCTCGGCCGTATAATATGCCGGATCGAACCACATTCCCATAACTATTCCAAAACCCGGAGATATTCCGGAATCGGTAATGGCATAATTACTGGGGCCGTTAACAAAAGAAAGATACAACTCGGGAGACTTTAACGGTTTTCCGTAATATGACCTGAACCAGGCGGTATCGACCTCGGCGAAACTGTTAACCAACGCCTCCCCTTCAGCATAAAACTGCAAATTGTCTTCATAGAATCCGTGAAAATCCGATTTTCTGTAAAAATCATCAAGCAGCCTTACAAACTCTTTGAAATTCGTTTCTGTCCATCTGGAATCTACCTCATACAATTTTTCCATATCGGCTTCAGGACTGATTGACACGCCTCCGTCTTTAAGCACCAACGCCCTGGCAGCAGTCGGAATCGCATCGTAACTTATCCCATTCGACCGCCTTATCGACCGGAGGTGGCTTATCAGCCCGTGTTCCCTGTACGGTGCGAAATATTCGTCAATTGCCTTGCCGTACCCGTAAAGAGGGGTTTGCATGTACTCACCGTAGCCGGCCAGCCTTGCGGCGATGCTTGTAAGTTCAAAACGCTCGTCGGCCCTGAATGAAGCCTGCGCATGGATTCCGGCCAAAGGGATGGCCGTGATGAAAAACAATAGCAGCAAACGTTTCATAATTGATATTTTTATATGATGACATCCCTGACGCACAGCAAAAAACAAGCCATATGTCTGCCACTGCTGCGGATAAAAAACAACTGTGGACTCAGGAGTCGGGGACCTCCGGAATCCACAGTGAATCGCTGGACGGCAATGACTATTTCAGCCCCTCAAGGCAGGCCGACACGTTGCGCTGGATACGGTCAAGTATCTGGCCGCTTGTGAGCGAAGCCTCGGCACGCTGGAACGGCTCACCTGTAATATGTTCGTACAGTTCTATGTAACGGTCTGTTATTCCTGCGACTACAGATGGGGTCATTTCAGGAACCTTCTGTCCCGGTTGGCCTTGGAAACCGTTGGCCATCAGCCATTCGCGAACAAATTCCTTGGAAAGCTGACGCTGCCTCTCCCCTGCCGCAAGCCTCTGCTCGTAACCTTCCGCATAGAAATAGCGGGAAGAATCAGGAGTATGGATTTCATCCATAAGGTATATCCTGCCGTCTATCTTGCCGAACTCGTATTTGGTGTCCACGAGGATGAGGCCCATCTTCGCGGCAATCTCGCATCCCCTGCGGTAAAGCGCACGGGTGTATTCTTCCAGGCGTTCGTAATCCTCGCGGCCCACAAGACCGGAAGCGATGATTTCTTCCTTTGAAATATCCTCGTCATGGCCTTCCGCGGCTTTGGACGTAGGGGTGATTATAGGCTCGGGAAACTTGGCGTTTTCCACCATCCCGTCAGGCATGGGGACGCCGCATATCGTACGTTTTCCGGCCTGGTATTCGCGCCACGCATGGCCGGAAAGATAACCGCGTATCACCATCTCCACCTTGAAAGGCTCGCATTTGTAGCCGACAGTGACCATAGGATCAGGAACGGCGACTTTCCAGTTCGGAAGGATGTCGGAAGTGGCATCCAGGAATTTGGCGGCTATCATATTGAGCACCTGTCCTTTATAAGGAATACCCTCAGGAAGTACCACATCGAATGCGGAAATCCTGTCGGACACTACCATTACAAGATATTTGTCGTCTATGTCATAGACATCACGGACTTTGCCGACATACTTCCCACGGCAGCCTTTGAAATCAAAATCAGTCTTTACTATCGCTTCCATATCTGATAAAAATATTAAATTTGTGCGGATTTTTGCGCAAAGTTATTAGAAAAACGGATATGAAGAATATTATAAAAGGGTTTTTGTCATCAGCCATTATAATTTTTCTAACTTCGGCCATCAGTGCAAAAGAATACATTCCATCGAAATATATTAGTGACAAGAACAAGCCCGTACTCGTGATGTTCACCGCTTCATGGTGCCAGCCTTGCGGCATAATGAAAAACATCGTTTTCAAAGAAGCAGGCATAAAAAAACGGCTTGAACGGCTGAACGTACTCTTTTTCGACATCGACACGGAGGAAGGGAAGCATTTTTCCGAAATTTTCAGAGACACCGGCTTCAAGGGCAGCATACCATTCTTCGTACTTCTTGACACTCACGGACAGCCGCTGGCGTCTCTGACAGGAGCCGCGGAAGAAAATGATTTTGCCGCTTTTCTGGACAAGGCCCTGAAAGGAACAGGCGACGAAAATGCACTGAAAATGATATGTATCGGTTCTGAAAAATACGTGCAATGCCTGCAATTTTTCAACGACCTCGACTCCATCGCGGAACTGAAAGCCGTGTCGGACAGCCTTTCCATGGCGGTTACTGATCCCGACGACCCTGACGACCCGTACAGCGAATACGATTACATCTCGACAGTCTCCAACACCTGCCCGACATTCGTTTTCACTAACCCGGACGGCGACGTCGTTGCAGGAATCGCCGGATACTACGGACATGAAGACTTCATGAACTCGCTTGACAGGCTTAGCACCACATACGCCCTGGATGTCCCGTACAAAGAAGTGCTGCACCAGTCCGAAAAACACCGCAAGATTATTGAAAGCCAGAAAAAATACGACAGGCTCGTCGTATCCGGCTGGAGAATAGACGCCGGAATATCGACCAACGTTTCATTCCTGTCAGGGAACAACCCTCTGAAAAACATGCCGCGTACCGGCTACGGAATAAGCGTGGCCGGAAGGAGGATTCTGAACAAGGCAGGAACCGTATCGTTCAATGTCGGCCTGTCATTCGATTCGTGGGGAGGCAGAAAACGAAGCACGGAGCGGCCCGAATACATCCGCGAATACCTGCTGAGACTGCCGCTCGAGATAGAGACAGACCTGTTCACAGTCAATGCAGCCGGATTCCCCTTAGAAATTAAATTCCGTGCGGGATTATGGGGAGCCTGGATACCCGGGCACACATTGTCCGTAATGTCCTTGGGCAACGGCATGGACATGAATTCCTGGGATGCAGGAGTGACAGCCGCAATAGCATTGCAGGCCGGAAGTTTCGACATGACATTCGGATATTCCAGAGGATTCATCGACCAGTTTTCCGGAGAAAACGGGTTTCACGCATACAACAACGCATTTTTAATAGGCATTGCCGTTAATATCGGAGACTGACATGTTACAATCATTCAGGATGACGGTCGCCGCTGTCATCATTTTTGCAAGCATCTGCTGCCCGAAGGCACTTGCGCAGGAAAAGAAGATAAAGACCGGCTGGAGCATAAATCCATGTCCGGTAATTGCATACGAGACAGACCTGGGCTTCCAGTACGGCGCCATGTGCGACATATATTATTATGGGGACGGAAAAGATTTTCCCGATTATGAACACAAAATCTTTGTCGAAGCGGCATATTCCACGAAGCATTCCGGGCTTTTCCATATTTTCTATGATTCGGAGCATCTTATAAAAGGGCTGAGACTCACGGCATCGGCCACATACATCCCTGAAAGGATGCACAATTTTTACGGATTCAACGGCTTCGCATCGCCTTATTACAGAGGACTCGACAAGAACAAAGAAAAGGGCATGGCGTACTACAATCTCGACTACCAGATGCTCAGGGTATTCGCCGACCTGCAAGGCGGCTTTGCCAAAAACTTCCGCTGGGCCGCAGGAGTTGCATTTTACAGGTATTTCATAGGAGATGTCAGGCAAGCACCATACGCCGGAAGCAGTTCATTGTACAGGGATTACATAGACGCAGGGCTTATCGGCGTAAAGGAAGCCCGGGGAGGGGCGCATGTCGAGTTCAAGGGCGGAATAGTCTATGACACCCGTGACCATGAAGCCGCGCCGGGCAAAGGCATCTGGGCCGAAGCAATCCTGTACGGCTCCCCCGACATTTTCTCGACAGGATTCAACTACTTGAAGGCCGCCTTCCATTTCAGGCATTACGTACCGTTATGGAAAGACAGGATAGTTTTCGCCTACCACCTCGCCTATCAGGGAACGATTGCCGGAAACGCCCCGTTTTACAGCCAGCAGAACATCTCCAGCCTCTTTCTTTCAAGGCCGTCATCCGAAGGTCTTGGCAGCAGCAACACCCTCAGGGGCATCAACTACAACAGGCTGCTCGGAGACGGATATGCATGGGCAAATGCCGAACTCCGCGTGAGGGTAATCAGTTTTGACTTCATCAAACAGCACTGGTACATAGCACTCAATCCATTTTTCGACGCCGGAGCCGTTGTTCAGCCCTACAGGCTTGAACAGCAAAAAGACACAGACAGCGCACTTCTATACAGCGGAGAGCGCGAATCGCTCCACATGTGCGCAGGCATAGGGGGAAAAATAGCCCTCAACTACAACTTCATTTTCAGCGGCGAGATAGGCTTTGCCCTGGACAGGAGGGACGGCAATTATGTCATCGCCCTTGGGTTGAATTATATTTTCTGAAAATTTTTCATCCATACACGAAGTTTTCATATATTTGACCTTGCGGTCAGAAATACTGTTGCGCCCCGGCAATGCAAAATTGAATAAATTCATTTGCATTGCTCTCGGCTTCTGCGTATATTTGCGCATTATTTGGAAAATTATATATGGATACGGAAACAAATTGGACATTTCTCATTGCAGTCATCGCCGTCCTGCTGGCATTGTTCGTGGTTTTAAAGGTGCAGCAGGCAAAGATTAAAAAACGAAGACAGGACAAAAACAGGCGGTAACTCATGGAAGAAATATTCATCATCCTCGGCCTCATTCTTTTGAACGGCATATTTGCAATGGCCGAAATAGCCCTGATATCATCAAGGAGAAGCAGCATAGCATCGGACGCAACGAGGGGCAACTCGTCCGCCAAAACAGCCCTCAAACTGATTGACAACCCTGACAATTTCCTGTCAACAGTCCAGATCGGCATAACCCTTATCGGAATCCTCACGGGTATTTTTTCCGGCAACAAGATAGCCCAACTGCTCTCGGAGGCTTTTGTCAGATGGAACATTCCTATAAACATAGCCTCAGGACTGGCGCAGACCCTGATAGTCATCATAGTGACATATCTCACCCTCGTTTTCGGAGAACTGCTTCCGAAGCGCATCGGCATGAGCACCTCTGAGAAAGTGACAAAGGTCATGGCCAAACCGATGTACGCCCTTTCCATCATAGCGTCACCGTTCGTATGGGTGCTGTCGAAGAGTACCAAACTCTTCTACAAAATACTGGGGATACACGACGCCTCTGAAAAAGTCACCGAAGAGGAAATCAAATCGATGATCCAGCAGGGCACGGAAGAGGGCGAGGTACAGCCCGTAGAACAGGATATCATGCAGAGGGTTTTCGTCATGGGCGACTTGAAGATCAATTCCCTCATGACCCATAAAAGCGATGTCGTATGGGTGGATACGGACGAAGACATTTCAAGCGTGCTTCCTATACTGAGGGACAACATGTACGAAATGTACCCTGCCGCGAACAGGGATCTGGACCACATCGTAGGCCTTGTTTCTCTCAAAGACCTGTTTTTCAACATCGACAAAAAGGATTTCCGCTGGAACGACATTATCCGCGAACCGGTATATTTTCATGAAAACATGAGCGTATATTCAGTCCTCGAAGAGATGAAGCGCAAGAAAATCAGCCGCGCCTTCGTATGCGACGAGTTCGGAGACTTCCAGGGAATCATAACGCTGAAAGACATACTTGACGGGCTTATCGGTTCCGTCACAGACGACCATGAAGAAGAAACCATAATCAAACGCGAAGGCAACGACGGATGGTTTGTTGACGGGCAATGCTCCATGTACGATTTCCTCTGCTATTTTGAAAGGGAGGAACTTTATGAAAATGCGGACTACAGCACCGTCGGAGGCCTTATCCTTGACAAACTGGAACATATACCTTCAGTCGGCGAGCAGGTTGACTGGAAAGATTTCCATTTTGAAGTGGCCGACATGGACGGAGCACGCATAGACAAGGTGCTTGTAACATTGGAAGAACAGAAAGAAGAGCAGACGGAAGCATGACACTTGCAACAGCCACGCCATGACTTTTAAGTCGTAGCGTGGCCTTGGGTGTACCTCATGTGTCCGGGCACTCCCCGGAACTCTTCATTTCCAAAATAGGGAACGGATTGCCTTCGCTGTCATGTTCGTTTCTCTTGAAAACCTTGAAACTCATCCGTTCATAAAATTTAACGGCATCCGGATTCTGTTCGTTTACATCCACATACTCCACATCCAGATTACGAAAAGCGCGTTTTACCAGCATCTTGCCCAATCCCTTGCGGAAACAGTCTGGATGAAGGAAAAGCATCTCAATCTTGCGATTCTGCACGCCCATGAAGCCGGCAGCACGACGGCTATCGTACAGCACCCATAAAGTTTCAATATTCCGCATGGCTCCTTCCGCTTGCGTGGCAAGGCCGAGAATGTCGTCTTCCGTCAGGAAATGATGGCTGGCGCGGACAGACGCCTCCCATATTTCCAGTAATTCACTTACGAGCGGCCGGGTGCGCCGATCCTTTCCTATTGCAATAATATCCGTCATCGTTTTCAACTTGAAATTTGTGCAAAAATAGTGAAAAATGCTCTGGAATTTTTCAGAAGCCGCGTCAACACAATGCAGCATAATTGAAAACAAATGATTATATTTGCATGTTTGAGAAATTAATAATTTATAATCATAAAATAATAATGGAAAGGATTATCGAATGCGTACCTAATTTCAGCGAAGGACGCGACATGGCAATCATCAACAGAATTGTAGAGTCTATAGAAAAGTCGGGCGGCGTAAAAGTGCTTGACGTGGATCCGGGCGAAGCCACCAACAGGACAGTGGTGACTTTTGTAGGCTCACCGGAAAACGTTCTTGAAGCTGCTTTCAACGGAGTGAAGAAAGCGGGAGAACTCATCGACATGAGGCATCACAAAGGCGCGCATCCGCGTTCAGGAGCGACCGATGTCCTTCCCCTTATCCCTATTGCCGGAATCACCCTTGAAGAATGCGCCGAACTCGCAAGAGGACTTGCGGAGAGGATTTACAGAGAACTTGAAATCCCATGCTACTGTTACGAGGCGGCCGCACTGAAACCGGAAAGGAAAAACCTGGCCGTATGCCGTGCAGGCGAATACGAGGCTCTTCCAGAAAAAATGTCAGACCCTGAAAAAGCACCTGATTTCGGACCGGGCAAATATACCGAAAGAACTGCAATATCCGGAGCCACGAATGTCGGTGCAAGAGATTTTCTCATAGCAGTAAACTTCAACCTCAACACCACTTCCACAAGGAGGGCGAACGCCATAGCATTCGATGTAAGGGAAAAAGGCCGTCCTGTACGCGAAGGCAACCCTATCACCGGCAAAATAGTAAAAGACGAACACGGTAATCCGGTAATGAAACCGGGAACCTTGAAAGGCTGCAAGGCAATAGGCTGGTACATAGATGAATACGGAATCGCACAGGTTTCCATGAACATAACCGACATAAACGCCACCCCTCTGCATGTGGCATTTGAAGAAGTATGCCGCGCCGCCCGTGAAAGGGGAATAAGGGTGACAGGAACTGAAATTGTAGGTCTCGTTCCTAAACGCACCCTCATAGAAGCCGGAAAATATTTTCTTGCCAAACAACAGCGTTCCCTCGGCATAACCGAAGAAGGCATCATCAGATGCGCCGTCAAATCAATGGGGCTTGACGACCTGAAGCCGTTCGATCCTAAAGAAAAGGTAATCGAATACATGATGGTCAGCGAGGAAGAAGCCGCTGCGGCAAGCAGGCTTGTCAGGATGACCTGCAAAGGCTTTGCTGAAGAAACGGCCTCCGAATCCCCTGCTCCAGGCGGCGGCTCGATTTCCGCATACATGGGCGCGCTCGGAGCAGCGCTCGGAACAATGGTTGCCAACCTCTCCGCACACAAACCGGGCTGGGATGAAAGATGGAAAGAGTTCTCGGACTGGGCGGAAAAAGGCCAGGCTGTAATGCGCGAACTGCTTGCCCTTGTTGACGAAGACACGGCAGCGTTCAACAAGATCATGGATGTTTTCGCAATGCCTAAAGGCACGGAAGAAGAGAAGGCGGCACGCGCCCAGGCAATGGAGACCGCAACCCTTTATGCTACGGAAGTGCCTTTGAGAACGATGAAGGCCTCTTTCAAGGCATTTGAAGTGATACGCGCAATGGCCGAGACCGGCAACCCTAACTCCGTTTCCGATGCAGGAGTGGGCGCACTCGCAGCAAGAAGTGCCGTCCTCGGGGCCTGCCTCAATGTAAAAATCAACGCCGGAAGCCTCAAGGACAAGGCCAGGGCCGCCGAACTCATAGGCGAAGCGGAAAAAATAGCAGCCGATGCACGCCGTCAGGAAGAAGAAATACTCGCCATAGTAGAAAGCAAGATAAAATAATCAGGAGAAACGAAATATGGATCTTAACGAATTTCAGAAAGACATTCTCGGAGGCATCCCTGACGAACTGCCTGCTCCGAAAGAATATGACAAGAGCATAAACCATGCTCCCAAGCGCAAAGACATCCTTACAGACAGGGAAAAAGTCCTTGCCATCAAGAATGCCTTAAGATATTTTCCTAAAAAGCACCACGAAGTCCTTGCAAAGGAATTTGCAGAGGAACTCCATAAATACGGACGAATATATATGTACAGGTTCCGTCCGGACTATGAAATGTACGCACGTCCTATCGACCAGTATCCTGCAAAAAGCCGTCAGGCGGCAGCAATAATGGCGATGATCCAGAACAATCTGGATTACAGGGTGGCCCAGCATCCTCATGAACTCATCACATACGGCGGAAACGGCGCCGTATTCCAGAACTGGGCCCAATACCGCCTGGCCATGCAGTACCTTGCGACAATGACGGACGAACAGACACTTGTAATGTACTCCGGACACCCTCTCGGGCTTTTCCCGAGCCACAAGGACGCCCCAAGGGTAATAGTGACGAACGGGATGGTAATCCCGAACTACTCGTCACAGGACAACTGGGAGCGTTTCAATGCAATGGGGGTTTCCCAATACGGACAGATGACTGCCGGCTCATACATGTACATCGGCCCTCAGGGAATCGTACACGGCACCACAATCACTGTCATGAACGCCGCCCGCAAGCAGTTGCGCGCAAGAGGCATGGCTCCTACTTTTGAGAACATACACGGAATGCTGTTCGTGACCGCCGGGCTTGGCGGAATGTCCGGAGCCCAGCCTAAGGCAGGAGTGATTTCAGGAGTCGTGAGCGTTATCGCCGAAATCAATCCCAAAGCCACACAGAAAAGATATGAACAGGGATGGGTCGATGAAGTTTATGAATCGCTCGACGCCCTGCTGCCAAGGATAAAGGAAGCCCGCGAAAAGAAAGAGGCCGTTTCGCTCGCATACCAGGGCAACATCGTTGACCTCTGGGAACGGCTGGCCGAAGAAGGAGTGCAGGTGGATCTCGGTTCAGACCAGACATCCCTTCACAACCCGTGGGCCGGCGGATATTACCCTGTAGGATATTCATATGAAGAGTCAAACAGGATGATGGCCGAAGAGCCTGAAAGGTTCCACGAATGCGTAAAAGAGTCCCTCCGCAGGCAGGCAGCAGCAATCAACAGACTTGCCGACAAGGGCATGTATTTCTTCGATTACGGCAATGCGTTCCTGCTCGAAGCATCGCGCGCCGGAGCGGACATCGTAAGACCGGACGGTACCTTCAGATACCCTTCATACGTACAGGACATCATGGGCCCTATGTTTTTTGACTACGGCTTCGGCCCGTTCAGATGGGTGTGCATGTCCGAAAGGCCAGAAGACCTGCAAAAGAGCGACGAAATAGCCGTAAGGGTTCTTGAAGAAATAGCAAGCACCGCCCCTGAAGAAATACGCGGCCAGATGGAGGACAACATCCACTGGATAAAGGAAGCCGGAAGAAACCACCTCGTTGTCGGTTCACAGGCGCGCATCCTCTATGCCGACTGCGAAGGGCGTACAAAGATAGCCCTTGCCTTCAACGAAGCCATCAGAAAAGGTGAAATATCGGCCCCTATCGTACTCGGCCGCGACCACCACGATGTATCAGGCACCGACTCCCCTTACCGTGAAACATCCAACATATACGACGGCTCGGCATTCACAGCCGACATGGCGGTGCACAATGTCATAGGCGATTCGTTCAGAGGCGCCACCTGGGTATCGCTCCATAACGGAGGCGGCGTAGGCTGGGGAGAAGTCATCAACGGAGGCTTCGGCATGGTAATCGACGGAGGAAGCGACTCCGAAAGGCATATCCGCGAAATGCTCCTCTGGGATGTCAACAACGGCATCGCACGCCGCAGCTGGGCGCGCAACGAAGGAGCCATTTTCTCGATACAAAGGGAGATGGAACGCACTCCAGGCCTGAAAGTCACCATGCCCAACATCGCCGACGAAGATATCATACACAAAGCACTCGGAAAATAATTTTCCCGATTTACATTTTACTTAAAAAACGAAAAAATGATTCATCACATATCACATGAGCGTCTCACAATAGAAAGAGTACGAGAAATAATAGAGAAAGGTTACAAACTCGACCTTGGAGAAGAAGCCAAAGCCGACATTGAAAAATGCAGGAAATACCTTGACACCAAAATGGAAGACATCGGACGGCCGGTCTATGGAGTGACCACCGGTTTCGGTTCTCTGTGCAACATAACAATCCCGGCAGACGACCTCTCGCAACTCCAGCACAATCTGGTAATGTCCCATGCATGCGGCACAGGAGAAAGGGTTTCGCCCGAAATAGTGAAAATCATCCTGCTGCTCAAAATCCAGTCCCTTTCATACGGCAATTCAGGTGTCCAACTGGCCACCGTCCAGAGACTCATTGACATGTTCAACAACGACATCATACCTGTCGTTTACCAGCAGGGCTCCCTCGGAGCATCAGGCGACCTCGCCCCTCTCGCACATCTCTGCCTGCCGCTCATCGGAATGGGCGAAGTAGAGTACGAAGGCAGGGTGCAGCCGTCAGCCGAAGTATGGAAGAAATTCGGTTGGGAACCAATCAGGTTGCAGTCAAAGGAAGGACTTGCACTGCTGAACGGAACCCAGTTCATGAGCGCACACGGCGTATGGTCTCTGATACAGGCGGAAAGACTGAGCGAATGGGCGGACAGAATCGGAGCAATGTCCCTTGAAGCATTTGACGGAAGGATCGAACCTTTCTATCCCCAGGTACACAAGGTCAGGGCGCATAAGGGACAGGCAGCCACGGCGGACCGCTTCCGCGAACTCCTTGAAGGAAGCGAACTCATCAGACAGCCTAAGACACATGTCCAGGATCCTTATTCGTTCAGATGCATACCACAGGTGCATGGAGCGACCAAAGACACCATCGCATATGTAAGTTCAGTGATAGAGACAGAAATCAACAGTGCGACCGACAACCCAACCGTTTTCCCTGACGAAGACCTGATAATTTCCGCAGGAAACTTCCACGGACAGCCTATCGCCCTGGCAATGGATTTTCTGGCAATCGCCATGGCCGAACTCGCAAACATTTCCGAAAGAAGGATTTACCTTCTGATTTCAGGAGAAAGGGGACTGCCTAAATTCCTCGTTGCAAAACCGGGACTGAACAGCGGCTTCATGATTCCACAATATACGGCGGCTTCAATCGTAAGCCAGAGCAAAGGACTCTGCATGCCGGCGTCAGTCGATTCAATCCCTTCATCACAGGGACAGGAAGACCATGTGAGCATGGGCGCGAATGCGGCCACCAAACTCGTAAGGGTCGTACTCAACACAGAAAGGGTGCTCGCAATCGAACTGCTCAATTCGGCACAGGCCCTTGAATTCCGCCGTCCGCTGAAGTCCTCACCTGCAATCGAAAAAATATTCGCCGATTACCGCAAAGAGGTTCCTTTCGTCGATGAAGACAGGTACATGCACCCGCTCATTGAAAAATCAATCGAATTCATCAGAAAATAATGAGACATTTAATAAAAAACATAGGCACTATCGCCGGCATACTTGAAGACGGCTCCCTCCGCAAGGAAGGAGCCGCCATGGATGCCGTCGGAACCCTTGAAAACGCATACCTCGCCATTGAGGACGGGTTAATCGCGACATACGGCCCTTCGGACGAAATGCCGGAAGAAAACGGTTTCGACACGGTGACAGACGCCGTGGGAGGTTTCCTGCTCCCGTCTTTCTGTGACTCGCATTCGCATGTCGTATATGCAGGAAGCCGCGACGGGGAGTTCCTTGACAAGATCAACGGTCTTTCATACGAAGACATAGCAAGACGCGGAGGAGGCATCCTCAATTCGGCGGATCTCCTCCACAACACGTCTGAAGAGGAACTTTACCGACAGTCTTTGGAAAGAGTCAGGGAAGTGATGCGGATGGGAACCGGCGCGCTTGAAATCAAAAGCGGATACGGACTTACGACCGGGGACGAACTGAAAATGCTCCGTGTCATAAAGCGGATCAAGGAAACAGTCCCTGTCATCATCAAGGCCACGTTCCTCGGAGCGCACGATGTAGGACGGGCATACAGGGGAAGACAGGCCGATTATGTAAAACTTGTCTGCTCGGAGATGATTCCCGCTGTCGCGGCGGAGGGACTTGCCGAGTTTGTCGATGTATTCTGCGACCAGGGATTTTTCACGGTCGAAGAAACTGCGGCGATCATGGAAGCAGGGGCCAGATACGGGATGAGGCCCAAAATCCACGCAAACGAACTCGCGGTTTCAGGCGGAGTCCAGGTCGGGGTAAGCCACAATGCCCTTTCGGTTGACCATCTTGAACGCACCACACAGGCCGAAATAGAAGCCTTGAAAGGCTCCGGCACAATGCCTACGATGCTTCCGGGAGCCTCGTTTTTCCTCGGAATGCCTTACGGCGCTGCAAAAGACTTCATCAGGGAGGGGCTCGGAGTCGCCCTGGCTTCAGACTACAACCCCGGTTCTTCCCCAAGCGGCAACATGCGCTTCGTCATGGCCCTGGGGTGCATAAAGATGAAACTAACTCCGAACCAGGCATTGAACGCATGCACGCTCAATACCGCATACGCCATGGGCATAAGCGACACAGTCGGATCAATAACAAAAGGGAAAAAGGCGAACCTGATCATAACCGCCCCGATGCCTTCGCTCGCCTACCTCCCATACAGTTACCAGACACCGCTGATACGGAAAGTGATCGCCGGAGGTAAAGCAATAGATTAATCATTGGTTCAAACATGTTAAGGCTGATTGACGGACACAGTATTTCAAGAACAGATCTTGAAACGATAAAGAAAATATACACGGAAGCATTCCCGCCCGAAGAAAGGCGCGAATGGGACAGGGTAATGCACCTGCTTGACGGCGAAAAGTCGTTCCGGCTGACCGCTGCATACATGGACAAGGAACTGATCGGCTTCATAACAGGATGGGATTTTCAGGACTTCATATACATGGAGCATTTCGCGACCGCTCCGTCAGCCAGGAACAAAGGTTACGGGGCAACTATTTTTTCAGAAATACTCTCGTCCTCGGACAAGCCCCATGTCATCGAAGTGGAACGTCCGGACAATGAAACCGCTTCAAGAAGAATCCGTTTTTACGAAAGACTCGGAATGACCGTCAGCGACAGGGACTATTTGCAGCCCCCGTATTCCAAAGGCGGGAAGCCTGTGCCTATGTTCATAATGACGGACAAAGGATATGATAAAAAATGGGCGGACACGATCCGCAGGAAAGTTTACAATACAGAACAATAATTAATTAAAACGACATGAACGACATTTACATCTCACCAGACATCAAATACATCGGTGTTGACGACAAGGACATAGACCTGTTTGAAAGCCAGTACAGGGTACCTGACGGAGTCACCTATAACTCTTATGTCATCCTCGACGGCAAGACGGCAGTCCTCGATACGGTTGACCTCAGACGCTGCAGCCAATGGCTCGCCAATCTGGAAAACGCACTCGGAGGAAGGAAACCGGATTATCTCATCGTGCACCATCTTGAACCGGACCATGCCGGAAGCATAGCAGTTTTCGCAGAGAAATACCCGGATGCGACAATCGTGCTGAGCAAAAAGGCGTCAGGCATGATCGGCCAGTTTTTCAGCGACATAGTGCCTGCCCGCATGAAACCGGTTGAAGAAGGCGAAACGCTGGCTCTCGGCAAGCATGCACTCACTTTCGTAATGGCTCCGATGGTACACTGGCCTGAAGTCATGGTTTCATACGAGAGTACTGAAAAGATACTGTTCTCAGCCGACGGTTTCGGAAAATTCGGAGCAATGGATACCGACGAACCGTGGGACGACGAAGCCAGAAGATACTTTATCAATATAGTGGGAAAATACGGAGCCCAGGTGCAGGCCCTGCTCAAAAAGGCATCGGCACTCGACATCCGGATCATCGCCCCTCTCCACGGCCCTATCCTGAAAGAGAATCTCGGCCATTATATTGAAAAATACGACATCTGGAGCAGCTACCGTCCAGAGGAAGAAGGAATCCTCGTAGCATTTGCATCGATACACGGTAATACCGCAAAAACCGCACGCTACATCGCCGAGGAACTCCGCTCAAGAGGCGCAACCGTTGTCGTATCCGACCTTTCACGCGACGACATGCACAAGGCGGTTGCGGACGCATTCAGATTCGACAGGATGATTCTCGCAGCATCATCTTACGATGCAGGAGTGTTCCCTCCTATGGAGAAATTCCTGAACCATTTGAAAGCAAAGAACTTCCAGAACAGAAAAGTCGCTATCGTTGAAAATGGTTCATGGGCTCCGAGCGCAGGCCGTATAATGCGCGCCGCCCTTGAAGGAATGAAAAACATCACAATATGCGAGAACTCGGTCACTATCCGTTCTACGATGAAAGAATGCGACAAGGAAGCGATAAACGCAATGATAGAAGAACTTCTGGCAAAATAATTTTTATATAAACCATTAAAAACCTCCGGCCATGTGGATTACGATAGGAATACTCGTACTTTCCGCCATATTTTTCGTTAACGGCAAAGTACGTTCTGATTTGGTCGCACTATGTGCGCTTGTGGCATTGCTCGTATGCCAGATACTGACACCTGAAGAAGCATTGTCAGGTTTCTCCAACTCGGTCGTAATCATGATGATTGGGCTTTTCGTGGTCGGAGGGGCCATTTTCCAGACCGGACTGGCCAAGATGATCAGTTCAAAAATACTCCGCCTTGCCGGGAAAAGCGAGACAAGGCTTTTCCTGCTGGTGATACTGGTGACTTCGGCGATAGGGGCATTCGTGAGCAACACCGGCACGGTTGCTCTGATGCTTCCTATCGTAGTAAGTCTCGCTGCAAGCGCGAATGTCTCTCCGAGCCGTTTTCTGATGCCGCTGGCCTTCGCCAGCAGCATGGGAGGAATGATGACGCTCATCGGTACGCCGCCCAACCTTGTAATCAACGACGCACTGATATCGTCCGGACTCGAAGGGCTTTCATTCTTCTCCTTCCTGCCCGTTGGCCTTGTATGCGTAGCAGTGGGCATTATAGTGTTGATGCCGCTCAGCAAGATTTTCCTCAGCGGCAAAAAGAAAAAAAATGCCGGCTCCGGCGGCAAGACCCTCCAGCAACTGGTCAAGGAATACGGACTTTCCAGCAACCTTTTCAGGGTGGAGGTCAGCAGCGATTCGACAGCAATCGGCAAGTCCATCATCGAACTGGACATCCGCAGGAAATTCGGATTGAACATCATGGAAATCCGCAGAGGAGACTCGTCCAAATACAGATTCCTCAAAACCATAACCCAGTTCACCTCTCCCGACACCACGCTTGAAGGCGGGGACATCCTGTACGTTTCGGGAGATTTCGACGAAGTGAGGAAATTTGCGGGACAGTACAGCATGGACATCCTCGATGAACACCGCACAGAAGAGGCGGCAGCCAAGGACGTCCACGGAAACAGTTCTCTGGACTTTTATGAAATAGGCATTGCGGAAATCATCATAGTCCCGACTTCCGGACTGATCAACAAAAGCATCAAGGACATAGACCTGCGTGGAAAATTCAACATAAACGTACTCGGAATCAGGCGCAGAAACGAATACCTCCTTCATGACCTCGGGGAGGTAAAGGTGCATGGCGGAGACGTAATGCTGGTGCAGGGAAGCTGGGGCAACATCGCCCGTCTGAACAAAGAGGATGCCGACTGGGTCGTACTCGGCCAGCCTCTGACAGAAGCGGCCAAGGTGACCCTGGACTACAAAGCCCCTGTAGCCGGTGCAATAATGCTCCTGATGATAGGAATGATGGTATTCGACTTCATACCGGTGGAACCCGTCACGGCTGTCATGATTGCGGCAATCCTGATGGTGCTGACCGGCTGCATCCGCAACGTTGAAGCGGCTTACAAGACAATCAACTGGGAAAGCGTAGTACTGATAGCCGCCATGATGCCGATGTCGCTCGCACTTGAAAAGACCGGAGCATCGGCATGGATTTCCAACACCCTTGTACAAGGACTCGGAAGTTACGGCCCGTTCGCCCTCATGGCCGGAATATATTTTACCACATCCCTCATGACCATGTTCATCAGCAATACGGCGACAGCCGTCCTGCTCGCTCCTATCGCCATGCAGAGCGCCGCCCAGATGGGCATAAGCCCGGTACCGTTGCTGTTCGCGGTGGCAGTCGGGGCAAGCATGTGCTTCGCCTCGCCTTTTTCCACACCGCCGAACGCCCTCGTCATGCCTGCCGGGCAATACAGATTCATGGACTATATCAAGGTAGGACTGCCCCTGCAAATCATCATGGGCATAGTAATGATATTCGTACTGCCCCTGTTGTTCCCGTTTTAGGAACACTTGCCGCGCGAAAGCACTTCCGCGATTTTCGGAGCGAGGAGGAGCCTCACGTTCTCTTCTTCCATGAAATGCCCTCCATGATAGACGGCATATGTCGGATATGTACCGCTGTCAGTATCGGAAAGCACCCGGCATTTGCGGGTATGGAAAAAATATTTTTCATACGTGGATATTGAAACTATGCCGCTCCGGCGGTAATGGTCTTTATCCCCGAAAAAGGCGAAAAAATAATCCGCACGCTCTCCCAGTTCTTTCGGAGAGCGCATCAAAGCCCGGCGGCGATGTCCCAAATAGGAATGAAGCAGCCGCGCCCTGAAATGCAGTTCCTGCCTGTCACCGGGCTTGGGACGGTATATCCTGTCGAACAAAGACCTCATTCCCGGAATCCACACGAGGAAAGATGCAGCATAAAGGTACAACGGAGCGTTCAGCGAAGGGGAAACAAGGATGTGCGGAATGCCTTTCACACGGATGGCCTGCAATGCTCCGAGGGATTCGCCCACTATCAGATCGGGCTTCAGTTCATCCATCCACGAAGCGATCTGCCCGTAAGCCTCGTCCGGATCAAACGAATATGTCCTTACGACTATATGATATCTGTCCGACGGAAGTTCGTCCGAAAGTATCGCCGGGATACGGCTGTCCCCGCCTCCGCCCATGCCATGTATATAAAGTACCAGATGATAGTCCCTGTCCGGCCTCTGGTGGGAAACCGGTTCAAAAGGGCAGCACTGGCCTTCAGGGAAAATCCTCAGATAGTTTTCAATGGCTTCAGGCGAAATGTTTTCCTTGTCCGGTATAAAAGGCGTATCTGCCGAAATCAGAAGCATCTTGTCCCCCACTTCAAGGCGCATGTCGCCGTTAGGCACTTTATACTCGTCCCCGCGTTTTACCATTATGGCAAGCACCCCTTTCGGAAAGCCGACGTCCATAAGCAGGGGCCCCTTGGAAAGGATTTTCTCATCGACTGTGATATCCCATACCTTGGAATTGAGATCCTCCGGAAGTTCCACGCCGAAATCATTGCCTTCTTTCGGCGAAGAAGCCGTCAGCCTGAAAAGTTTCGCGAAATAATTCACCGTAGTCCCCTGCACCAACAAGGATATCAGCGTAATGAAGAACACTATGTTGAATATGTTGCGCGCCCCCGGGACGCCTTCGATTACAGGATAAGTGGCGAATATTATAGGAGCCGCGCCCCTGAGACCCACCCATGAAATATAGGCTTTGCAGCGCAAAGAAAATTTTCTGAACGGAAGCATCGTCAGAAAAACACTTAAAGGACGGCCCACCAATATCATGAACAGGGCGATCAAAAGCCCCGGAACAACTATGGGAAGCATTTCCGACGGATTCACCAAAAGGCCGAGGGTAAGGAATATGACTATCTGGAAAAGCCATGTCATGCCATCGAGGAATTTCGCCGTTTCGCGCTTGTTCACCAATGGGCTGTTTCCCACGACCATGCCTGCAATATATACAGCGAGGTATCCGTTCCCCTTGATCAGGTCGGTTATTGAAAAAGTGAAAAATATGATGCAGAGCATCAGTATGGGATAAAGCGACGAAAAATGCAGGTTGATCTTGTTTGTAACCCAGACGGCAAGTTTTCCCACGCCGAAACCGGCCAGGGCGCCGATTGCCAACTGGGCCGTGAAAGTAAGAAGTATAGAGCCGAAAGAAGAATTGTCCCCCATCAATATCTGTATCAGCACTATCGTAAGCATGTACGCCATCGGGTCGTTACTGCCGCTTTCGAACTCAAGAAGCGGTTTAAGGTTGTGCTTGAGGCCTGTTTTCCTGCTCCTGAGGACATTGAACACCGATGCCGAATCCGTGGAGGACATGGTAGAGGCAAGAAGCAGCGAGAACACCAGAGTATATCCCGCCATGTCGAAAACCTTGTTGCATAGGAAATATATGAAAACCCCAGTGAAAAGCGCAGTAAGCAAAACGCCTACGGTTGACAGGGCCAGACCGGGAGCAAGCACCGGCCTTATGCTCTTGTAATCCGTATCCATTCCTCCGGAAAACAGGATGATGCTCAACGAAACCATGCCGATGAACTGTGCGAGGTTCATGTCGTTGAACTGGAGCCCGAGCCCGTCGGAGCCGAAAAACATCCCGGTAAAAAGGAAAAGCAGCAGGACCGGAACCCCGAATTTATAACTTGCCCGGCTCGCGAGCAGAGCGACGAAAATGATTATGGAAGCGATGAGAATGAAATTACCGGCAGTCAAATACATCTTGCTTTTTATTTGTGAATGAGGCAAATTTACAAAAATAATGATTATATTTGCCAGATATATGAAGATTATTTTAATAAATAAATTTTAAACACATTAAAAACAAACATTGAAATGTATTTGAAATCACTTACCGCAGCCGCTCTGTTGTCGGCGATTTCTTTTGGTGCGACTGCTCAGGCACCGCAAAACGAAACTCCTGAATACGAGTTCAAAACCATCAAGGAACTTCCTATTACTTCAATCAAGAACCAGTACATGTCAGGTACCTGCTGGTGTTTCTCGGGCCTTGCTTTCATTGAGTCCGAACTCATCAGGATGGGCAAAGGCGAACACGACCTTTCCGAAATGTTCGTCGTTTCGCATTCATACTCCGACAGGGCTGAAAAATATGTCCGCATGGACGGCAAACTGAACTTTTCAGCAGGCTCATCATGCGAAGACGTGCTCCATGTGATTGAAGATTACGGCATCGTCCCTCAGGAAGCAATGCCTGGATTCAACTACGGCGAAGAACTGCCTGTACACGGTGAAATCGATGCAGTCACCCTCGCTTACGTACAGGAAATCGCAAAACGTCCTAACGGCAAACTGTCAACCGCATGGAAACGTGGTTTCGACGGCATACTTGCCGCTTATTTCGGAGAATATCCTGAAACATTCACATACCAGGGCAAGGAATACACTCCTAAGAGTTTCGCCGAAAGCCTCGGAATCAACCCGGACGACTATGTATCGATTACTTCATACAACCACCATCCGTTCTACACCCAGTTCGTACTTGAAATCTGCGACAACTGGAGGTGGGATTTCTCATACAACGTTCCTCTGGACGACATGATGGAAATCATGTACAACTCGATTGACAAAGGCTACACGATTGCATGGGGTTCCGATGTGAGTGAAAGGGGTTTCACACGCGACGGACTTGCAGTTGTCGTTGACGAGGCCGCAAAGAAAGCCGGTTCAGACCAGGAAAAATGGGTGGGCAAATCCGAAGAGGCGCAGCCTGAAAAACTCCTTCCTGCAGAACTTGAGATAACCCAGGAACTCCGTCAGACAGGATATGACAACAAGACCACTACGGACGACCACGGAATGCTTATCTACGGTGTGGCCGAAGACCAGGACGGCAACAAATACTTCATGGTGAAGAACTCATGGGGAGATGCCGGAAAATACCACGGCATCTGGTATGCTTCCGATGCTTTCGTAAGGTACAAGACCATGAACATCATCGTCCACAAGGACGCCATTCCAAAGGACATCCAGAAGAAACTCGGCATCAAATAAGACCGCATGGGACTTATAAGACATATACCAAACACCATAACACTCCTGAACCTTGTTTCAGGAGTGTTCGGTATTATATACGCCGCTAAAGGAGAGATAGCCTGCGCATTCGCATTCATGCTGGCAGCAGCGATATTCGACATGCTTGACGGAGCCGCCGCGCGCGGCCTTAAAGCCTATTCGGCAATCGGCAAGGAACTTGACTCCCTGGCCGACCTTGTCAGTTTCGGAGTGCTCCCGTCCTTCATGCTATTCATCAAGATGCAGGAAACGTTCATGGGGCCTCTGTTTGTGACATACATCCCGCTGCTCGCCGTGCCATGCGCGGCATTAAGGCTTGCCAGATTCAATACGGACGAAAAACAGTCGCACGGCTTCAAAGGGCTTCCCGTCCCTGCAGCCGCCATGTTCATCGGTTCGATTGCGACAATCATGGAACTGTTCGAACTCGGCTGGATACACAACATAATGGCAGGCAGTTTCCTTGCCATGCCGATAGTCGTCTATATCGCATGCAGGCTAATGCTAAGCCGCCTGCCCATGGTATCCCTCAAGAGTTTTTCCAAAAACTCCGATGACAGGTTGTCATGTTCGCGCGGAAGGCTCATTACGGTTTTCACAATCCCGATAGCAGCCGGGCTTGCAGTACTGCTTGCATTCCTTGACAACGGATTCATGCCGGCACTGGCAGCAGGAACATGTGCCATGTTTACCATGTACATCATGGCAAACACGATAAACTGCATATTCGGTTTTAAAGCCCGAAAGGCCGAATAGACTGTGCAATACAAAGAAACTGCGGTTTCCGAGGAGGTCCCGCCTCCCTTGAAACCGCAGTTTTTTCATGCGTCAAGGCCCCGAATCATCATTTTCATCTATGCTGGTCAAGAAGTCCTTCTATTTCCTTTCCAATGACAGCCACCCTCTCGTCGGCGCGTCTTGCCGCCTCGTCCACAGACATACCGGAAGAACTTTCAGCCAGACCGATATAGAACTTGATCTTAGGCTCAGTCCCTGACGGCCTTACTGTCAGAACTGTTCCGTCCTGCGCTACATATTGAAGGACATTTGATGAAGGAAGTCC
This sequence comes from Candidatus Merdivivens pullicola, assembly GCA_017694945.1. Taxonomy (GTDB): domain Bacteria; phylum Bacteroidota; class Bacteroidia; order Bacteroidales; family UBA932; genus Merdivivens; species Merdivivens pullicola. The sequence goes on along the minus strand of JADIMA010000031.1, from coordinate 21,890 downwards.
TGTTTCCTCCGGCCTGGTATAGTCTATGACCCGCGCCACAGGAACGCCTCCGACCGACTTCAAAGGCTCTTTCCTGAAACCTGCCATCAGGGATGCTATCTGTTCCAGCCCGGCCTTGCCTTTCATCGTGAACGAAAGCATCTTTTCACGATAATAGCCATACTTGGCATAAATGTCCATGAGCAGGCCGTAAAGGCTCTTGCCGCTGTCGGCCGCCCATGCAGCCGCTTCCGCTATCATCGAACATGAAATCACGGCATCCTTGTCACGTACAAACTCACCTATATTGAATCCGTAACTTTCTTCGCCGCCGCATACGAAAGTGGAACTGCCTTCGTTCTTCTTTACTATCTCCGCAATATATTTGAAACCTGTAAGGACGTCGTATGTCTTTACGCCGAAACTTGAGGCAATGGCTTTCAGCAGTTCCGTGGTCACGATTGTCTTAACGATGTATTGGTGTCCGTCAAGCCTGCCCGACTCCTGCCAGCGTGTCAGAATATAGTACGTAAGGATTGACGCGGTCTGGTTGCCGTTCAACAACACCATTTCGCCCTTGTCGTCGCGCACCGCTATGCCGACACGGTCGGCATCGGGATCGGTTGCAAGCACTATGTCGGCATGATTGCGTTCGGCGACTTCTATCGCCATCTTCAAAGCCGACGGTTCTTCCGGGTTAGGAGACTTGACAGTAGGGAAATCGCCGTCATTCACATCCTGCTGCGGAACATGATACACGTTCTTGAAACCGAGTGCAGCCAGCGCGCGCGGAACCAGCCTTACACCGGTACCGTGCAAAGGCGTATATACCAGTTTGATGTCATTGTGCCGTGCGACGGACTCTGGCGAAAGCGTCAATGAAAGTATGTCTTTAAGATAAAGGGAATCGACATCCTCGCCCATGATGCTGATCTTCCCGGCACCTTCACCGGGGACGAACTTCACTTCGGACGGACTCTTGATTGAATTGACTTCGGCAACGATTTCCTTATCAACCGGAGATGTCACCTGGCCTCCGTCGGACCAGAAAACCTTGTAACCGTTGTACTCTTTCGGATTGTGCGAAGCCGTAACCATTACACCGGCCACGGCCTTTTTCAGCCTGACGGCATAACTGAGTTCCGGCGTAGGGCGCAGGCTCTCGAAAACATATACATCGAAACCGTTCGCCGAAAGCACATCGGCGGTTATGAGCGCAAATTCGCGGCTGTGGTTGCGGTTGTCATGCGATATGCACAGACAGGTTCCGTCCGCCCGGCCGGTTTTCCGTATATAATTGGCAAGTCCCTGTGTCGCCATACCTACCGTATAACGGTTCATCCTGTTAGTGCCGGCTCCCATTATACCGCGCAGACCGCCGGTTCCGAATTCAAGGTTCTTGTAAAACGCATCTTCAAGGGCGGCAGGGTCGCCTTCCATCAAAACCTTTACTTCCTGTTTGGTCGCTTCATCGAAATCTCCGTCAAGCCAACTTTGGGCGACTGCCCTGAAATCTTTTTCCATAATCTGAATTTTTTAACTTATCATTCAAAGTTACGGATATTTCTTGTTACGAAGAAAAAATAGTGCTTATTTTGTAAAAAAGTTTAAAATTTTCATAAATATGAAACATACATTACTGGCTCTAACGGTAATCATCGCCGCTTTACACGGTGTCAACGCATTCGCAGGTGAGACTCCTGATCAGACAGAAAAAATCCGTCTCACAGAAGAAAACATTTCAGGAAAACTGCCTGAAGGAATCCTTGAAACCATTCCGCTCGACTATTATTGGGACGGGGAACAGTTCGTTTTTTCCAAAGAACCGGCAAGAAAAACCGTTTTCCCGGAAAACATGCCTTCCGACGCAGTCAATCCATCGTATTCTCCGGACAGCACTAAAGTCGCCTATACGAAAGGATCCGACCTGTATGTGTTCAATGTCTCCGACGGGACTGAAACACGGATTACCTCGGACGGCAGCGACATGGTTACCAACGGCTATGCTTCATGGGTATATTATGAAGAGATACTCGGCCGCGCCACCGCCTACAAGGCATTCTGGTGGTCTCCGGACAGCAGGAAAATAGGTTTTTACAGATTCGACAACACGGGAGTGCCCGTTTTCCCGATTTACCTGTCAGACGGACAGCATGGCGAACTGTTCAATTACCACTATCCGAAAGCAGGCGACAAAAATCCCGAAGTAAGGATCGGAATGGCCGACATATCTTCTTCTGAAACAATAATAACGTGGGCGGATTTCGACGAAAAACAGGATCAGTACTTCGGCATTCCGTTCTGGGGGGCCGACAGTAAAGAATTTTACATAGCACGCATGCCACGGGTGCAGAACCATCTGGATCTCTATGCGGTAAACGCCTCATCCGGTGAAAAAAGACTTGTTTACCAGGAATCATACAAGACATGGATAGACTGGATGAAGGAAATCATTTTCGAAGAAGACGGCCTGTATATGGTACGCGATTTCGAAGGATGGCAGCAGATTTACTTCCTTCCATACGACGGCAGCGGGATAAGGAGGATTACTTCCGGAGAAAACTGGGACATCTCCCTTGTGGGGGTCAATCCTAAAACCGACGATGTATATTTTCTCGCACTGCGTTCTTCAAAAATAAGACGCGCGCTGTACAAAGCGGACTCCAAAGGGGAAATAACGGCGCTTACCGATGAGAACTACGACATCCACAAGATAGTAATGTCCGATGATTTCAAACAGTTTGCAGCCACTTATTCAAACGGCGCGACTCCTCCGAAGGTATCTGTTTTCCGCACGGGCAGGTTCAACCGCGACGGAAGCCCGAAACACGAAGTCATAGCAGACATGAAAGGCAGTGAATTCGACAAGTACGCAATAGCGCTTCCTGAGTTGATTTTCATCGAGACCGAAGACGGCTTCACCCTTCCGGGGCAGGTTTTCTACCCTATCGGCTTCGACCCTTCACAGAAATACCCTGTACATTTCGACATATACGGCGGCCCCGACACCCCTATGGTACGCGACAGGTGGAAAGGCATCAACGACATGACCCAGTGGTGGGCGAACAACGGCATAATCGAAGTGATTGTGGACAACCGCGCGGCAGGCTGCTGCGGACGCAAGGGTCTGGACATGATATACGGGAATCTGATGAATTATGAATTACAGGACTTCATAACATGGTCGGAATATTTCAAGTCCCTTCCGTATGTCGATGAAGACAAAATAGGCGTTGAAGGTTTCTCATTCGGAGGCACGATGACCGTGCTCTGCCTGACAAAGGGCGCGGAACATTTCAATTTCGGGATTGCAGGAGGCGGAGTGTATGACTGGATGCTGTACGACTCGCATTATACCGAGAGGTACATGGACACTCCACAACGCAATCCGGAAGGATATGCGGACAAGGTACTCAACTATATCGACATGTACCCTGTTGAATACGGAGACCCGGCCGTCAAGCCTACCCACATGCTGAAAATCACTCACGGCACGGCCGACGACAATGTGCATTTCCAGCAGACGATGCAACTCATAGACTTGCTCCAGAAAGAGGGGAAACGTTTTGAACTGATGATTTATCCTGAAGGAAAACACGGATACCGCGGCTATCAGGCCGACCATTTCAACGCGGCCAACAAATTTTTCTGGCTTAAATGGCTTAAAGACTAAGAAGTTGTAAGTAAAAGAATATTTTCCCCGGCGGCCCGGCATCCCCAGACATGGTGCAGGCCGCCGGTCTTGATTTTCAGACGCCGGGCCAGGTCTTCAGACGACAAGGGTATATTCCTTGCCGTAACATCCGCACGCCCCAGGACTCTTGAAGCCAATGCCGCAAGCCCTTTCTTGTCCAGAGGATACACGGCTATTATTTCATAGGCTTTTGCATGGGGCTTCATTCCGGCCTTACCGAGATACAGATGGGTACTCGAATCGAGTTTGGCACAACCCGATTTTTCTGCAAAAAGATTGTATGCGCCCGATTTAAGAATCGCCGGGGACGGAACATACAGCGACATTCCCGGCATTATTTCATCTGCATGGCCGAGAAACGGGGGCGCAACTGTCCGTTCCTCTTCTTTGGTAAAAGCCATTATGTCCTCTTCGCCGCCGTCTCCAAGAGCCACGGCCACCCTCTTTCTGCATGCCGCCGGAGTCTCACGGAAGTCCCTGTCCAGCACAAGAAGCAGTTCCTTGCACTCTCCTGAATGCGAGACGACATGGATTTCCCGGCATTGAGGGATGGCATTGAAGACAGCATCAAGATCTTCCATCGGAGAAATCTTCACAAGGAAATAGCGGCAATGGGCAAATACACAAGGGAGCAAGGCTTCTATATCCGGTTCATAATCCCTTATTGCAAACACCCTTCCTCCCGACTTGCTGCGCCTCGCCGGATCCGCATATACCAGGTCGGGGCGAAGTTCCGCAAGCAGTGATTCGATATTGCCTGCCGAAACATCCATATTCCTCACCTCGATGTTTTTCCGACCGAGCAGGCCGAAATTGTACATTGCACATCGGGCAAGAAGCCTGTCACGTTCAAAACTATGGATTCTCGCGGCATTGAAAGACATGAAATAGTCATCGACTCCGAGGCCTCCCGTTATATCGGCTACGACTCCCCCCGGTGCAAGTTCCGATGCGATACGCGACTTGTATTCCGCGCATGCGCCGTTGCTGCACTGCTCCACGCACAGACGCCCGGGATACAGCAGGCCGTCACATGCGGCGAACACGGGAACCTTCCTTGCCATCCTCGCCCTTCCGCGTATCGTATCCACGGCAAGGGGGACATCGATATCGGGATATTTGGAAGCATTAAAAAGGAGACGGTCGCAATCGTCCCCTGCATGCTGCATGGCAAAAGCGGCCGTCCGTCCCAATATGTCCGATACACCACCCATAACGGATGCAAAGGTAGTGTTTATTTCAAATAATCTATATAGTACTTCCCTTCCAATTCCCTTTCGGAAAAACCGTCGGAATAATACACATCTATTTCCGATATCCGTCCCTGTCCGTCGAATCCATATTCATATTCATACATGTCTTCATAGTCCCAGACATCGGAAGACATCATGCAGGAAGAAGTTTTTCCATAAATGCCCAGTATTTCTCCGTCGTAGTCCATATTGGTTATGGAGCCGGAAAAATCGGACATGCATATCAGGGAATTCAAATCCAGGTTCGTGTCGTTGGGAATATCGGTATATGTCCTGTCCCCGCGCTCAATCTCATATCCCATCAGCCTGGCTACCGCCGTCACCAGATTGCCGTCTTCCCAGACATAATCAACGACATAACTGTCCATAACAGACAACGAGGACATGGAACCGTCCTGATTGTATGAAAACTCTATCTCCAATTCAAGTTCGTCCCCCAGAAAGGTGCTCATGGAAATGGCCTTGCCCGCATCGTCCAGTTCATAAACGAGTTCTGTGACATAATCCGAAAACAACGCACTTGTCACTGTCACTTCGTTTCCGGAATAAACAACATCGACAGCGTAACTTCCATATCCGTCGTCGGTTTCTATTGATATGACACGCCCCTGCCCGTCATAAACGAAATCAGTCATCGACTCAGAGCCGTAAACACAATCGACATAACGGATTGAAGATATTGTTTTCGTTTCATTTACGACAGGTACATCCGGCTCATCACCACGACCTTTATTTTCAGGTTCACAAGACACGGCTACCAACGCCAGCACAGACATCATTGTGCAAAAAGACTTTATTGTTTTCATAATAATAATTTATAACTTTGCTGATATAAAGACAAATATATGAAAAGAAATACGATTATCCTATTGGCAGCCCTGTCTTTCGTCTCCTATTCCGCATATGGTCAGGACGAAAACCTGCTATGGCCTCTTAAGGGCAAAGATGCAGGAGAGAACATACTTTACAGACCGCAGGAATATGTAGGAAGCGAACTCAACTTTGGCAATCTGTTTATCGGAGGCGCCTTCGGCGACACGGTCGTAGCACCGGCGGACGGCATCATAACCGATTACTGCATACTGTTCAAAACATCGATAAACACCATGAATACCGTAGGCAGCCGGGCCGAATCCCCTACTCTCGATGCTTTTCTGGCAGATGCAAGAAAACCGGAATACTCCTATCCTGTTCCGAAGAGGTATGTCACAGGCAGCATAAGCCTGAAACTCGATGACGGCAGGAAGATATACATAAGCGGCCTTGAGGGCGACAAGGAATACAAGACCGGGATGAAAGTCAAACGCGGCGAATACCTCGGAACGACAGGCTACGCATACAAAAAAATTGATGAACCGCATATCAGACTGTCCATCGGCACCCCAAAAGGCACCTCTGACGACCCCATGGCCCCGTTCGGACTGAAAAGCACATACATAGCACCGGGGGAACTCGTCATCCCCGATACCCTGACGCGCGAAATGGCTCTGGAAGACTTTGATGTACTGCTCGGGGCGATTGAGGAAATCTTCCCGTCACTGTACGATGTGGCAACCCCTCAGGAACTTTCGGATTTCGATTCGACAATGAAGGCGCATATAGCAAGCAGCGAAACAATCAGTTACAGGGATTTTTACGACATAGCGAGCAGGACGACCGCATTCATACACGACAGCCACCTCAGGATGCTTACCGACAACCCGGCATTCCAGACAGACACCTTCTATGCTCCCAACATCATGTTCGGAAAATTCGGGGACTCCCTCATCGTCACTTATGTCCAGGAGGGATATGAGGATTTCCTCGGAAAAAGAATCGTATCAATAGACGGAGAACCTGCCGCACAATATATTGAACGAATAGGGAAAACCATCCGGAACTACGACACAAGGAACGAAAGCATCAAGGATGTTGTAATGGCCATGAGTTGGAACTACATGTATGAAAACAAGATAACCGAGCCGCGGACGACCGTGCTGGAATTGGCCGACGGCAGTAAAATCACGGACAAATGGGTATTGAACCGGGAAGTACGCAAAATAACCCCTCCGATGACGAAACAAGGCGTGGCATATTACGAGAGGTACAAGAAATATGAAAACTCGCCTTATGTTTTCAAATCCCTGAACGACTCAATTGCATATTTCGGGCTTTCCACATTTGTCCTGGATGAAACACAGATGGACATTCTGGCTGATTCTTTAAGAAAATATTTTTCGTATCCGTACATGATAATCGATGTACGCGACAACAGCGGGGGACATATAGAAGTCGAACGGAAAATGCTCGCATGGTTCCTTAACGAGCCTTCCAGAAAGACAGAATCCTATTCGTATGCCAACAAGACAACAGGCTTCAAATATCTCAAATATTCGATGAATTATGATACGGCTGCAATTTTCCAGAAAAACATAAAGGAAGAAAACGGACTCAACGACAGGATAATGCCCGACTCGTTGCTTAACTACAAGGGAAAACTATATGTACTCACCGATGAGACATCAGTATCGGCCGCATCAGCCTTCCCTGCATCTCTGGTACGCAACCACCGCGCAGTTACAGTCGGAAGGGAAACCGCATCGGGATACCATTTCATGACAGCCGTCAAATTCGCGCAGATAAGGCTGCCGAACTCATACATCATGGTAAGAATACCGATGATAAAAGAAGTGTTTGACACTACGGTAACGCCACGCACTCCCGAAGGCCGGGGCCTCATGCCGGACTACCCTGTTCCGCTCACATACGAGGAACTCTATACTGCCGAAAACGACATGGTGCTTGACGAAGCCCTCAGGCTCATATCCGAAGGAAAATACCTCGGTGAGGATTATTTCGCATTCCTTGACAAAGACAAAAAGGACTGTTCATCCGCATGGCCGTATGCTGCAGCCGGTATTGCATTGATTGTCATCATTGCATCCGGAGCAGCCGCGCTCAGAAAAAGGAAACATTGAACGGTTTTTGAATTTTCCTTTTCATACGTTATATTTGCGGACAATTTAAAAAAGAAGATATGAAAAGGAAACTGTCACATATTATTTTCGCCGCTGCAGCATTGCTTGCCGCTGTTTCGTGTTCAAAAGAAGAGGCGCCTGTCATACCGCTGCATCTTACCGTATCCACTTATGAAGTTTCATTCGATGCAGCAGGAGGCAACCAGCAGATTGACTACTGTTACAGCGGAGACTGGACCGAGGCTGCCGAAGAATGCGACTGGCTTGACACCAAACTGTTCATTTCGCAAGAAGACGGCTCCATGAAGACATTGAGCATCACCGCAGAGGAAAACACCACCGGAAAAGCGAGGGAGGCGGAAATCATCCTCAGCGTGATGCGTGAAGGAGACCAGCCGGGTTCGATAATAGAAAGACTTGACAGGGTGGTAACAGTCAGGCAAGCGGGAGAATAACGGCAAGCATCCGTTAATGCGCATAAATCAGGCCTGTTCAAGATATTCCTCAGGGAAATTCACAAGATATACTTTTTCCACGGCCCGGGTAAGGGCCGTATAAAGCCATTTCAGGTCGTCTATGGACGGGGCGTTCCAAAGCATGTTGTCTATGAATACGCACCGCCACTGCCCTCCCTGTGACTTGTGGCCGGTTATCGCATAGGCGTATTTCAACTGAAGGGCATTATAATAAGGGTCTTCACGGATCTGTTTGTAACGTTTGGACTTGAGCCTTATTTCGGAATAATCTTCGTTCAAGCCCTCAAAAAGTTTTTCCTGCTGCTCCCTGCCGAGGGAAGCAGTCTCGCTCTCCAGAGTGTCGAGAATCACTTTGGCCCTTATTTCCACATTGTCATAATCCGTCAAGGCTATTTCCGCCGTGGCGAAATGCAGCCCGTAACGTTCTTCATACCTGTAAATCTTCTGGAGTTCCGCCATATCCCCGTTCGCAATGAAATCCATGTCATCCAGATCGTCCAGGAACTGGTAACAGTTTTTGACAATCATCAGACGTTCGTTCCGGACAAGCCTCTCCTCGCTGAAATTGACAGTTGCCCTTATGCCGGCATTGTACCTGTTGGCCCTGCGGTTACTGCGGCACAAAACAACGGTCTCGTCAATCCCGTAATGGGAATAGGCGTCTGAAATGCGTTCTATGAGTTCCCCGCCATGTATGGCTTCAATGTCGTCAAAGCCCCGCGTTTCCAGATGCAGGCCTTCAGGACGGGATTCTCTTATGAGATTCCTCAGAATCGTGGCATTGTGCAATATCCCGGACTCCTCAGCCTGCCTCACCACAGTCTTTAACTCGCAGAATCCGCCGCCGCCAAGCATTGAAATATAATCCATGTCAAGCGCCGGGCTCAAATCCATGCCAACCGGAGGAAGTTGAGCCGAATCTCCTATAAGGATGAGTTTATTGTCAACCCCCGCACGCATGAAAGCAAGAAGGTCGTCAAGCAGGTTCCCGCTCCCGAAAATAGAAGCCTGCATGCTTTCGCATCCTATCAAAGAAGCCTCGTCCACGACATATACAGTATCCTTGTCTTTATTTGGAGAAAGCGTAAAACGCCCTATCCCGTCTTTGAGCGAAGACTGCCTGTAAATTGTCTTGTGTATGGTATATGCCTTCTCGCCGGTGTATTTTGAAAGAACCTTGGCGGCCCTTCCGGTAGGAGCCATGAGACGGAACCTCCTCTCGTGGGCCTTGAGGACTTTCACGAGCGAGACGACGGATGTGGTCTTGCCCGTACCGGCATAACCGTTGACAACGAAAATGTCATTGTCATACCCTTGTATGTAATCAGCCAGATTATGGAACAGACTGTCCTGGCAGGCTGTCGGCTCGAAAGGCATATTGGCCAGAAACTGCTTGTACAAATAGTCGCTCACTCCCATTTTTCCGTCTATTTTCTTGAAAATATACCTGAAACAAGGAGAAGTATCGGGTACAACTCGACACGGCCGAGAAGCATATCTATCGAAAATATTATTTTACCCATAGTAGGGATATGGTTGTAGTTGGATATGGAAGAGATGCTTCCGAAACCGGGCCCTGCATTGGACATCATCGTAACAGTCCCGGAAAACGCCTCCAGCAGGTCGATATCGCACAAAGTCAGAATAAGCGTCGAAACGAAAGTTAAAAAAAGGTACAGTCCGATGAACAGCACTACAGGAAAGAGTACGGAATTGTTCACCACGCTGCCGCCCACTTTGACGGTGACCACGGCATTGGGATACAGGAGCTGTTTCAACTGTTTCTTTACACCGCAGAAAAATATCCACATCCTGTCGCTTTTTATGCCTCCCGTCGTAGAACCAGAACACCCGCACTGGAAAAGCAGGAATATCAATATCATTATGGAAAATCCCGGCCACAACGAAGTATCCACTGTTGCAAAACCGGTGGTGCTTATGACAGAGGCCACATTGAAGAACGCCTGCCTCAATGCCTCCGGAAAACTCTCATAAGTCCCTGAAGCCACAAGATTAAGGCTTATCGCAATAGTGGAAATGAAAATAGTCATAAGGTAATAACGCACGACCGGTGAACGGAAAATACGCAACGACCTGTTGAATATGAGCATATACAACATCCCGAAATGTATCGCGGATATTATCATGAAAAATTCGGAAATGAGTTCTATGGCAAGAGAGTCGTAGGCCGCTATGGAAGCATTCCTGGTACTGAAACCTCCGGTTGCCACCGTACTGAAAGCATGGTTGACCGCATCAAAGAAAGACATCCCGGCAATCCACAGAGCCAGCGTATTGGCGGCAACGAGAATAAGATAAACCGAAAGGATTACATACACCTTGTCTTTAGAACGGAACTTGAAGTCCTCCCTCGACACTTCGGACGCCTCCATCTTGGAAAGACGGAACCTCACGGAACTCATTTCCGGAAGGACGAGCAGGATGAAGACGACTATTCCCAGACCTCCGATGAAATGGGTTGACGAACGCCAGAAAAGCAGGCCTTTCGGCAAAGCCTCCACATCTGTGAGAATTGTCGCCCCGGTCGTAGTAAGGCCTGACACGCTTTCGAAAAAAGCGTTCACCAGCGTGTATTCCCCTCCCCACATCAGATAAGGCAGCATCGCAAAGATACATGACAGGAACCACGCCAGAATAATAATGAAAAAGCCCTCCTTGATAGTAGGCGCATGGTTCTCCCTTACAAATATCATCGGAAAAATGCCTGCTGCGAATGTTATGATTCCGCTTATCGCCAAAGGGACGAAAGCGGTATCGAAACCGTTCAGAGCGGACACCCCCGCCGACAGAAACATAAAGACACAGTTTGCCAGCAGAGCGATTCCGAGATATCTCGATATGACACTTATATTCATTTACCAATCCTCTCCCTTTGATGAATTGTAATGTCTCTTGAGCGAAATATTCTGTTCGATAATGTCCTTTATATCATCATTCAGCACGGACAGTTCGTCACCGCCGTCGAAAGTATATGAATATGTCTTGTCAAACCTTTCGTAATCATGTATGTTGGAAAGCATCTTCCTGACAGGGGTCACATAACGGGATATTATGAAATACATGAAAAGGAACGATATGAGTATGCCCACCATTACGGCAATCATGCCTGGCATTATGCTCCGGTAGAAACTTTCCTGCAAGGCTACCGAATTGGTCTGCAAGGCATTGTACGAGTAATCGGACAACCTGTCTATATAATCTTTCAGCCTGTAATAAATCGGCTGAAGACGGTTGAAATACCAGTCCCTCGTATTGCTGTCGGAAAAATCCGCAAGCCACACCTGCTCCATTTCCCCGGCCACAAGAAGATAAGCCGAATATGCATACCTTACAGAGTCCACCATCATCATTGCCGAACGTCCTGTAACAGCCTGGCGCAGGTAACCGTAATCTTCAGAAAACTGTTCCTGGTCAAATGCAGGAAGGGTTTCCACGCTGTCATCGCTGATGGCGGTCAGAAGCGTCATATTATAGTTGTCGCACGAACTGAGCAGTTTGTGCGCCGTATTTATGCACTTTATGTTTTCGGCTATCATTTCCGACACATAATTGCTCATACGCCTGTATTCAAATACGGCAATAATACTGGACAGAGACAGTATCAGCACCAAAAGCACGAAACCGAGAATGATTCTGCCACGCATCCCTGGCCTGCTCATGCGCAGGAATCTTTTTATACGCCTTTTCAAATCCATAAGATCAACTATACAAGAATCTCTTTATACTCATCTTCGGGGTTTTTTCAAAACCCTGTCTCAACATCTCTATCTTTGCAATCCTGCTATAACCGGGCAGCAGAAGATTCATGTTCACCCGTGTCTGTTCCAGCATCCTGTTGATGCCGAGTTCATCCAGTTGTTCCTGCGAAATGCGATCCATGTCCGGAAAAACGATTGCCACAATCTTCTTGTCACGCTCTACCACTACAGACTCGACTATGTAAGGCTGGTTGTTCAGCAGGCTTTCTATTTCCTCCGGATAAATGTTCTGGCCGTTCGCGCCCAGTATCATATTTTTGGAACGCCCCCTGATAAAAATGTTCCCGTCGGAGTCTATAATGCCGAGATCCCCTGTACGCATCCAGCCGTCAGGGGTAAAAGCGGCCTTTGTGGCTTCTTCGTTTTCATAGTAGCCGGACATCACGTTGTCCCCGCGCACCTGGAGTTCGCCCGGGACTTTTTCCGGCTCTTCCGAATCCACCCTTATCTCCATCCCGTCAACAATCTTTCCGCAAGACTGAAGCCTGAAATGATGCCAGTCTTCATATCCTATCAATGGGGCGCACTCGGTCATGCCATAGCCCACCGTGTAAGGAAGCCTGAGTCTTTTCATCCATTTCTCTATCTCGGGATTTATGGCCGCGCCTCCTATGATGATATGCCGTATCCTTCCTCCGAATGCGGAGAGAATGTTGTTCCTCGCCTTTGAAAATATCATGTTCCTAAAACCGGGCAGCCTGCGAAGGAACCTTACAGCAGGCTTTTCCATAGCAGGAAGCACCGTATTGGTAAAAATCTTCTCAATTACGAGCGGAACCGTTATTATCATATATGGCCTGACCTTGGCGAAAGCCTGTAAAAGCACCCTCGGAGCCGGTGTCGAACCGAGAAAATAGATATGGCAGCCGCTGCAAAGCGGATACATGAACTCAAATGCCAGCCCGTACATATGGGCCATCGGCAGCATCGAAAGCACATTGTTGCCGGCCGAAGTCGGAATCCTCCTCATGCCGAACTCTATGTTGGATGTAAGGTTCCTGGCCGTAAGCATCACTCCTTTCGGAGCGCTCGTCGTGCCTGATGTATAATTGACAATAGTGAGTTTGTCCAGATCGGAAACCTTGAAGGAGAGACCTCCCCTGGCGACTCCGTCCGGATATCTTTCCCGGAACTCGGCATCCAGCCTGGCGAAAATGTCCTCGACCTGTGAATCCGCTGCATAAAGCGGGGAAAAATCCGACGTGCTTATCACGCACCTCATTCCGGACATTTTATTTACATCGTATTTCGCCCACCTTTCCGGGTCTGTAAAAAGGACTGTCGAACCGGAGTGAGAGACAAGATTATTTACACTGTCCGGGTTGAAATCGGCCAGAAGCGGCACTACTATCGCGCCATAGGAAACCGTCGCCATGAATGCCATCGCCCAATGTGCCGAATTTTTCGCACAGATGGCAACCTTATCGGAATCCTTGAGTTGCAGATGTTCGAAAACAATATGCAGCAGAGCCATTCTGCCGGCAAGATCCGCAAACGTATATGTTTTCCCGTTGTAATCGCTCACTGAAGGCGCGTCCCAGAAACGCTCCATGGAATCCTGCAAGTGCAATAGGAAATGCTTCATAAAACACGATTTTTAGTAATATATGCAATAATACGTTTTTTTTTTGTAATTTTAAAGTCTGAATGAAAAAGAATGAAGATGAAAAGAAACAAACGGCCGATCGTGGCCCTCATATACGATTTCGACGGGACTCTTTCACCCGGCAACATGCAGGAATTCGGTTTCATACAATCAGTAGGATTTTCACCAATGGAATTCTGGGAGGAAAGCAACAGGATCGCTTCCGGCCAGGATGCCAGCGACGTGCTTAGTTACATGAAACAGATGTTCGACGCGGCAAAAGCGAGCGGAATGAAACTGCGCCGCGAGGCATTCCGCGAATTCGGCAGCAAGGTAGAACTGTTCAAAGGGGTGAAGGAATGGTTCAGGAAGATCAACGACTACGGTAAGACCAAAGGCGTCATAGTCGAGCACTACATCAACTCGTCCGGACTTGCCGAAATGATTGAAGGCAGCGAAATCGCCGGGGAGTTCAAGAAAATATTCGCCTGCTCATTCATGTACGATGAAAACGGCGATGCCATCTGGCCGGCAGTAGCAGTTGACTATACCGGAAAGACCCAGTTCATCTTCAAAATCAACAAGGGCATCCTGAGCGTTGCCGATGCCGTGCTTGTAAATGAGAGTTGGGCGGACGACCGCAAAAGAATACCTTTCAGCAACATGATTTATATCGGCGACGGAGAAACGGACGTTCCCTGCATGAAAATAGTAAAAATGTTCGGAGGACACTCAATAGCCACCTACAACCCGGCCAACAAAGACAAAGAGGCCACCGCCCGCAAACTGTTCAGGCAGAAACGTGTCAACTTCATGGCTCCCGCCGATTACAGGGAAGAAGCCCCGCTATACGGGATAGTCACCAAAATCATCGACAAGATTTGCAGCGACAGCACTTTAAAACAACTCGGAGGAATCGAATGACTGCACATCCGGCATTTCCGCACCGGCGCGCACTTGCAGCATTTCTAACACAAGGGGAGTTAAAAAAGAAGAGGTGCCAAGCAGAATCGAACTGCTGTACATGGTTTTGCAGACCATTGCCTAACCACTCGGCCATAGCACCTTGATTGGGAATGCAAAGATAGGACAATTTTTCGTATTTCCAAAATTTGCGGCCCCTTATTCTACACTTATTCTACATAAAGCAGCAATCCTTTCAAATATTCTCCCTCGGGATGGTAAATATTCACCGCATGATCGGACGGCTGGTTCATCCTGTCAAGGATACGCACCGCCCTGCCGGTTTCAGCGGCGGCGGAGAACACGGCAAGCGCGAACGCCTCCCTGCTTACTGCCTGTGAACAACTGAAAGTAAAGACAAGCCCTCCCTGGGCTACCTTTGAGATGGCATCCGCATTGAGTCTCTGGTAAGCCCTCAATGCATTCCTCAACGCCCCCCTGTGCTTGGCGAAAGCAGGAGGATCCACGACAATCAGATCATATTCGTTTTCAGGAATCTTTTTCAGATAATCCATTGCGTCGGCGCACACGGAAATATGCCTTCCGTCATTAAAACCGTTGAGCGATATATTATCCCCGAGCGAAGATACAGCCCTGCGCGAACTGTCAACGGAAACGACTTTTTCCGCCCCCGCCGCCAATGCATATATGGAAAAGCCTCCGGTATAGCAGAAAAGGTTCAAAACGTTTTTTCCTGAAGCATACCTGCCGACAAGAGCCCTGTTTTCCCGCTGGTCAAGAAAGAAACCCGTTTTCTGCCCTTCCTTCCAATTCACATAAAACTTATGCCCGTTTTCCAGCACCGAAAAACCTTTGTCGGAAAACCCGTCTCTGATATACAGATAACCGTCAACAGGCTCAAGGCCTGCCTTGAAAGGGACGGTCGCCGAACTCTTGTCATAGACTGCCAGCAGCGAATCGCCATAAACCTTCCGCAATGCTTCCGCTATACGCAGCCTGGCCCTGAACATTCCGGCGGAATGCGCCTGCAACACGCACACGCCGCCATAATAATCTACCACCAGTCCGGGCAGCAGGTCGCCTTCACCATGCACCAAACGGTAACAATCCGTTTCAGGATTTCCGACAAGGCCGACTTTCTCCCTCATCAGATAAGCCGCACGGATGCGCCTTTCCCAGAAATCCGGCATAAGGACATCTTCTTCGTAACTTAAAATCCTGATTGCGATAGTACCTATCTGATAATGCCCGAATGCCATAAAAGACCCGTCGGAAGCATATACTGCCACCACGTCACCTTCGGAAGGACTGCCTTTTATTTCTGCTATCGCCCCGGAAAACACCCACGGATGAAACCTCATCAGCGATTCTTCCCGGCCCTTTTTAAGAAAAACTTTAATCATACCGTTCAGTGATTTGAATTGTCGTTTTTACCCAAACGCATATATATCTCCCTGCACACCCACGCATCTATGGCCGCATACTTGGCCTGGGCTTCAGTAAGTTCCCCTGCCTCCCAGTTGGTAAGCCTCTGGGCCTTTGAAACTTTTACGCCCAGAACAATTGCCGCCATCTTCTTCACGCTGAGATCAGTTATACCGTATTGTTTCACCATGGATTGCAGATCCACGAAAGCTCCGGGTATAAAATTCCTTAATCTGCACAGACCGTTTATATCGTCCTTGACAGCAGCACCTACCTTCAATATGTTTTCATCGGAAAGAAGCGAAGCGACTTTTTCATCAAGCCCCATGGAACATGTCCGGAAAAGATAAACCCTGTCCCTCCCGGACAACTGCAGCAGGGCCACATGGTTCCTCCGTTCCCCGGGGACAAAATTAGGCTTTGTCTCCGTATCGAAACCTATTATTTTCTGTCCTGAAAGATACCTGACGGCATTATTGAGTTTTCTGCCAGGACTGTCTATTATCACTATCTCTCCATTGAAATCAGCCAGAGGAAGCCCTTCGATTTCTTCTTTTGTTATCGAATGTCTGTAATTGTCCATCAATGAATTAAAAATTAACATGCAGGTTAGGCGCTATCGAGTCGAGTTCCGCAAGTTCGCGGGAGTTGACATGACGGCGCGTCATGTGTACGATTTTCACAGTATTCTGACCGGCGTCATAGGCACGTGCATACTTCAAGGCATCGCCGATACTGTCCTTCCCGCTTTCGATCATGAACTCGGGCGAAAACACGGTGATGAAGAAGTTGCATTTAGGATATGAAATCCTGAGAGCCATGTCATTGGCGTCCCTCATCTGCCTGAAAAGTTCGGACGCCATGCATTCGGCCGGGTCTATGAAACGGAAACCTTCGGCTATCACGCTTTCATACAAGGCGGCCTCCTCGCTTTTCTCGGTGACAATACTGTCCAATGCGGCATACATCGAATCAATATCACGGGCCAGCATCAGGTCGTCTATGATTATGGCATTCAAAGGCTGGGTATAGCCGGAATTGATATACATCTGAATGAAATTCCTGATTTTCTCGCCGGGAGTCAGACCTTGCGGGGAATAAATCACATTGTGCACCTGCGACCTGTATCCCGAAAGGGCGCTGATATCGCGGAAAAGTTCCCCATATACGCCGCTTGCCGCCACTTCCAGGCCGGCCATGACGCCTATTCCGGAAATGTCCTTGAACATGTCAAACACCGTCCGCACCGAAGAAAGCGGCGGATAGACCACAGGAATCCTTAGCCCCGCCCCGTTCAGCAAAGTATCCAGGTCGGAAATCACTTCAGGCGAATATGACACCGAAGGTATGACAAGGGCCTTTGCTGGAGCCTTCACCGCAGAACACGACTTGTCGTATGCATTGGCATAGCATTTCCCGTCAAGCATGGCGACGGCATTCCTTATAATAAGTTCACGGAGAAACAATGAATTGTCGGCTTTCGCATATCCCCCGTAAGGGCCGTTGGCATCGTCGATCAGTACATCGAATACCTCGCCTGCAAAATCCGGTATGCCGTCCGGCACATGAGCCGCATTGATATTGTCGTATGAGTCATAAACGGAAAAATAATCGGCAATCCTGATTACATCGGCTCCCTCGCCGATTATCGCTATCGAACCGTCCCTGTTGTCATCGCTGTAAGAAGAAAGAATCCGGTTTTCGACACACGAAGTATCGTTTGCAGCCCTTTCGACAAACGGATGCATGGCGTATTTCTGCTGTTCTCCCCTGGAACATGCAGCGACAGATACAGCGGCGAAAAAAAGGCACGCACCCAGTTTAAATCCTTTCGTCAGCATATTATAAAATTTTATGAATGCAAAGGTATTAAAATCCCTATAAATATTCTTTTTTTTATGTAAGTTTGCGCTGCAAAATTCAAATAATATAAAATTATCGATAGATGTTAAACCTTTCAAGAAAAGCCGAGCAGATGCCGGCATCACCAATAAGAAAACTGGTTCCTTTTGCAGACGAAGCCAAGAAAAAGGGAATCAAAGTTTACCACCTCAATATCGGACAACCGGACATAGAGTCTCCGAAAGAAGCGATCAAGGCCGTGAAGGACATCGAGATGAAACTCATCGAATACCCTCATTCGGCAGGCATTCCTTCATACAGGAACAAACTTGCAGAATACTATCGCAGGATCGGAATAGACATCACTCCCGATGAAATCATAGTAACCAACGGAGGCAGCGAGGCCATCAGCATGGCAATATCGATTATATGCAATCCGGAGGACGAAATCATCGTGCTTGAACCTTTCTACACCAACTATTCGGCATTTGCGCTGCAGAACGACGCCAGATTCAGGCCGATTTCATGTAAAATAGAAAACGGGTTCGCCCTCCCTCCTATAGAAGAATTTGAAAAAGCCATCACTCCGAAGACCAAGGCGATACTCATATGCAACCCAGGCAATCCGACAGGCACGGTATATACCAGAAAAGAACTCGAACAACTCGGAGAAATCATCCGCAAACACAATCTCTTCCTGATTGCCGACGAAGTATATAGGGAATTCTGCTACACCGAAGAGCCTCATTTTTCATGCATGTATCTTAAAGGAGTCGAAAACAATGTAATCCTCGTGGATTCGGTCTCAAAGAGATACAGCCTGTGCGGAGTCCGCATCGGAGCCCTGGTCAGCAGGAACAAGGAACTGATGTCCGCCGCACTGAGATACTCCCAGGCAAGGCTCTGCTCCCCGGCACTCGGCCAGATTGCTTCGGAAGGAGCATTGGACGCACCGGAAGAGTATTTCAAAAGTGTCAAGGACGAATATATCAAACGCAGGAATATACTGCTTGAAGCACTGAATAAAATGGAAGGCGTGTTCAGCCCTATGCCTATGGGTGCGTTCTATACCATGGCCCGCCTCCCTATCGACGACGGAGACCGTTTCGCACAATGGCTTCTCCAGGAATTCAATTACGAAGGACAGACGGTCATGGTTGCGCCGGCAGCCGGCTTCTATGCGACTCCGGGCATGGGAAAAGATGAAGTACGTCTGGCTTATGTTCTGAAAGAAGAAGATCTAAGGGCTGCCATGAAGTGCCTTGAAATAGCACTCAGGCAGTATCCCGGAAGGAAATAACAGAAATACAGGACATATCAGCGTGCTTTCTCCATGTAGAAGGCACGCTTTTATTCATGCAAGCGGGCTATGATTGTTTCGCAGGCTCTGACTTTATCGCCCAACTGCACACAAGGCTGTGCATCGGCCGGAAGAAAGACATCTACACGGGAACCGAACTTGATAATACCGCATTGGGTCGCCCCCTTGACAGGCTTGCCTACTTCGGCATAGCAGACTATACGGCGGGCAAACGTACCTGCTATCTGACGGAAAAGTATCTCCTGACCGCCTTCAGACCTGATTGCAACCGAAGTGTGCTCGTTTTCCTCCGAAGCCTTCGGCTTGAACGCCAGCAGATATCTTCCGGGATGATATTTGAAATATGTCACAAGTCCAGACAACGGATAGAAATTGACATGGACATTGAAGAAATCCATATATACCGAGATTTTCAACGCTTCTTTCTTGAGATACTCCGGTTCATAGACTTTCTGTATGATTACGACTTCGCCATCGGCGGCAGAAGTGACTATGCCCTTTCCACGCACGCACTTCCTTTTGGGCACACGGAAAAAATAAGGCAGAAAAGCGAGGGGGACAAGTCCCACGATTCCGGCCATTATGCGCACAAACAGGCAGTCAACGAAATATATTATGCTTCCGCATATCGCCAGAACGCCGAGATAACTCACAAGTATTGTTCCGAAACCGTCTCTGTGTACTTTCATGGCCTAAATGAAATTAAAAACTATCAGGAATATCGTGGCTACGGGAAAGGCAAGCAGCGCCCCGTCAAAACGGTCAAGCATGCCTCCGTGTCCGGGCAGGATGTTCCCGGAGTCCTTGACACCGGAATGCCGTTTTAATTTCGATTCCACGAGGTCCCCGAAAATGCTGAAAACAAAAATGAGCAAAGTCAGGCATACGACAGCCCACCACGGAAAATCAAAAATATCCAGCAGTTTCAGAGCCACGCCTGCAATAACAGCGGTAAAAAGCCCGCCCCACACTCCTTCCCAGGATTTCTTCGGCGAAATCGACGGGAAAAGTTTATGACCGTGCTTCTGTCCGAAAGCCATTCCGAAAAGATATGCCCCTACATCCGAAGCCCAAAGGAGTATGAAAAACCCGGCCAGTACGGAGCCGTTGAAATTGCCGAAATCATCAAAGACGACCATGTTCATCGACACAAACGGCAGGGCTATATAGACCTGGGACGTAAACAGATAGGCAACACTGTCAAAATCATCGGCATCGTGTATGTACAGGCTCGCTATCAGGATTACTACCAGAGGAATCACTGCAAGCAGGATCAATTTGATGCTCACATAATAAGGGAAAGACATGTGAAGGTAAGTGAACAGGAACAGCATTACGGCCGCCATGAGAGCCAGCCACTTGGCAGCCCTGAACTTACCGGGCACCGTCATCCTGTAAAACTCGGCAAGACAGACAATCATTGCAAAAAGCATTACCGGGACGAACACATATTCGCTGACAATGAGCGAAGCCATTATGGCTCCGACAATGCCTGCTCCGGTAATCGTCCTTTTCAAAGTATTGTTCATCCTGACTGTCGTTTTTACTGTGGCACTTCTTCCGTTTTCACTTTGGGCCCGAGTACGGACTCTATATCTTCAGCAAAGATAACCTCTTTCTCGTAAAGCAGTTCGGCCAGCCTTACAAATTTGTCGCGCCCGGCAGTCAGAATCGACTCGGCCCTGTCCATGGCATCATCGACCATCTTCCTGACTTCCTTGTCGATTTCATCGGCCGTCTTGTCACTGAACGGCTTCGTACATATGTTGCCATTGGATATGAGACCGTAATACGACAGGTTTGGTACGGACTCACCCATGCCGTAAACCATTATCATATTGTAAGCCATGCTCGTCGCACGGTCAAGGTCGTTTGCCGCTCCGGTTGACAGTTCGCCGGTGAATATCTTCTCTCCGACCCTTCCTGCCACGAGAGTCGTCATCTCGTCCAGCATTTCAGTTCTGGAACGGGTATGCCTTTCATCCGGAAGGAACCAAGTCGCGCCGAGACTGTTGCCTCTCGGAATAATCGTGACTTTCAGCACTGTATCGGCCTTAGGCAGCATCCAGTGCACCATGGCATGTCCGGCCTCATGGTATGCAGTGGCCTTTTTCTGCTCCTGGGTCATTACAAGGCTCTTGCGCTCCAAACCGCCCACGACCCTGTCTATGGCATCCAGAAAATCCTGTTTCTCTATAGCCTGCTTTGACTTGCGTGCCGCTATCAAGGCCGCCTCGTTACAGATATTTGCGATGTCCGCGCCTGAAAATCCCGGAGTCTGCTTTGCAAAGAAATCCGGATCGAAATCGGAAGCGATCTTCAATTTGCGCGTGTGTACCTTAAAAAGTTCCACCCTGTCCGAAAGTTCCGGAAGATCAACCGTAATCTGACGGTCGAAACGCCCCGCTCTCATCAGGGCCTTGTCAAGTATGTCAACACGGTTTGTAGCCGCAAGGATGATTACGCCCGAGTTCGTCCCGAAACCGTCCATTTCGGTAAGCAACTGATTGAGAGTATTTTCTCTTTCATCATTGCCGGAGAACCCTCCATTCTTGCTGCGGGCACGCCCTATCGCATCTATCTCGTCGATGAAAACGATGCACGGCGCCTTTTCCTTGGCTTGCTTGAACAGGTCGCGCACCCTTGACGCACCGA
>JADIMA010000030.1 GCA_017694945.1 Candidatus Merdivivens pullicola | reverse complement strand
GTCTATGTCGGAAAGGGTGTCCTTAACCCATGCGATATTGTATTCGTCCCAGGTTTCAAGGTCGCCTGTCTTGTAATAATCGATGAGCAGGCCGATATATTTTTTCTGCATTTCGTTTTCAGCGAATCCTGCAGCAAGTTCGAGTTCGCCGACGATTTTTTCTATCGCCTTTCCGTATCGCCCTCCGATTTTATATGTTTCTTCTTCGATTTTTCCGTCCTTTTTCACCAGGCGGCTGTTGAGCCCGTAGGAAACAGGAGAGTCGTCGCCGGGAACTTCCATGGAAGCATAGAATCTTTCGGCTTCTTCTTTTGTCACACCCTCATAGAAATTCACGGCAGAGGCCTGGAGTATGTCCTTGTCGCCTTCAGTGTATTTTCTTTGCGGGTACAGATCCGGGTTATAGATGACATCCAGCAGAGTTTCTGTGTCGGATACGTTTCCTGCTTCTGTCATGAGTCCGGCAAAATATTCCCTTCCGCATTCAGGCAGGATTTTGTCTTCTGCGTAATGGTGATGTATGCCGTTGCTGAAGAAAACCCTTTTTGCGTAGGTGAGGAATTTTTCCCATTCTTCGCCCTGCCGGTCTCCCTTGTAATTTTCCAGTATCGATTCAAGCATGTGGCGTATTTCAAGGTTGTACCTGAAATTCTGATCCCAGATGATGTCCCTTCCGTATTTGGCGGCTTCTCCCAGATGATATACGAGGCTTTTCTGGCGGAGAGTGAGCGAATCCCATCCGGGCACCGTGTATCTCATGATCTTGATGTCGGCAAATTCGTCTATCGTATAGCGGAAATCATTTTTAGCGTTTTCTTCCTGCCTTCCGCATCCGGCAAGGGTGGCTGTCAATCCGAGTGAATACACAATCAGCGTTTTAAAATTCATGTTTTGTCAGTTGTTTTTGATTAATCCTTTTTTTCTTCCAGCGCGCTTTTGAGTTTTCTGACGGCCTTGAGCGCAATGGCCACCCAGTCTATGGAGGACATGACCTGCCTTGCTATCATGGCGGCCATGTTCGACGGAGAATAAAACGCCTTGGCGTCTTCATACCGTGACGCGAGCATGCTCTCTTTCCTGCCGATTTCCCGCTGGAGATCGTTGAGAGATGCCGTCAGTTCTTCGTAAGTCCTTATGTCAGCGTAGTTTCTCATTGTCATAGAAAATCTTGATGAACAGTCGTATGAATGTATTCCTGAAAAGTTTTTTCCGGAAACAGAAAAGTACGGCGACCACGGCGGCGATTACTCCGGCCATTATGAACGCGCCGCCGGCATAACTTCCGATTGCCTCGCCGATGATAAGCACGCATCCGAAAGATGCAGCCATGAGCGCGGTCATGCCTGCCATCACCATGACGAATATGCCGAGGAATCTCCCCAGCACTGTGGAGATGTCTCTGGCTGTCCTGAGTTTGAGCCGTTCTATCCGAAGGTTTATGTATTCAATGGCTTCTTCGGACAATTCCTCTGCCGGTTTCGTGAAATCATCCATGTCATTCCATGTTTTCCAGAGCCCTTTCAAGTCTGTCAAGCCTTTCAAGCGCGCGTTCCCTGATGTTTTCCTTCAGGCCGTTTCCGCTTTCGCAAAGGCTGTCTTTCAAGCCTTTGGCTGCTTCCCTGGCCTTGTCGATACTGTCTTTTGCAGTGTCTAGCCCTTCCTGGGCCTTCCGGGCAATCTTGGAGCGTGTGTTGCTCCCCTTGTCCGGCGCGAACAGCAATGCCAGAACGGCTCCGGCGGCTGCTCCGGTGATGAAAGCGAGTATGGAATCCTTGTTCATGATGATAATGTTTTATGGTGACTTTTGCAAAGATAGCATTTTATGCCAAAGTTTCTTATATTTGCAGCCTAATATACGGACAATGAGAAAATTTTTCATCCTTTTTGCGGCCATCGCCGCTTTTTCAATGCTCTTTTCCTGTAACGAGAACGGGCCTGACGGCCCTGTTCCGGATCCGGGAGAGGACAGGGTGGTCATAATATATTTTTCTGCAGCCAACAGCCTGTCAAGGTACGCCGAGGACAATTACATGTCCATGCGTGAAGGCACTTATCTTCCGGCATTGGGAGGAAACGAACATCTGCTGGTGTTTTTCCACAACCGCGATGTCGCTCCTGTGCTGATAGAGATGTCGCGGGATCCGGAAGGGAATGTCGTTGAAAAGGAGATCTGTTCCTTTAAGGACATGCAGGTGTCCGCTTCCGCCGAGTCGGTCGAAAAGGTTCTGACATATGTGAAGGAAAGGTATGTTTCCGAAAGTTACGGGCTGATTCTCTGGTCTCATTCTACCGGGTGGCTTCCGGAACATTATTATACTGAAGGGGCCCCGTCTGGCTATGACAATCCGGCCGACGCCCCTGCCGAGCCTTCGAGTCATGTGGATGTCTATGGGGATGCCATAGTGAAGATGGCTGTCCCGGAAGTTTCTCCGGCAAGTTTCGGGCAGGATGAAGAAACAGAGCAGGAAATCGATATAAAGGAACTTTCCTCGGCAATCCCGATGCATCTGGACTTTCTTATCTTCGACAGTTGCCTGATGGGCTGCGTGGAGGTCGCCTACCAGTTCCGTGATGTGGCGGATATCTTCTGCGCTTCGCCTACGGAAATACTTGCGAACGGCTTCCCTTATTCGCATATAGTTGAACCGCTTTTCTGGTCTGATTTAAATGCCGGAGTCAAGGAAGTCGCCGACTTGTATTTTTACTATTACAGCGAAAGCGGCTCCCCGTATGCCACCATATCCGTTGTTGACTGTTCGCGGCTCGAGTCCCTCGCTTCTGCCTGCAAAGCCATATACGACGAAAACCGTGAAAAGGTCGGGGGCCTGGACATGGGTTCCATCCAGCCTTTTTTCAGATTGAACAAACACTGGTTTTATGATCTGGGGAGTTTTGTCGATGCCCTGGAGCCTTCGGACGAACTTGTGGAGGATTTCAGGAAAGCCATGTCGGATGCCGTGGTGTTCAAAGAGCATACCGACACCTTCATTTCCATAGAGATTACCGAATACAGCGGCCTGAGCACTTATGTCCAGAATCCGGAAGAGCCGTATCTTGACGACTATTATCGTACTCTGGATTGGAATATTGCTACGGGGATGGTTGCGGAATAAGAAATAATTTGTATCTTTGCAGCCCCTAAAAAGCACGTGGGCTTTTAGTGCAATGGGGTCCGTATATGAGACGGACTGAGTAACACTTTTTAAAATTTTATCAATGAAACAGATTACATTACAAGGCATTGGCCGTACAGGCAATGACAGGGCGGCTATCAAGGCCCTCCGTAAAGAAGGCCGTGTTCCATGCGTTTATTATGGAAACGGAGTTGAAAACACATTGTTTTCAGTGTCGGCAAAGGATTTGGAGACTATTACCAATACTCCTAATTCCTACATCATCGAACTTGATGTAGAAGGCAAGAAGCAACTGGTCGTACTGCATGACATACAGTATCATCCAGTAACCGACAAGGCCCTTCATGTGGATTTCCTCGCCATCAGGGAGGACAAGCCGGTTGTCATCAATGTGCCGGTATCCATTACAGGTAACTCCATAGGTGTTCGCCAGGGTGGTAAGCTCATGGTCTCTACGAGGAAACTCAAAGTGAGCGGCATGATCAAGGATCTCCCTGACCAACTCGATATCGACATCACCGACCTTAACCTCGGCAAGCAGATTGTTGCAGGCGACCTCCATTATGACAATATTCAGATAGTTTCTCCGAAGGCCACCATCATCTGCTCTATAAGGATGACAAGGGCTGCCGCAGCCGCTGCAAACGCTGAGGCCTAATCTTTAACGGTACCGCTGTATGGGGAATTATCTTGTTGTCGGGCTCGGTAATATCGGCAGCGAATACGCCAATACGCGGCACAATATGGGATTCATGGTATTGGATGCCTGGGCTCAGGCATCCAATACTGTTTTTTCTGTTGACAGGTACGGCTCGGTGCTGAATTTGCGTCTGAAAGGCAATGTGATTACGCTGCTGAAGCCATCGACATACATGAACCTGAGCGGAAAGGCCGTAAGATATTGGCTCGACCGGTTGAAAGTGCCTGTTTCCAATCTTCTGGTTATTTCGGATGACTTGAATCTTCCTTACGGGATCATGCGCATGCGTAAGAGCGGAAGTTCCGGAGGGCACAATGGCCTGGAAAATATAAGCATGCTGCTCGGAACCGACGAGTATGCCCGTCTGCGTCTTGGCATAGGCCATGATTTCGGGAGAGGCGGACAGGTTGATTTCGTGCTTGGCGAACTCAGCGGGGAGGAAAAGGCGCTGTTGCCTGATTTGCTCGGATATTCGATTGAAGCCGTAAAGGCATTCGTACAGATGGGCCCTGACAAGGCCATGTCTTTGTTCAACTCAAAGAAGCTTGTTCCGAGGAAGTCCGATACGGAGCAGGGGCGGCAGGCTCAATAATCTTCGTCTCCGTCTTCTTCATCGTCATACACATCTTCCGAATCGAAGAAATACCTGTCCCACAGGTCGTCCATGTCGCGCCTTTCTTTTTTTGTCGGCCTTCCGGAACCGCGTTCCCTTTTGAGGAAGAATGTCTCTATCGGGCGGTGCAGTTTTTCAAGTTCTTCGGCAGGGGTGATGTTTTCGGCGAAATTTCCGACGAGTTTCGCGCCTTGTCTTTTTTCAACCGTTTCGATTACCCTGAACGTGAATGTCACTTCGTTTTTCCTTGCGGTGATGATGTCTCCGGCCTTGACGGTCTTTGACGGCTTGGCGACAGTCCCGTTGATGTGTATCTTGTTCCCCTTGCAGGCGTCCGTGGCGTCGGCCCTTGTCTTATAGACCCGTATCGCCCATAGGTATTTGTCAATTCTGACTTCGCTCATGGTCGTCTGTATAACTGTCGTGTTCTTCTCTTTCTCTAAGGTGTGCGGCTATCATGGTACAGCCTGTTTTCCCGGCCGTGATGACTGTTTTGTCCGCGCAGGCAGGGATGATTGCGGCTTCCCCTCTGGCTATTCTGCATTCTGAAGGATTCTTGCCCGGCTCGCATTTTATTACGGCATTCCCTTCAATGCAGAAATACAATTGCACGCTGTCTGTTTCTTCCAGATTGACGGTTGTTTCTGAACCGGGATTTATGCTGAACCTCTCGGCGGTGAATTCGTCGGTGTCGGAAACGATGCCTTCTTTTCTTGAAACCAGTTTCGCCGGTGAGCATGCTTCGAGCATGATGAAGTCGAGGGATTCGCCGATATGAGTTATCATTTCTTCTTTTCCGCATTCCGGGCCGTACATGTTGAATGATATCAGGGATGGCTCTTCAATGATTGCTGCAAGTATGCCCCCTTCGGCCGAATGCGCAAGTCCGGCAGGGATTTCGATGATGTCTCCTTTTTCCGGCCTTATCCTGTGCATGACTTCTTTTATACTGCCGTCCATGCATCTGTCGAAAAGTTCTTCCGCGCTCAGCGTCCTGTTGAATCCCAGATATACAGAGGCCCCTTTTTCGGCTTCCATGATATACCACAACTCTTTTTTTCCGAGTGCGTCGTATCTTTCAAAGGCAGTATGGTCGTCGGGATGTACATGAACCGGCAGGCTTCCGCGGATATCGGCAAGTCTGGCCAGAAGAGGGAACTGGACGCCGAAATACTGGCTTGGATTGTCCCCCAGCAGTTCTTCCATGTACGTATCGGTGATTTCCTCCAGCGTGTTCCCTGCGAGGAAGCCGTTGGACACTACAGTTTCTCCGGCCTCGCCAAGGTCTGCTATTTCATAACTTTCCCCCAGGCGTGTCTGGGGAGAAAGTATTTTTTCGTTCCCGTCTTCGTCAATGTATTTGAAAGTCTTGCCGAGGCGGTCGAAAAACGCTGTCCCTCCCCAGTCTCTTTCAACGGCAATGGGTTCGAATTTCAGTGGATATGCTTCCATGTCAATGCCTGCTGTTGCGGATTACGTTCATTCCTTTCCAACTGTTTCCGAGGATGACAAGTCCCAGAATCAGAACCAGTGCGCCTCCTCCCGTGACAGCCCAGTAAGTGTCAGGAGGAAGGATGTCCTTGAAACTGTCCGTCGTCGATGCCATAGGGAAATACCATGATATCAGCATGGACAACAGATTGTTGGTGAAATGCATCAGTATCGTGAGTTTCAGAGAACCGGTCTTGTAATATACCCAGCCCATCAGTATGCCCAGCAGGAATGCTGGAACTGCCTGGAACGGGTTGAGATGTATGACGGCGAAAATCAGCGCCGACCAGAAAATGGCCATGAACGAGGAGGTGTGCTTCAGCATGCCGCGGAGGATGATGCCCCTGCACAGCAGTTCTTCAAGCAGCGGCGCAAGTATGACCGTGGTGACAATGGCCACGGCTTTAGGGGCGTTGACAAGCATTTCCAACGATTGTTTTACCCACTCCCACGGCTCGGGCATGATGCTGTTCAGCGGATCCATCACAAGCGAGGCGCAGATTGTCATGATGGCAAGCAGCAATGCGGAGAGCACCCATCCGGTCTTGCCGAAATTGTTGCTGTCAACAGGTATGTTCCTTGACGAATGGATACTGTTCCTGAGCAGGGCTTTCTTGCCCCTGTTTATGGCGAAAAGGAGCGGGAACAGCATCGTTATCAGATATGATACCGGAAGAAAATATATGTTGAACTCCGCCGGAGTAATTACTGATGCGAATGCGAGGGACAGAACTATGGCCAAGGCGCTTGCAACAAAATTTCCGGCCAGAAGCAGCAGGGCCAGCAGCCAGCTTTCGCCGACGCCAGGCAGGTAATATGACAGTTTCTTAAACATTTCTTTGTGTGTTGTTAACGTTATCTTTTATTGAAAAGCGGGGACGGATACACTCCCTTTTCCGTGAGTTCCCTGAACCTTTCCACCGCCATCGGCCTGTCTTCCTTGAATGTCACGCCAAACCATTCGCACGGCGTCTCCAATACTTTGCAACTTGCTTCAGAGGTGTGGATGAGCCTGTCGATTACGGTTGGTATGTAAAACTCCGATTTAAGTTCGTTCCCGCTGTTTCTGAGGAATTCCCGGAACATTTCTTCGCTTTCGTCAAAATAGTCCGGGGCCAGTCCCCACATGTTCATCGAAACCAGCGTGTCGTCAGGATATGTCTTGTAGTCTTCGCCTGCAGGATGTCCGGTAATGCGGCCTTCGGCATTTCTTGCAAGGTCGTGGTTCTCGACTACTCCGGTCAGGAAGCCACTGCCGTCAGTCCTGCATATTCCCCTTGAGACCCCTCCGGAAGGCGACAGGGTGTTGGCAAGCCTGAAGCCTACCATCGAGTACTTTCCTTTGCCGCACTGCCCGCTTGCAAGCCAGTCGCCGAGTATCACGAAAGACTCCTTCCCGTAATAATCGTCTCCGTTGATGACTGCGAACGGCGTGTCTATCGCTTCTTTGGCCATAAGGACGGCATGGGCGGTGCCCCAGGGCTTGACCCTTTCAGGATTGTAGGCAAGGCCTTCGGGTATCTTGTCCAGTTCCTGTGTGACGAAATCGAACTTGACCTTTTCCCCGTCAGGGTTCCTGAGGTCGGGATATTTTTCAAATACGCTCTCTATGAACTCGTCCTTGAAAAACTCTCTTACTATATATACTATCTTTCCGAATCCCGCTTCGGCGGCATCGTAAACAGAATAATCTATAATGGTCTCTCCGGCCGGCCCTATAGGGTCGATCTGCTTCAACCCGCCATAGCGGCTTCCCATGCCGGCTGCAAGTACAAGTAATGTGGGTTTCATTTTTGCAAAAATTGTTTTTATTCGGCAAAAATAATTAATTTTGCGTTATCATGAGTTGGTTGTCGGAAAAATGGAAAGAGCTTTGGTCGTCGCGCCGCACGAAATACTATTTCGTTACGGTGATTTTCGTCGTGTCCGTGCTTTTTCTTTCTGAAAACAACGTCATCCGTTGGATAAACGTAATGTTCGACATCTCGAGCCAGGAAGAGATAATCCGCGAATATTCGGAAAATATAAAAGAGGCCGACCGCCGTCTGGAAGTCCTCGGCTCCGACCTCGATACTCTTGAAACCTTCGCCCGCGAGAATTTTTATTTTCACAAGGCGGACGAAGATCTGTTTATCTGCAAGTGATTCCCGTGTAGTTCATCGGGGTTATTGCGTGCAGTTCCCTTTTTATATCTTCGCTCACATCCAGTCCGTCGATGAAGTCCGAGATGCTTTTTTCGGAGATGTGCCCGCCTGTCCTTGTCAGGGCTTTCAGGGCTTCGTAAGGATTAGGGTATGACTCGCGGCGCAATATGGTCTGGATGGCTTCGGCCACTACGGCCCAGTTGTTTTCGAGATCCCTCTCTATGGCGTCGCGGTTAAGTAGCAGTTTTCCAAGTCCCTTAAGCAGGGATTCGAAGGCTATCAGGGAATGTCCTACGGGAACCCCGATGTTCCTCAGGACTGTGGAGTCTGTGAGGTCGCGCTGCAGCCTTGATATAGGAAGTTTCATTGAGAGATGTGTGAAAACGGCGTCTGCCATTCCGAGATTGCCTTCGGCATTCTCGAAATCGATGGGGTTCACCTTGTGCGGCATGGCCGAAGAGCCTACTTCCCCCTTTACGATGCGCTGCCTGAAATATTCCATGGAAATATATGTCCAGATATCCCTGCACAGGTCGATGAGGATGGTGTTGAATCTTCTGAATGCGTCGAATATCGCTGCAAGGTTGTCATAATGTTCGATTTGAGTGGTAGGATATGACCTTCTGAGTCCGAGGCTGGAAACGAAGCCGTCGGCAAAACTGTTCCAGTCTTTGTCCGGAAAGGCTGCCTTGTGTGCGTTCATGTTTCCTGTGGCGCCTCCGAATTTCGCCGGCACCGGTATTGACGCAAGTTGCGATTTCTGTTCCTTGAGCCTTGAGACGAAAACCGCTATTTCTTTCCCGAGGCGGGTAGGCGATGCGGGCTGTCCATGTGTCTTGGCCAGCATCGGTATGTCCTTCCACTCTTCTGCCTTCATGTCAAGGTCTTTTATGATAGCGTCCATTTTTGGATAGACGACTTGTTCAAGGGCTTCTTTGAGTGACAGCGGAGTGGCTGTATTGTTGATGTCCTGCGATGTCAGCCCGAAATGCACGAACTCGCAGTAACGTTCAAGCCCCATTTCGCGGAACCTTTCCTTGATGAAATATTCCACTGCCTTGACATCGTGGTTCGTGGTTTTCTCTATGGTCTTTATCTTTTCAGCGTCTTCCAGGCTGAAATTCACATAAATCTTCCTGAGTTCTTCCGGGCACGGCACTCCGTCAAGCTGCTTTATCCCGAATCCTGAGAGTGCTATGAAATATTCGATTTCAACCCTTACCCTGTTTTTTATCAGGGCATATTCGCTGAAATATTCCCTGAGCGGTGCGGTCTTTCCTGCGTATCTTCCATCAATAGGGGATACGGCGGTCAATGGATTAAGTGTCATCATTTCTGTCATCATTTACAAACCGCTAAAATACTAAAAAATATTGTTTTCTCCGTATAGTTTGCAGTATATCGTCCTGCATTGTACCGCTTCGGCCACATCGTGGACTCTCAATATGTCGGCACCCTGTATCATCGCTTCCATGTGCAGGGCCTGGGTTGCCGGAAGGGCGTCTTCGGGTGTAATGTTAAAAAGTCTGTAAATCATGCTTTTCCGTGATATGCCCACAAGTATTTTGCGGCCGAGGGCCTTTTTTATTTTCCCGATATTGTGCAGGAGTTCGTAATTCTGGTCTATTGTCTTGGCAAAGCCGAAACCGGGATCGAGCGTGCAGTCGGTGATTCCGGCACACTCCGTATCTTCCGTCTTTTTCCGGAAATATTCCGTTATTTCGGCCGTTATGTCATTGTAGCAGCACAGTCCCTGCATCGTTTCGGGTGTGCCCCTCATGTGCATCGCGATATATGGAAGCCCGAGCCGTCCTACTGTAGCCAGCATGTCCCTGTCCGCCTCTCCTGCGGAGATGTCGTTTACCGTAAACTCTCCTATGCTGTCGTGCGCCTTTGCTACAATGCCGCTCCGGAACGTGTCTATTGAAAGCGGAATTTCCGGAAAATTTTTCCTTACCGCCGTGATTGCAGGGGCGAGTCTTTGCCATTCGGTGTCTTCATCGGCGGTTTTTGCGCCGGGCCTTGTCGAGCATCCCCCGATATCGAAGATGTCCGCGCCTTCGGCTGCCATTTTTTCCGCCCTTTTAAGCACGGCTTCCGTACCGTTGCATCTGCTTTCTGAAAAATAAGAGTCGTCGGTCACGTTTATGATTCCCATGACCTTGATATTTCCTGCCATTATTTTTACTTTTGCATGTTATAAACAGTTTACAAAAATATAAATTTTCTGCAAATGCTGATAGTTATTGAAGGACTTGACGGTTCGGGCAAATCCACCCAGGTGAAAAGGCTCAAGGAGTATATCCTGGCTTCGGGACATCCTCTTAAATACATACATTTTCCGCGTTTCGACACTCCTTTGTACGGGGATTTGCTGGCGCGTTTCCTGAGGGGCGACCTCGGATCGATCGACAGTGTGCATCCGCGCCTCGTGGCCCTGCTTTTTGCAGAGGACAGGAATGCCGCCGCCGATGAGATAAGGGATTCTCTTGCCAGGGGGGAGACTGTACTGCTTGACAGGTATGTATATTCGAATATCGCTTTCCAGTGTGCGAAACTTCCTGATAAAGGCTTGCGCGACGAACTTCGGGATTGGATAATCGATACCGAATACGGATTTTTCGGAATACCTGTTCCCGATGTGAATATTTTCCTTGACGTGCCGGTGTCATTCGTTTCCGAAAAACTCGGAAATCTTCGGAAAGGGCATGACCGCGAGTATCTTGAAGGCAAATCGGATATACACGAGGCCGATATCGAGTTCCAGAAGAGGGTGCGGCAGGTTTATGAAGAGCAGTGCATGCTCGACCCGGATTTCGTGAGGCTTGACTGTTCCGGGGCGGACGGGAACATCCTGCCTGCAGATGAAATATTTTCAAAGATTCTCGATGTCCTCTCTGTAAAAATCGGATAATGTCATGAAGAGTTTTTCAATATTGTGTTCATACGTGGCCGGACTTGCTTTCGTGATATCCGGTTTTCTGAAACTTCTCGACCCGATAGGGACGGGGTTTATAATGGAAGAATATTTCAAGTTCCTCCATCTCGGCTTTCTAAGCGGAGTGTCGGTCGCCGCCGGCATAGTCATGTCGGCTCTGGAGTTCATTCTGGGAGGACTGATGATAGTGCGCTTCAAGATGGCCTTCACCTCTGTGGCCGTATTGGTTCTCATGGGATTCTATCTCATACTCACTTTGTTGCTGGCCGTTTTCAATCCGCCGATGGATTGCGGCTGTTTCGGCGAGGCCGTACATCTTACGCATTTGCAGACTTTGATTAAAAACGCGGTGCTTTCCCTGATATGCCTGCCGCCGTTTTTCAAAAGGCGTTCCATCGAATATACCTGCAGGAAATGGCATTTGTATTACAGGCTGGCTCTTATTGCGGTGCCTGTATTTGCAGTTCCGGCCCTATCGTTGTCTTACAGGCCTTTCGTTGATTTTACGGATTTCAAGCCTTCGTCGGTGATTGATGACGGATATTCCGGTGAGGCTGATTATTCGGCGGCGATGAGTTTCATATATGAGAAAAACGGTGAGCGCTCGGTATTCGCGCTTGACAATCTTCCGGATTCTACCTGGACATATGTCGAGACGGTCACCGCACCTGTCGCTTCTTCATCGGAGGAGGGGACTTTGCTCGCATTGAGGGATCTTTCAGGAGAATATGTATCCTCTCTTTTTGATGATGAAAGGAACATGATAATATCTGTACATCGTCCGGGGGCTTTCAGCGGCGAAGACTGGGAGCGGGTGAGCCGGTTTGCAGACAGGCTTTCGGCATGCGGCTTCTCTGTTTCCATAGCAGTCGCGGCGGATGATGCGGAACTTGCGGAATTGTCAGCCGTCCTGCATGTCCCCGTATGTTCAGGGGATTACAAGACCCTGATTACCTTGAACCGTTCAAACGGGGGATTTACCTATATTGCCAATATGTCTTATCCGACCGTTGTGGAAAAATGGGCTTATCCTATGATGGACAGGGTTGACCCTGCTGAAATAGCGGATGAGGATCCCGATGTGATGTTAATGCATGCGACGATACGCAGAGGTTCGTTCATGCGTATCGTCGCGTTTGCATATCTGCTTTTGATAGTAATCTG
Organism: Candidatus Merdivivens pullicola; assembly: GCA_017694945.1. GTDB lineage: Bacteria > Bacteroidota > Bacteroidia > Bacteroidales > UBA932 > Merdivivens > Merdivivens pullicola. The sequence continues at coordinate 763 of JADIMA010000030.1, read as the reverse complement.
ATAAACTGTTCCCTGACAGGTTAAAGAGTCCGTTTTACCTCTACGATATTGTAGGCTTCTATCACGTCTCCGACTTTTACATCATTGTATCCGTTGATGTTGAGGCCGCAGTCGTATCCTGCCATAACCTCCTTTACATCGTCCTTGAAACGTTTCAGCGAACCGAGTTCTCCCGTATATACCACGATGCCGTCTCTGATTACGCGGACTTTGGCATTCCTCGTCAGTTTTCCTTCCTTGACCATGCAGCCTGCTATCGTGCCGACTTTTGAAATCTTGAATGTTTCGCGTACTTCGGCGGTAGCGGTCACTTCCTCTTTTTCTTCAGGGGCGAGCATGCCTTCGATACCGCTCTTGATTTCGTTGATAGCATCGTAAATCACGGAGTACATCCTGATTTCGATTTCCTCTTTTTCAGCAAGTTTGCGGGCGTTCGCCGACGGCCTTACCTGGAAACCGACGATTATGGCGTTGGAAGCGGCTGCAAGCAGTACGTCTGACTCGGAAATCTGTCCGACGGCCTTGTGGATTACGTTTACGTGTACCTCTTCTGTAGAAAGTTTGAGCAATGAATCCGAAAGGGCTTCAATGGATCCGTCAACATCTCCTTTGAGAATGATGTTGAGTTCCTTGAAGTTTCCGATTGCTATGCGTCGGCCGATTTCTTCAAGCGTGATGTGTTTCTGGGTCTTTATGCCCTGGATCCTGAGGAGTTGCTCCCTCTTGTTCGCAATGTCGCGGGCTTCCTTTTCATCATCCATGA